>CAYYKV010000130.1:0-9023 GCA_964468605.1 uncultured Occallatibacter sp. | reverse complement strand
CCGCCGCAGAGCTTGACCGCCTGAGTGATGGTTTCGGCGGCGCGGCCGGCGGAGACGCTGTTCGTGAAGGGAAAATAGTTATACCGGCTCGACATGTGTACGACAAGCGCCGTCATCGGTGGAGCGGTCGAGGTCTGAACAAGGTTGGGATGGCCGCCGGCAGCGTTGGCCTCGGTGTTGACCTCGCTAACGGGCTCAACGGCAACGCTCGTCACGTCATGCAACAGAATCGAGAAACCCTTGTCGAAAAGGGGCTGGGCCGCGCCGTTGCGCCACACCGTCCAGTTGTAGGAGACGCGGCATTGGGCAGGGTCGGCCGCGACGTTACTGACTCGGTTAACAGCGGCGTATTGGCTGGCGCTGCCGTTGGCCGTGTTCCGGTTGAAGGCGGTAAAGCTCACTGTCCCGATACCGCTCAGTTCGCCCTGAAGGGTCCTCATCGTATCTTGCAAGGTGGCATTGTTCCCCGCCGCTCCAGGGGCGGCACCTGAGGGCTTCGCAGCTCTGGAAGCACCCGGCGTTGTCGCAGGAGTGGGCAAGGGCGAGGCGTCCGGCCCCACTGGACCACCCGAAGGCGAGGGCGTGAAAACGGGACTCGGCGCGCCGCCCGGCTCCGGAGCGGCCGCGGGTGAACCTACCGGTGCTGGTTGCCCTGCCGGCGTTGGTCCCCAAATGGAGCGCACTCCGAAAAAGACTCCGCCGAGCAGGAGAACCGAAACGGTCCCAGCAGCCCATGTCCACGCGCGGGTGCTCCAAAGTCGATGCACGGCGGGCGCAGTCTCGCGCCTGCCTCCTTTTTCCGGAGTTCGCTCTTCCGCGCGGTGACCACCGACGGGCTGCGGTTTTTCTTCTTCGAGCGGCTTTGGTGGCGTGCCCGGCTCAGACCTCGCCAGCACAATCTTGATCGTCCCCGCAAGGCTTTTGAGATGCGCCTCCAATGGCGGATTCAATGCGTCGAGCCAGTGAACGTTTCCGATGAAGTACTCGAGCCCCTTGCCGGGAAGGACGTCCTCGATGCGCACCGGCAGGATGGCGACGCCATGATTGACGGCCCGTTCGACCTCCCTGCGAATCTGCGGCGAAGCGTTTGCGTTAGCTGTGAAGACGAGCACCATCATCCGGCACTCTTCAATGGCGTCGATGATGGCCTCGCCCCATTCCATGCTGGGCAACACGTCGCGGGGAGCGATCCAACACCGGATGCCCTCTCCCTCCAGCACCGCACAGACCGCGTCGGCCGTGACCTTGTCTTTCGCGGAATGGCTGATAAAGACGTCGTGAGGCATGGATATCGGTCCGATCTATTTCGGGGAGGGGGAAGCAGCTAGCGATACTATAACCCGGCGGGCTCGAGGGACAGCGGACGCAGTCGAACCAGGCGTGAGGCCGCAGTTCCTGCCAAGCTGCTGCGCAGGCCTATTTATAATCCGAACGAGCGCAAAGCAGCCCACACAACCGCTCCGAGGAGCCGCAGAATGACGTTCACCATCCAGGAAATCATGGATTTCCTGCCCCACCGTTACCCCTTCCTCCTGATCGACCGCGTGCTCGAGTTCGAGCCGCAAAAGCGCCTTGTCGCCATCAAGAACGTGACCATGAACGAGCCGTTCTTCCAGGGCCACTTCCCCGGCTACCCCATCATGCCCGGCGTGCTCGTCGTGGAGGCGATGGCCCAGGCCGGAGCGCTCATTATGCTGTCGGAGATCGCCGATCGCAACACAAAGCTGGCGGTTTTTACCGGCATTGAAAAGGCCAAGTTCCGCCGGCCCATCACTCCCGGCGATCAGGTCCGGATCGAGGTGAATGTGCTGGCATTCAGGAGCCGTGCGGGGCGCATCCAGGGCAGCGCCACAGTCGAGGGCAAGCTGGCTTGCGAAGCGACCCTTACCTGCGCGGTGGTCACCAAGGAGCGCGAGCAGCGCGCTCACGGCGATACTCCACCCGAAACTTCAGCGCCCTCCGCGGAGCCTGCGTGAGCATCCATCCCAGCGCGATCGTCGCCGAGGGTGCGCGCATTCCAAACTCGTGCACTATCGGCCCCTATTGCACCATTGGGCCGGAGGTCGAGCTCGGCGAAGAGTGCACGCTCATCTCGCATGTGGTGCTCGACGGCCGGACGCGCATCGGCGCGCGCAACATCTTCTATCCCTTCGGCGCCATCGGCCTGGCGCCACAGGACCTGAAGTACGGCGGCGAGGCCACAAAAACCGAGATCGGCGACGGCAACACGATTCGCGAATGCGTGACCATCAGTCGCGGCACCACGGGCGGAGGAGGCATAACGCTCCTGGGCTCGGGCAATCTTCTCATGGCCTACGTGCACATCGGGCACGACAGCCAGGTCGCTAGCCACTGCATTCTGGCCAATAACGCCACGCTCGCTGGCCATGTAACCATTGAGGACCACGTGACGCTCGGCGCGTTTTGCCCCGTCCACCAGCACTGTACCCTGGGAGCGTATTCGTTTATCGGAGGTGGCACCATCGTCACGCAGGACGTGCTCCCGTTCTCGCTCACCTCGTCGCGCCGCGAGAATCGCGCCTTCGGGATCAACAAAATCGGCCTGGAGCGGCGCGGATTCACGCCCGAGCGGCTGCAAAAACTGCAAAAGGCTTACCGCCTGTTGCTTGCTGCGAAACTGAACACCACGCAGGCGCTCGAAAAAATTCGCACTCTTGACGGCGACGATGTGGCCCTGCTGGTCAGCTTCATCGAGCGCAGCAAGCGCGGAGTGATCAAGTAAGCGCTCGCGCGCTTTTGCGCCGGAAGCAGCGAGGATCAACCAACGGTGGCCCCAAAAGGAGGCCAATCGAAATGAAATTGGGCCTCATCGCCGGCAATGGCCGCTTTCCGTTTCTTCTCCTCGACGCGGCGCGGGGGGAGGGCCTGGAAGTCGTCGTAGCCGCAATCAAAGAGGAAACCGATCCGGAGATCGACCGCCGCGCCGAGGCGGACCCTGGCGTCACCGTGCATTGGCTCTCGCTGGGCGAATTATCCCGACTGATCGAGACTTTCCAAACGGCAGGTGTCGCCAAAGCCGTGATGGCGGGCCAGGTGAAACACAAGCAAATCTTCAGCAGCATCCGGCCCGACTGGCGCCTCGCCAAGCTCCTGCTCAACCTGCGCACACGATCGACAGACGCGCTGCTGGGCGCGGTGGCCAAGGTGCTCAGTGACGAAGGCATCGAGCTGATCAGTTCCACCACCTTCCTTGAGCCTCTGCTGGCCGAAGAGGGCGTGCTGACCAGCCGTGCTCCCGATGCGGACGAATGCCTTAACATCGAGTACGGGCTGGGCGTGGCGCAGGCCCTCGCCGGCTTCGACATCGGGCAGACCGTCGTTGTTGCAGCGCAGGCCTGCGTGGCCGTTGAGGCAATGGAAGGCACGGATGCAACCATTGAGCGCGCGGGAAAGCTGATGGGATCGCTCGATGAATCAGCGCCCGGCGACGCCCGAGTCGATCCCTCGCTCGAGCCTTCGCTCCTTGCCCGCCGGCTGACCGTGGTCAAAGTCGCCAAGCCCAATCAGGACATGCGCTTCGACGTGCCGGTGATCGGAATTTCGACCGTCGAAACGATGATCCGCACCGGAGCAAGCTGTCTCTCGATTGAGGCAGGGCGCACGCTCCTCTTCGATCGCGATGCGCTGCTCAAGCGCGCCAGCGAAGCGGGCATTGCCATTGTGGCGGCGCGCCGCTGATAATGATGGAGCGGCGAAATCTTTAGGCCGTCGGCCATCATTCCCCGCTCTTCAATCCCCGACTTTCAGGAGGTTTCTTCGTGAAAAAGCTGCTTCTTCTCGTTTTCGCGCTGGCAATTGCCGCTGCGCTCCCGTTCGCCGCCGTCCGTGCCGACGATGCCACCGTGCCCGCCGTAGGCCAGACCGCGCCCGCGTTTACATTGCCCTCGCAAACGGGCGAGCAGATCTCGCTCGACAGCTTTCGCGGCAAGTGGGTGGTGCTCTACTTCTACCCCAGGGACATGACCATGGGCTGCACCATTGAGGCGCACAAGTTTCAGGACGCGCTGCCGCAGTTCGAGGCGAAGAACGCGGTCATTCTTGGTGTCAGTGTGGACTCGACCGACAGCCACCAGCAGTTCTGCACCAAGGATGGGCTCACGTTCCATTTGCTCTCTGACACCAACCACACAGTCGTAAGCGCCTACGGATCGCTCGGTGGCTTTAACGGCACGGTCCTGGCCAATCGCAACACGTTCCTCATCGACCCCAAAGGCAAAATCGCCCAGATTTGGCTCAAAGTGAACCCGAACACCGCGGCCTCGGATGTGTTGGCGGCGCTTCCCTAAGGCTTGTCCGCCGGGTAAATCCATCGGCCATCTGCCGCCTCCGGTACATCCCGGCACGGGGAAGGGACTCGACTATGCCAACACAAACTGCGCGTGACTTTCGCGTCGAGCTTGGGAAGCTGCAGGCTGCGCTCCTTACGCTTCCGCCCGCGCTTGCCGATGTTCCCTGGCGCGCAGGCGGATGGACTCGAAAGCAGATTGTCGGCCATCTCCTGGACTCAGCGGCCAACAACCGCCAGCGCTTCGTCCGCGCCACAATCGATGGCCTGTATGCCGGTCCCGGATATGCCCAGGATGCGTGGGTAGCCGCGCACGGATACAGCGACAAGCCTTGGGAAACGCTGTTGCGCTGGTGGCAAGCGGAGCACGAGATCCTGATGGCCGCTGTCGATAGGATTCCCGAAGACCGCCTTGGAGTCATGTGCACTGTTGGCGAGGATGCACCTGTCTCCCTCCGCTTTCTCATCGAGGACTACGTCAGCCATCAGAAAGGCCACTTCAAGCAGCTTCAGGCAGGCTGATTCTCGCAAAGGATTGGGATAGCCATGGACGCAAAAAGGCCCGGCGTGTTGCCGGGCCTTCTCATCTTGCTGGCGACCGACGGCGAAAAGCGGCCGCACTCGCAGAACAAGTTTTCCGCTGGGCGATACAGCCGGCTCTTACGTAAACGCCAGAGCAGGCAGGCAAGTGTTACTTCTTGCCCTTTTTCTTCTTCGCGGCCTTTTTTGCCTTCTTGGCGGCCTTCTTCGCCGCCTTCTTGTTCGGAGCTTTCTTCTTCGCCACCTTCTTGGCAGCCTTCTTCTTGGCTACCTTTTTGGCGGCTTTCTTCGCCGGAGCTTTCTTCTTCGCCACCTTCTTGGCAGCCTTCTTCTTGGCTACCTTCTTGGCGGCTTTCTTCGCTGGAGCCTTCTTCGCCGCCTTCTTGGCGGGGGCCTTTTGGGCCGCAGCCTTTTTGGGCTTGGGCGGGGCTGCGGGCTTCGCAACAATCGCGATCACCGTCTCTTCGGAGATCACTTCGTCGTCATCTGAGGAGGTAAGGATGCCGGCAGTTTCCAACTCATCTTCCTCTTCAGCAAAGGCTTCGACCTGACCGGGATCCAGGTCACCCGGCTTCCCAAAGGGGTCGCCGTCACTCATCGCGTACATCCTCAAAACTTCATCCATCCCATTGCCTCCAGCGGATTGCCGCTGATCATTTTGTGTTTCGCTATTCGCAGAGCAGGCAAACAGTTTTGCTCGCGCAAGCGATTGTAGCCTTAGCTTGCCAGCAATTACAAGCAGAACACAAGCATGGAATGGAGGTTATCGTGGATTTTTTTACTGCGACCCCTTGGCCGGGCCCGTCGACTTGTGACTCGCCGTGTGCACCGTGGCCTTCCCTGTCCTGGAACCTGTCTTCGCCGAGTGGGAACGGCTCCTTGGGGGCACACCGCCAGGCGGCTTTTGTGCCGAGGAGGCACCTCCTGGCTTGGCCTCGGACCCCGAATGGGCGGGCGGTCCTGTCTCTGGACCCATTCTTGACCCCGTCGCGGCTGTCCTCCGCCGACGCCGGGTGGACGTGCTGACGGGCACAGGCTCAGCCACGTGCAGGCGACGCCCCGCTGCCACCCGAATGCCGGACGGTATGGCGTTCCAGCGCCGCAACTGGCTCAAGGAGACCCCGAATCGGTCCGCGATCGTGACCAGCGTGTCGCCCCGGCGCACGGTGTAGAGCCGGGTCCTGGCCAAGGGCTCGGCAGCGGGCGGGACCGGCACAATGAGGGCCTCGACCCCTGCGACGCTGTCACCTTCGTGCAGCTGATTGGCAGACGCAAGTTCGGCCTCCGGCACCCGGTACTCCTGCGCCACTGAGGCCAGCGTGTCTCCCGCTACAACCGGGTGGTATCGCCACGAGTTCCGCCTCGCTTCCGGAATCAGGGCCACGCGCTGGTCAAAGAGCGTGGCTGTGCCGGCGGGAAGGTGCAGGTCAAAGGAGGCATCGGGCGGGGTCACCATGCGCAGCAGGCTGGGATTCAAGGCTTCCACTTCATCCACCGGTGTGCCCACGAGGTCCGAAACCAGGCGCAGGTCGATCGAATAGTTGATCGTAACCGTGTCGGTCAGAATCGGCGGATCGACAGTCACATCGTTAAAGCCGTACTGATCCGGGTGGTTGGCGATAATAATGGCGGCCAGAATCTCGGGGACATAGTTGCTGGTCTCGCGTGGCAATTCGTTGCGCTTGTAGAGCTCCCAGAAGTCGGCGTAGCCGGTCTTGGCCACTTCGTGCTGGATGTTGCCGGCGCCATGGTCGTAGGCAGCCATGGCAAGATACCAGTCGCCGAGCTGGTCGTAAAGGAACTTCATGTAGCGGGCATAGGCGCGTGTAGATTTTTCGGGGTCAAAACGCTCATCCACGTACGAGTCGCGCTTGAGGCCGTAATACGGACCGGGCATGAACTGCCACATGCCCCCGGCGCGTGAGCGGCGATTGACCGCCTGCGGCTGGAAGCCCGACTCGGCAACCGCAAGGTAGATCAGGTCCTGCGGCACGCCCTCGTCGGCCAGAATGCGCTGGATCATCGTCTTGTAGTGGCCGCTGCGCTCAAACGAATGCAGCAGCGTGTTGTGGCCCTTTTGCGTGTTCGAGAAAAAGTTGATGTACGTGGCCACGTAGTCGTTCACCATCAGCGGAAGATCGGACTTCGTCGTCGCCAGATCGGCCGTGGCCTTGGCGACCAGGTTTGGATCGGAAGCAAACGTAATGTCGCTTGCAGCCTCCGAGGGTGTCAGCTCCTCTTTGGGCACAAAGCCGTTGCCCTGCTTCAGCGCCTCCATCTCCAGCACGTTCACCTGGTCCACAATCTTGTCGAACTCGTCCTGCAACTCTGGAGTGTTCCTGATGTCGATTCCGCTCGCCAGCATCAGATCTACCGCGCGATCGAATTCGACCTTGGCTTCGGCAAGCATCCCCTTCTGGTAGTCCGCGGTGCCGCGTGCATAGGCCGCTTCAGCCTGGGCGATAATCGCGCGGACACGCAGCTCTTCAACTGTCGGCGGGGGCGGCGCTGGGGCTGGAGCCTGTGCCGGAGCGACCGCCGGCAATGCCGGCGCGGTGGCTTGTTTCGGCTGTGCTGCCGTGGCTCCTGTAGGGTCCGTCGGCGTGCACCCGGCCAGCAACAAGGCCAGTCCCGCCACTCCCACCATCAGCCTCGACGTCGGCAATCGACTCCAACGCATATCGACGAAAAGACGCTTTGAACCGCGCGACTGTGAGACCGCAGTGAGCACTACGCCGATGATAAGCTATGCCATGGAGGGCCAAACGCTTCGCAGGCGCCGCAAATTGCGCACCGTATTCCTAAAGCCAACCCTCCGAAAGCCCTCCCATGGACGCCCGTTTCCTTCGTAACTTCGCCATCATCGCGCACATCGACCACGGCAAGTCGACCCTCAGCGACCGGCTGCTGGAGCTGACCGGCTCAGTGACCGCGCGCGAGATGCAGGCCCAGATCCTCGACGATATGGACCTCGAGCGGGAGCGCGGCATCACCATCAAAGCGCACGCCGTGCGCATGATGTACAAGGCGCGTGACGGCAACACCTACCAGCTCAACCTCATCGATACGCCGGGCCACGTCGACTTCAGCTACGAGGTCTCGCGCTCGCTGGCGTCATGCGAGGGCGCGCTTCTGGTCGTCGACGCCAGCCAGGGCGTGGAAGCTCAAACGCTCGCCAACGCCTATCTTGCCATCCATCATGGTCTCGACATCATTCCGGTCATCAACAAGATCGACCTGCCCTCGGCTGACGTCCTGGCCACGCAGGAGGCCATCGAGAAAGCGGTCGGTCTCGATGCGACTGATGCAATTCCGGTCAGCGCCAAAACCGGCCAGGGCGTCGACGAGGTACTCGAAGCCATCGTCCACCGGCTCCCTGCGCCCAAGGGCGATCCCGATGCGCCGCTGCAGGCCCTCATCTTCGACTCATGGTTCGATGCCTACCGCGGTGTCATCGTGCTGGTCCGCGTGATGCAGGGATCGATGCGCAAGGGCCAGCGCATCCGCATGATGTATAACTCGAAATCGTTCGAGATCGAGTCCATGGGCGTGCTTTGCCCCAAGCCCGTCGAAATCGCCGAGCTGATTGCCGGCGAAGTTGGATTTTTCGCGGCCACCATCAAGAACGTCGGCGACACAAGAATCGGCGACACCGTCACAGACGATGCTCATCCGGCGGCCCACGCCTTGCCCGGTTTCGAAGACATCAAACCGATGGTGTTTTCCGGCCTCTACACAGTCGACGCACACGAGCACACTCTATTGCGCGACGCCTTGGAGAAGCTGCGCCTCAACGATTCGTCCTTCTTCTTCGAGCCGGAAAGCTCCGTCGCCCTCGGCTTCGGCTTCCGCTGCGGCTTCCTCGGCCTGCTCCACATGGAGATCATCCAGGAGCGCCTGGAGCGCGAGTACGAGCTCGACTTGATTACAACCGCTCCGGGCGTCCGCTACAAAATCACCCTCACGGACGGAAAAGAGATCGAGGTTGACAACCCCTCGCGCTGGCCCGAGCCGCAAAGTATCGCCAGCATCCGCGAGCCGATCATCACCGCCAAAATCCTTACCAACGAAGAGTACGTCGGCGGAATCTTCAAGCTCGTCGAAGAAAAGCGCGGCAAGCAGCTCAATTTTGAATACGTCACGCCCACGCGGGTCATGCTCACGTACGAACTTCCCC
>CAYYKV010000129.1:0-9057 GCA_964468605.1 uncultured Occallatibacter sp. | reverse complement strand
AGCCGAAGGCAATTCAAGCCATTCATGAGGGCGCGCAAGACTATCTCATCAAGGGCCAGATCGAGCCGCGCAAACTCATGCGAGCTCTGGGTAATGCCGTTGAGCGCACAACGAACGAAGAGATCCTGACCGATGAAAAGGATCGCGCCCAGGCCACGCTCAATTGCATTGCCGATGCCGTGATCTGTACCGACATGTCAGGAAACATCACTTTCTTCAATCCCATTGCGGGCGACATGATGGGATGGCAACTGAAGGACGCAGTCGGCCGGCCCCTGGCAGAGGCCTTCCGGATCGTGGATGCCACCACGCGCAAGGCAATCCTGGATCCGATGGCGAAGGCGGCATCGGAAGACCAGAAGGGGAATCTGCCGTCGAATTGTGTACTGATCCATCGTGACGGTCATGAACTCTTCATCGAAGACTCCGTTGGCCCTATCCACGACCGTGAGGGGAAGGTTACTGGAGCCGTGATCGTTTTTCGCGACGTGAGCGTGGCGCGGGCGCAGACGGAGCAGATGATTCATTTGGCCGAGCATGATGCCCTGACCGGCTTGCCCAATCGACTTCTCTTTTGCGATCGAGTTGGCCAGGCGCTCTCTCTTGCACGCCGGCACGGGGGGCGGGCTGCCGTGCTGTTCCTGGATCTGGACGGCTTCAAACGCATCAACGACTCCCTTGGACATGCGGCCGGCGACGAGTTTCTCAAATCTATGGCCACGCGCTTATTGAGTTGCGTGCGCACCCCAGATACTGTGAGCAGGCAGGGAGGCGATGAATTCCTATTGTTGTTGCAGGATCTGCAAAAACCGGAAGATGCCGCCGCCACCGCAAGCAGAATCTTACGCGCGGTGGCCGAGGTGCATCTCCCAGACCAAGTCGAGGTTCACGTCACTGCAAGCATCGGTGTGAGTGTCTATCCCGAGGATGGCACGGATGCGGAGACGCTCATCAGGAGCGCAGACAGTGCAATGTATGAGGCCAAGAGGAACGGGCGTCAGAACTATCAGTTCTTCAGGCAGGAAATGAATGTACCCGCCGTTGAGGACGAATCCATCGAGCAAAGTCTGCGGCGAGCCCTGGAACGGAATGAATTGACGTTGCACTACCAGCCCAAGGTCGATCTGAGGACAGGAGTCATCACAGGGGCTGAAGCGCTATCCCGCTGGAACCATCCCACGCGCGGTGCGATTCCTCCAGCGCAGTTCATTCCCATCGCCGAGGAATCCGGCCTGATCCTGCCCATCGGTGCCTGGGTCTTTGGTGAAGCGTGCATGCAAGCCCGCACTTGGGCGGATGCCGGTATGCTCGCAAAGACGATAGCCGTCAATGTCTCAGGTGTGCAGTTTCACAGTGGAGATTTTCCGGATACGCTGTTTGCGGCCCTCAGCAACGCTGGCCTGGATCCGGGGTTTCTGGAGCTGGACGTGACCGAAAGTGTTCTGATGTACCATCCAGAGCGCTCGGCACTTGTCCTCAAAACTCTAAGAGATAGGGGAGTGCAGGTATCAGCCGATAATTTCGGCACCTGCAACTCCAGTCTCAGC
Source organism: uncultured Occallatibacter sp. (assembly GCA_964468605.1). GTDB lineage: Bacteria > Acidobacteriota > Terriglobia > Terriglobales > Acidobacteriaceae > Telmatobacter. Next base: position 7,510 of record CAYYKV010000129.1, on the reverse strand, counting down.
AGTATGAAGAAACTGCCCCTCAAAGCGCTCAAGATCGACCGGGCGTTCGTCCGGCAGATCACCACTGTTCCCGGTGGAACGGCTGCCGTCGAAGCATTTATCGACATGGCACGGAGTCTTCACCTCCGGGTCATTGCTCAGGGAGTTGAAACGGCTGAAGATCTCGAGTTTTTATGGGAACACGATTGCGACGAAGCCCTGGGGAACTTCTTTAGCCGGCCCGTTCCGCCCGATGAGCTGGACAGGCTGCTCCAAACCGACTGAACACTGCGCAACGCTGCGCGCAATCCTTGCGGTCCCGCACCGAACCACCCCGCTCCCTCGGCGCACAATCGTGCGACCCATCCGCAGATTCTGCATCTCACGTTTGGAGGGCAGCGAGAATGTTTCTGATCACAGGTATCACCGGCAAGGTTGGCGGCGCAGCGGCACGGCATCTTCTAAACAAAGGCAAGCAGGTGCGGGCGCTCGTGCGTGACCCGGCAAAGGCTGCCGCATGGAGCGCGAAGGGCGTCGAACTGGTCAAGGGAGACTGGGTGGATCCAGCGGCGATGACGCGGGCGCTCGATGGAGTAGAGGGGGCCTACCTGATGATGCCGCCCATCCAGACGCCTTCGCGCGACTTCCGCGAGGCCAAGGCCGTCATCGCCAGTTACAAAGAAGCTCTGGCCAAGTCTGCGCCGCCCAAGCTCGTCGTGCTGTCGTCCATGGGCTCGGAGAAATCTTCCGGCCTGGGGCTTATCACTTCAACTCATCTGCTTGAGCAAGCTCTCGGCAGCGAGCCCTTCCCCGTGGCGTTCGTGCGGGCCGGGTCATTCTTTGAAAACTACCTGTTCGGCCTTCAGGCGGCGCAAGGCGGCACTCTGCCCATCTTTTACGCGCCAACGGATCGCAAGCTGCCCATGATTGCAACCGAGGACATTGGCGCCGAGGTTGCGCGCCTGCTCACGACCGAGTGGACCGGAAAGCGCATCATCGAGCTCGGCTCCATGGTCAGCGCGGATGACCTTGCGGCCGCTTTGGGCCAGGCGCTCGGCCGCGACGTCAAGGCGCAGGCCATCCCGCGCCAGGCCTGGGCAGGCGCGCTCGAGCAAATGGGGTTTCCCGCGGGGAGCACGTGGGCCTTTGAAGAGATGGTCGACGGCGTGAACTCTGGTTGGATCGGGCTCGGCGTCGAGGGTGCAGAACGAATCGAGGGCACGACCAGCGCCCGCGACGTATTTGCCGCCGCGGCCAGCCACGCCAAGTAGACCGCAATTGCTTTTTGCTGGTTTCAATATGCAGGCAGCAGATCTCGTCGCGCCGTCAAACCCCTGGGACGCCTCAACCGCCGACTTATTTCTTTTCGACCTCCACTCGCCGGTTCTGCGAACGGCCCAGCGCGGTGTCGTTGCTGGCCACCGGATGGCTCGACCCAAATCCCTGCGTCGTCAACCGGCTCGCGTTCACGCCTGCGTTCACGAGGTAGGCCTTCACGGAATTGGCGCGGTTGAGTGAGAGCGTCACGTTGTGAGCTTCGCTGCCCGTGTTGTCTGTGTTTCCCTCGATCGAAAAATTCCACGTCGGCTGGTCGTGGGCAGCGGCCACCAGCGCATCCAGCGTTGGCTTGGATTCGTCCTTGAGGTGGTCGGAATCGATGTCAAACAGAATCCCGTAGAGCTGAGCACTGCCATTGCTCTTCAGCTCCGCCTCGACCGCGTTGCCCGTTCCCGGTTTCCAATAAGGGCATGAGCCAACGTCCTTCGACTTCCGCGTGCCGCGCCACTTTCCTCCCGTGCCGGAGGTGTTTCCCGCGTTCCACCAGAAGCCGGTAAACGACTGGCCGTCGTCGGCGAAGATCAGCATGGCCGGGCCTCCGTGACGCGATCCGCCGGACCCGGTTTCGCTCCAGGTGAAATCGAGCACCCTGCCGTCAAATCCGCCATTTTCTATGAGTCCGCCCTTGTACTCATAACAGCCGTTCACCGTGACGCCGGTTTGCTGCAAGTGGAAGTCTCCGTAATCCGAAGTAAACGTCCCGGAGTTGTTCCCCAGCACCGGTTGCGCCAGCAGTTTCCCGTAAGCGTAGACATCCATGATCTCCATATACTTGCTATCGCCCCAGTTGCTGAGTACCGTGAGCCGCAGGTATCGTCCCGTCGCCGGCGTTTTCAGCGCGAACTTCTGGTGATCCATCACTGGCGCCAGAGACGGGCTGGCAATGAGCGTGTAGGGTCCGTCCTTGCTGTCGGAAATCTCCACCTTCACGTCCTTGGCCCCGCGACCCCGGTTTTCCACCTGGGCGGTATCGAAGCCCAGGCTGGTGATTTGGCTCCTGGCTGCAAGCTCAAAGACGAAGACCTTGGGCGTTAGGTCGCCTGAGACGGTCGCCCAGCCGGTGTTGGCCTGCTCGTCGAGCAGTGCATCCGGCGACCAATTACCACTCGAGGAGTACGACGTCGGCGCTTGCACGATGAGCACGCCGGCGCCCCACGACAGCAGGTTGACCGGGCTCGCGCCGCTTTGGGCACGAGCAGCGGGTGCTGGTTGAAGAAGCAAGAGCATCGCCGAACAGAATGCGATGCATGCGGAGGTCCGCGACAATTTCATGAAATCCTCCTGAGCAGGCGAGTCTATTTCCCCGAACTCCGCCGGTCAAGCTTCTTGCGCGCTCCCCCTTCGCGGCCGGCGCGTTTATCGGGCGGCGAATCCGGCAATCGCAGGTTCAGTGGCGATCCCGCCGGAACTCGCATTCGGAGAAATCTCGCGAGCTGGTTGCACGGCCCCGGAACAGCAAATCTCATGGTGCAAATTCGCGCGCTCACGGGGCTGGCGCCAGGGTTATACGCGGACGATCATCACTTCCGTCGATTTCATGAGAGCCGCCGCAGTCTGGCCTTTGCGGAGCTGCATCTCGCGGGCAGCATCGGCGGTGATGATTGAGGTGATCTGCTGGTCGCCCACGGCCAGGACGACTTTGGCCAACAGGCCGCTGAATTTCACTTCCACAATTTTGCCCACCAACTGGTTGCGCCCACTCAAGTTGCGAAAGCGCTCGCGAGACTCGAAGCGAGGTTCGGTCGGAGCGGAATTCATGAGCGGAGTCAATGCGCTCTGGGGCACGCGGTGGTGCCCGCCGGGGGTCTTCTTGCTCTTCAGCTTGCCGGCCAGAATCCATTGCTTGATGGTGGCGTAGCTGACGCCGATTTCTGCTGCCGCTTCGCGAGGGGTCAAAAGAGCTTCTGCCTGGGCCATATTTTCACCTTGGATGTTGGCTGCTCCAAGCCGGGTCCAACACCCTGGAATGATGCAAGCCTACACCCGGAGCGCAGGTCGAATCGGAGCGCATGGTTGGCGGATGGAAATACCGTATAAAATCGATACTATGATTCGTTTAAAATCGTAAAGAAAGATTGCATTTCGTTGGTTTTGTTTGGAGGCAATGTGAACAAAAAGAAGTTGGTTCTCGCGGCGGCGTTTCTCTTCCTCTCATCGCCGCTGGCGTTCGGGCAAAGTGCCGCGGGCGACGGTAAGACGCCGCCGAAAACCTCCGACCCCTGCGCAAGTGGTCACGATTTCGCCACCACCGATTGCGCGCTGACTTGGCACGGCATCACGCTGTACGGTGCGTATGACGCCGGTGTCGGCTGGGTCAGCCACGGCTTGCCTGAGAACGGCTACAACTATGAAGGCGAATCTCTGGTCAACCGGAACGGTTATGAACATCGATTCCTCATCGCACCGAACAACCTTCAGCAGACGGGTCTTGGCATCAGGGGCAGGGAAGAGTTTGTACATGGTTGGTACGTCGTGTTCAACGCTTCAACTGGCATCAATCCCCAGTCCGGTCTGCTCGCCAACGCGTCAGAAACCGACATCATCAACAACGGTCTTCCCAGAGCCAGCTATTCTGTGGCCATCGACGGCGCGCGCGCGGGCCAACCCTTCAATGACGAATACTATGCCGGAATATCGTCCAGGCTTCTGGGCACGCTGACCTTCGGCCGTCAGCGCGCTCTCGGCACCGACGTGATGCTCCTTTACGATCCGGCCGGCGGCAGCTATGCCTTTTCCTACATCGGGTATAACGGCACAATGGCCGGCGGCGGCGACACCGAGGACACCCGTTGGGACGACGCCCTGAAGTATCGCCTCGTCTATGGCCCGGCCCATTTCGGTGCAATGTATAAATTCGCAGATGGTTCTGCCGGCTGCTACGCGGCCCTCGCAGGCTGGACCGCGGCGAACTGTACGTCGGAAGCGGCGCATAACAATGCGTACGGATTCAACCTCGGCGGAAACTACAGCAACTTGTCCGGCGACCTCGTCTTTCAGCATTACAACCAGGCGATCAGCGTATTGAACCCCTTGCTGGGGCCGCAGAGTTTGTCGGCGTCCTATCAGTCGACCGTGGACAGCATCAATACAGTCCAAATCACCGGGCCCAATCTGATCGCCACGACCAACACCGTATATGGCATCGTGACCGACAACAATGCTGGGATGGCCTCTGCCAAATATGCGAGGGATCCGTTCAAGGTTTTCGCCGGCTACGAATACATCTGGCAGAATAACCCCAGGAACCCGCTGGGCGTGGGCGCTTCAGACCAGGGCGGTTATTTCATGAGCGGCGTCGAAGACAACAATCTTGATTCTGAAAAGCTGGTGCAGATCTGGTGGACGGGCGCGAAGTACACATACCGCAGCAAAACCGACTTCACTTTCGCCTGGTATCAACAGCGGCAGAACGACTTCCGTAGTCCGCCGGCCTGCTCGGCCGCGGCGGGCTTCCGCAGTTCCTGCGCAGGCGCCCTCAACTTCGGATCGCTTTATGCGGATCATCACTTCACGAAGCGCTTCGATTCTTTTGCCGGAGTTGCGTATTCCTGGGTCAGCGGCGGTCTGGCGATTGCGATTCCTCATGGCCCCGGTGTCCCCTATAAGAGCGACAATAACTTTGCTCCGACAATCGGTAGCCGTTTCGCTTTCTGATCGTTTCTGCGGCGCGCCCGGTCCCGAGCCCAATAGGACTGCGGTCCATCATTTTTCTCGAATTGGTTGAGCTGTCCTTTGCCCGAGTTCCCGCATTCGCGGGTTCGCAGACGATCCGGCGCCGGCTCCGGCGTTTGCCGCAACGAACACGCCCGAAGAACCACAGGACGAGTGGGATGAATAGCAAGAATAGGTACACATCCTACTGCTGACTTCCTTATCGAATCGCGCTATCTTGCCGCTAGGAGGATATATGACATTGGCCGACCAGATCAGGGAGTTTGCCCGGGCCCAGGATGTGGACCCCGTTCGCAGGACGCATCCGCCGCTCACCACGCACGTGAGAATCGTGTCCGGCGACATTGTCAAACGAATGAAGCTGCACCAAAGAACACCAGCCGTCTGTGGCGCGCTCGACGCAAAGAAGTTCCAAGTCGAAAACGCGATCCGTTTGCTTCAAAGAACGGGGCCGAAGCAGGGAACGACGGCCACATGGACCTTTCTGGTGTAACGAATGGCCATGGCAGGCCCACTTCTCGGCGCGCTTTCCCCGGCGGTCGCGCGCCGACGCAATCGGAGGGAGGCGGAGGTTTCAACCTCCGCAAAAATCCACCCATCGAATTTGAAAAACAAAGAGCGCGGCGAAGCCGCGCTCAAGCCGGGCCCCAATACTCGATCGACATCCCACCGCCAGCAGCGGCTAGCATAACCCGGAGTCATCCAGAATGGGGGTAACTTCCGGATAGGCGACAACACACCCGGAACTCGCGAAGTTCAGGGAGTTCCTCGAGGGCTCGTGTATCCGTGGTTAATACATGAGGAAGTGCCCGGAGGGATATAGGCCGTCCCATCCACATGGAAAATGCCCTCTAAGATAAACGGTGGCCAAATCCGTGTAGAAGCCGCGGGGGCGAAGATCGCTGTATTCGGCTTCCATGCAGGCTCCGAGGGCATCCCACCGAACACAGTGTTCAAAGGCTTTGGGCAGGTTGTGCGCAGCGGAGACGCTTGTGATTTTGCGGCTCACCATAGGCTCGATAGACCTTTTCAGGTTCACAGTAATCTCGTTCCACTTTCGGTAGCGATCCATCGCATGGTTGTGGAGGAAGACTGTTAGCTCGTTACGCCGCTCCAATCGAAAGGACTCCCAATCGCGACGATCAATGGCGAAGGCGATTGCCTCTTTCCAGGAATTGAGCACTGTCGCCGGTTGGAGATCGCGCAGGCCAACGCACGTGAACCAGTCGATGCGATCGAGCGCCGCGAGGAGTTCTTCACTTTGTGCGTTCATCGCGTTCAGAGTTAAGTCTAGCAAGTGATTTGTCGAAAGAAAGCGATCCGCAAATGTCATTGCGGTCGGTTAACCGGCTACTCGGAAATTACTGGCGTTTTGGAAGAGGAGCGCGGCGGACGGAACACATTGCCAAAACACGTGACTCCGCGAACTCACCCCGCCAACTCCGCTAACTACGCTGTTTTCCTGTCAACCCCATTAACCCATTCATCCCCCGCCAACTCACTCATTCCAGGGCGATTATATTTTCCTCAAGTTTGCCGGTTAATTCTCCAATGTCGCTATCCTTGTCTTGTATGCGGCAACTTCGCCAACTCGCTCGACTCCTGCGGCGCCGTCTCCCGGTCTCCGCAACGGCCGCAAGAAAGAGAGGGAGTGATTTGATACACTTCAAAACCCGGTTTTTGACTATAACTATCTTTAGAATCAACAAAAACTCCTCGAAATTCGTGTCGTTTTTTGCGATTTTTTGCGATTTTTCGCGCGATTTCACCCGCAAAACGGCCCAAACTCGACCCCAAATGCCCCACTCCGTGCGCCCGCTGCTTCGCGCCTGCCATTCCCAACCGGCCAGAGCGCAACGGCCGGCTCCGCACGCTTCTCCAGCACTCGGGTCGAGTTTCTGAGTGCGAGCGTATGATGTGGGTCAACGATCATGCCCGACATTGAAGCTCTACTAAACCGCTGGCAATCCGCCGGCGTTCTCGATGCGGCAGCCGCTGCCCGCATCCGCGCGCACGAATCAGAGCTCGCCGCACAGTCCGCGCACAAAGACACTTCAGGCCTCAAGGATAGGGGTCCCCAGCACGGGGCCCCCGCGGATAGGTCTTCATCCGCGGGGTCGGAGCGACAGGTCCAGGTCGCTGGGGTGGTGAAATGGCAAGGCATCACCGCGCTCATCCTTGGCGCGATCCTGCTCGCCTGCGGCGTCGTGCTCTTTATCTCGGCGCACTGGAACGAGCTCGGCCCCGGCGCGCGCTACACGCTCGTCATCGCCATGGTCGCCGTATTCCACATTGCTGGCGGTCTCGCGCGGCCCAGCTTCCACGGCCTCTCTACGGCGCTCCACGCCGTGGGCACCGTCGCCACCGGCGCGGCCATCGCGCTCGTCGGCCAGATCTTCAACATTCAGGAACACTGGCCCGCCGCAATTCTCCTCTGGGCACTCGCCGCTCTCGCCGGCTGGGCGTTGCTCCGCGATCAGGCGCAGCAAATCCTCGCGCTTCTGCTCGTCCCCGCCTGGAT
>CAYYKV010000128.1:0-9105 GCA_964468605.1 uncultured Occallatibacter sp. | reverse complement strand
TCCGGCCGGAAAGCGGGAATAATTCGCGCCTTCCATCCCGAATCGCGAATCGCCTGATGAGCTTTCAACTCGTCCAGCGGCGATTCCGTCGTCGAAAGCACTTCAATATTGAACTTCTCGTAAAGCGCTCGCGGCAGAAATTCCGGCGTGCGCAACTTTTCCGCGATGCTGTCGAAATAAAGATCGGCAGTCTTCTCGCTCAGCCGCTCTCTGATTCCGAATAGCTCCTGAAAGGCGAAATCCAGCCACATGCGCGTGGGCGTGCCCCGGAAAAGATAGTAATGCTTTGCAAAAATCCGCCATACCTTGCGCGGATCCTCAATCACCGGCTGGCCGATACCCAGGTCATCCATCGAGATGCCCTGGCTGTAAAGCATGCGAAACACATAGTGGTCTGGTTGCACAAAAAGCGTCGCCGGATCTGGAAACGGCCCGTTGTCGGCGAACCACGCGGCCTGAGTGTGCCCATGGGGGCTGATGATGGGGAGCCTGCGGACATGCTCGTACAAAGAACGTGCGACCTTCCGGGCACATGCTTCCGCGGGAAATAATCGGTCTTCGTGGAGCAACATGGCTTTCATTCTAATCGCCTCGCGCCGGCAAACGAGACCACTGCCGGAATGAGAGGTCAGACCGGCAGTATACACACTTACGCCACCCTGCGCCCTCCATTGGCTCTCTTCACCAACAATTGCAAGTTTCTCCAGCCAGGTCCTGCATTCGGTGGTAATCTCGCTTTGTCATTGATATTCAGCACCGCAAGAAGGTAGCTCAACTTATGTCAAGGCTGAAAGAAGAAGAGCCAAATACCCACCGTACGATGCAAGTGGTTAACCACATCCGCACTCTTATTGAGAACGGAACCCTGCAGCCGGGCGACAAGATACCACCGGAACGCGAGTTCGCCCGATCTCTCAAAATCAGCCGTGCCAGCCTCCGCACCGGCATCGGTTACATGGCTGCAATGGGGGTTATGAAGATCCGCCATGGTGTTGGGACATTCGTCGCCGACGGCCCGCCTCAATTCGGCACCGCCTCGCTTAGCCTCATCGGCGCCCTGCATGGCTTTCAGTCCTGGCAAATGTTCGAAGCCCGCATTATCCTTGAAAGCCATCTCGCGGCCCTGGCTGCCGAGCGCGGCAAGCAGGAGCAATTCGCTGCACTCGCCGATGAAGTTGCCGACATGTTTGCCTCCATGGATAATCCGGCCGACTATCTCATCCATGACCTGCTTTTTCACCGCATCGTTTCCCAGGCCTCAGGGAATCCAATTCTGGCCGCGATCATAGAGACCATAACCTCGGCCCTGTACGACTCTCGCCGCAAGACCGTCGAACGCTCGACTGATATGCGTGAATCCGCGGAAATGCACCGCGAGATCTACCGCGCCATTCGCACGCGCAACGCCAAGGAGGCGCACAATCTCATGGAGAGACACCTGCGCATGGCGCAAATCGCGCAGGGAATGGAACGCCCTACGGGTCGCAAAGGATCGCTTGAAGCGCCTAAGAAGAAGCATGCCCGCTCCGCAACCGCCGCATAGCTTTGCTTCGTGAGGCTGCTCCTCGCGCCGTAGACTATCTTTGTCATTGCGTTCTTCGAGCATCGGAGTCCTCATGAAGACCCTCCGCGTTCTCTCCTGTTTTCTTGCGCTCACTTCCACCACCGCCTCCCTCGTGCTCCGCGCCGCCACACCAGACGATACATTGCCATGGTCCGAGCGCGCCGCCAATGCCGCCATCGCGCGCTGGCCCGACGGCCACGTCTCCCAGCCCGGCACTCCCTCAATCTGGAACTACGAGCTCGGCACTCTGCTCGAAGGCATGGACTCGGTTTGGCTGAACACCGCCGATCCAAGCTACTTCCACTACATCCAAAACTCCGTCGATGCACTCGTCGCGCCCGACGGCTCCATCCCCACGCTCAAGCCCGAAGAACATCAGCTTGACAACATCCTCCTCGGCCGCCAGCTTCTGCTCCTCTACGGCGTCACTCGCAATCCGCGCTATCTCACCGCCGCCACCTTTCTCTACGATCAGCTCGCTCACCAGCCACGAAGCACCTCCGGTGGTTTCTGGCACAAGCAGCGCTATCCAAATCAAATGTGGCTCGACGGTCTATACATGGCCGAGCCCTTCCGCGCCGAGTACGCCTCCATCTCTCATCACCCGGAAGACTTCAACGATATCACCCGTCAATTCGTTCTCATGGAGCAACACGCACGCGATCCCCGCACTGGCCTCCTCTATCACGGCTGGGATGAAGCGAAGCAGGAGCGTTGGGCCAATAAGCAAACTGGCGACTCCTCCGAATTCTGGGCGCGCGGCATTGGCTGGTACATGATGGCGCTGGTCGACACGCTCGACTATTATCCCGCAGGAGACTCCGGCCGCCAGCACCTTCTCGCCATCCTCCAACGTGAAGCCGCCGCCGTTGTGCGTTACCAGGATCTCAGCACCGGCCTGTGGTACGACGTGCTCAACAAGCCCCATGAGAAGGGGAATTACCTCGAATCCTCAGCCTCATGTATGTTTGTCTATGCGCTCGCTAAAGGCATCCGCCGCGGTTATCTGCCTCAGACCTACTCGTCCAGCGCAACACATGGCTACAAAGGCATCCTCACGCACTTCACGAGCATTGCTCCCGAGTCTGAATTCTCGCTGACGGGCACCGTAAAGGCCTCCGGCCTCGGCGGCGATCCCTATCGCGACGGCTCATACGCCTACTACATCGGCGAAAAAGTCGTCACTAACGATCCCAAAGGTATCGGTGCCTTTCTTCTCGCCAGTTCGGAGACTGAAACCGCGCAGAATGCAAAACTCGGTCGCGGCCTTACCGTCCTTGTCGACGGCTGGTTCAACTCGCAGCAGCGCACCGACGGATTCGGCCAAAAGGTCTACTTCCACTACAAATGGAACACCTGGGACGAACCGGGCTACTCTCTCTTTGGCCACATCTTCCGCAACTACGGCGCCGACACTGCCGAGCTCGACGCGGAACCCACGGCCGCCAGCCTTCGCAACTCACAGGTTTATGTGATCGTCTCGCCAGACAACCTCGACAAAAACCCTCATCCTCACTACGCCAACGCGGAAGATGCCGCTCAGATTGCGCAATGGGTCAAAGCTGGCGGCGTGCTCATGATCATGGAGAACGATACCTCCTACGCCGACCTCGATCACTTCAACGTCGTCTCCGAAAAATTCGGCATCCACTTCAACAGCGTCCTGCGTAAGCATGTCGTCGGAACCAACTGGGAGCAGGGAAAGATCGTCATTGACGGCAACGGTTCCATCTTCCATCGCCCGCACACCATCTACGTCAAGGATGTCTGCACCATCTCCGTTACCGGCCCCGCTCATGCCGTGCTTGCCGAAGGCGGCGACATTTTCATGGCGACTGCCAAATTCGGCAAAGGCACCGTCTACGCCATGGTCGATCCCTGGCTCTACAACGAATACACCGACGGCCGCAAGCTCCCCGTCACCTATGACAATTTCGCCGCCGGCAACGAGCTCGTTCGCTGGGTCCTCGAGCAAGTTCCGCGCTGAATCAGTTCCGCAGCGTCGGCCCGAGATTAATGACAGAAGCCCCTTGACCGCCCGACGTTCGGAACTTTTTCAAGGATGGTCCAAGTGGTCAGTCCACCAAAAATGCTCGTATCCTTCCTCCGGGACTCCCTACCGCTGCGACCCGCACACCCGCTTCCTCACCCCTCGCGAAGCGAAGTAATACAAGCCCTCGGTCTTCCTCTGTGGCATCAACAACTGGAATTCACTCCAACTTCCCACGCCTCCCGAGCCGTAAAATTGAATTGCAATTGCAATTGACTCGTAACCTTATGAAGTGTGCGGCGGCCTATACATGAAGACCTTGAACAGCACGCTTCTCGCAGTTCACAAGTGAGCTAGAAGCTAGGAGCTAGAAGCTGCATTTAGGAGAATCAATGAAGACCGTTTTGATGGCTGACCCTGTGCGCTACCCGCGCATGAACACCGACGAGCTCCGTGAGACATTCCTGCTTAGCGCGCTCCCGGAGCCCGGCAAACTCCATCTCAATTACGTCGATCTCGATCGCGCCGTCGCCGGCTTCGCATCTCCCCTCGAATCCCCCATCGCGCTTCCCACCGATCCCGACCTCCGAGCAACCTTCTTCACCGAGCGCCGCGAGTTGGGCGCGCTGAACGTCGGAGGCGCCGGCGTCATCACCGTCGAAGGCAAAACCTACGACCTCGACAATCTCGACGTCCTCTACATCGGCCGCGGCAACAAGCAGGTCACCTTCGCTTCAAAAGACAAGACTGCTCCAGCCGTCTACTACCTCTTGAGCTATCCCGCGCATGCCGAGTACCCCACAACGCTCGTCCGCAAAGAAGACGCCATCCCGACCGAACTCGGCAGCCTCGAGACCTGCAACAAGCGCACCATCTGCAAGTACATTCATCTCCAGGGCGCGCGCAGTTGTCAGCTCGTCATGGGCGTCACGCATCTCGCCCCCGGCAGCAACTGGAACACCATGCCCCCTCATACCCACATGCGCCGCAGCGAAATCTACATGTATTTCAACCTCGCCCCCGATGCGCGCGTCATGCACTTCATGGGGCCGCCCGTCGAGTCTCGTCACATCGTGATGGCCGACAAGGGAGTCGTTATCTCACCCGGCTGGTCGATCCACTGCGGCGTGGGCACACGTGCCTACAGCTTCTGCTGGGGCATGGGCGGCGAAAATCAGGACTATGCCGACATGGACCCAGCACCCATCGAATCCCTGCGGTAATTCACTCAATTCGAATTGAACAGCTCCAAAAAAATAAAGGCGGCGATCCCATTTCAGGAAATCGCCGCTTCATTTTCCCTGTTCCCTGCATTTAAGCGTTGTACGTCGTCGACGAAACCCTCCCGCCGTGTCCCGTCCAATTCGTATGGAAGAACTGGCCGCGTGGCTGATCAACGCGCTCATAAGTGTGTGCGCCAAAGAAGTCTCTCTGCGCCTGCAGCAGGTTCGCCGGTAGCCTCCCCGCGCGATACCCGTCAAAGAACGCGAGCGCCGTCGAGAAAGCCGGCGTGGGTACGCCCAGCTTCACCGCGTGCGTCACCGCCTTGCGCCACGATGCCTGGTACTTGTTCACCAGCCGCGAGAAGAATTTATCGAGCAGAAGATTGTCGAGCTTCTTGTTCTTCTTGAAGGCATCTTTGATCTTGCCCAGGAACTGGCTGCGGATGATGCACCCGCCACGCCACATCAGGGCGATGCCGCCCATGTTCAGGTTCCAGCCAAACTCCTTGGCCGCGGCCCGAAGCAGCATGTAGCCCTGCGCATAGCTGATGATCTTCGAGCAGAACAGCGCCCTGCGCACATCTTCGATGAACTTTGTGCGGTCGCCGACCTTCGGCAATGACTTCGGACCGCGCAGAACTTTCTCCGCCTCCACGCGCTCCTCTTTCAGCGCCGACAGGCAGCGAGAAAACACGCTCTCTCCAATCAGTGTCACCGGCTGCCCCGTGTCGAGCGCGCTGATCACCGTCCACTTGCCGGTTCCCTTCTGTCCCGCCGTATCCAGAATCTTGTCCACCAGCGGCGTCCCATCCTCATCCTTCTTCGCGAAAATCTGGCTCGAAATCTCGATCAGGTAGCTGTCCAGCTCGCCCTTGTTCCACTCCGCGAATACATCGTGAAGTTCGTCGGCTGTCAAACCCAATCCGCGCTTCAGCAGGTCGTAGGCCTCGCAGATCAACTGCATGTCGCCGTACTCGATGCCATTGTGCACCATCTTCACGTAGTGTCCCGCGCCTTCTTCACCCACCCAGTCGCAGCATGGCGTCCCGTCTTCCACCTTCGCCGCGATCGCTTGGAAAATCAGCTTCACGTGCAGCCACGCCGCCGGATTCCCTCCCGGCATGATCGACGGTCCATTCCGCGCGCCCTCTTCGCCGCCGGAAACGCCTGTCCCGATAAACAGAATTCCCTTCTCCGCCAGCGCCTTCGTGCGCCGCGTCGAATCGCTGAAAAGTGAGTTGCCGCCATCAATAACGATGTCGCCCGCCTCCAGGTGCGGCACGATGTGGTCGATCATCTGGTCCACTGTATCGCCGGCCTTCACCATCAACATCACTCGTCGCGGCCGCTTCAGCAGGCTCGTCAGCTCCTCAATCGAGTGCGCGCCCACCACTTCCGTCCCCTTGGCTTCGTTCGCTATAAAATCGTCCACCTTCGAAACAGTTCGGTTGAACACAGCCACTTTGAAGCCGTGGTCGTTCATATTGAGGACCAGATTCTGTCCCATCACTGCGAGGCCTATTAAGCCGATATCACACACTGCTTCCGCCATACTTTCTCCAAAATCGAAATTCTATCACTGCGAAATTTAAGGCTTATTGCAATTCTATCGCAGTGGTCAGACCTCTCAAATTCAACAACCGTCAAACAGCGATGCCGGCGGAGCGGTAGATTTCCGCAATCCAGCGCATATCCATCAGTCCTTCCTCGCCCGGAGTGTTCGGCTCCAGATTGTTCTGGACGCAGTGCGAGAAGTGGTCGGCTTGAGCCGTGAACTGGTACGGGTCGCGCGAGGGATTCAGCTCGTCAATCATCTGCCCATCCACCATGCCGTACATGTGAACCCCGTCGTAGTTGAAGCTGGGATTCAGAGCGAGCCAGCCCTTGGATCCGTAAACCTTGAAGTAGCCGTCAGTGTTGGCTCCGTAGCTTGTGGAGCAGCTCGCTACAATTCCAGACGGGAAAATCGTGGTCCACGCGACGTTCTCTTCCACTTCGTTGAAGCGGCCATCGTGGTCGATCGTCGACGCCACCGCGGTGATTTTCGCCGGTTCCTCGCCAGTAAGGTAGCGGGACGCATTCAGCGAATAGATGCCAACGTCGTAGAGCGGGCCGCCGCCAGCCAGTTTCTTGTTTAGCCGCCACTCGCCGGGCGCGATATTGAAGCCGAAGCAGCTGGAGATCTCTTGTACATTGCCGACTTTGCCGTCGCGGATCATCTGGATCGCCCGCAGGTGAAATGGCTCGTAGTGGCAGCGGTAAGCAATCATGAGCTTCACGTTGGCTGCCTTGCAAGCCGCGATCATCGCTTCGGCATCGGCGACGGAAGTGCACATCGGCTTCTCGCACAGCACGTGCTTGCCCGCCTTTGCCGCGCGAATGGTGTACTCCGCGTGCATCGAGTTAGGCAGCGCCACATAGACGGCGTCGATGTTCGGGTTGTGCGCAATCTCGTCAAAGTTCTCGTAGCTGTAAATGGACTCCGCAGGCACGCCATACTGCGCCGCGACCCTGTCCGCCTTGTCGCGGTGCCCGCTCACCAGACCAGTCACACTGGAATTCGTGGCGTTTTGTGCGCCGGCCAAAAAGTGGTAAGCGATGCGGCCGATTCCGATGATCGCGTAGCCGGTCTTGCGAGTTGGGTTCTGGGCGTTGAGCGCGGGCGCGAATCGGGCCGCGAGGCCCAGCGCGCCGAATCGTGCAAAATCTCTTCGGGTCAGTTGCATGGCTTTAGGTTCCTTTGCGGAGGATGGAGTGTGGTTGTTGGATCGGTTTTGCCCGGGCGATCAATCGGGTTCGCCCGCCGGTTGAAAATCTAACACACGCGGCCCGCAGCGCGTTTTGGCTTCGCGCCGTGCATGTCACTCCACGCTCAGATCGCCGTCCGCTTCCACCACCAGCTTGTCGCCGACAATTTGAATCGAGAGAATTTTCAACCGCCCCAGGCTCACTTTGTACCCGGAAGTTGCCGTGGACCCAGCCAGCGCTGCGCGCAAAAGGTCCGCCGCATTCACCTTCATGCTCTTCGGCACCTGGCCCCGCAAAAAAGGCGCCAGCACAAAGTTGATCTCCTTCCGGTCCGACACCTTGTCCAGCTGCGCGTCGCGAAATCCGATCGTCTCCCCCTCGGCATCCGGCTCCATCGACACTTCCGCCGGCAGTGTCACCGTCACTCCCAGGCACGCGCCGCCTACTCCCAGCCGCGCCCTCGTCTTCACGCGAACCACGATCCGATCCTGCTCGAATCGAAGCTGCGGGTCCTCGGTCGAAATAAAGCACGCCGAGTGCGCATTCCCCTTCAGGTAGTACCGGCCATCCGGCCCGCTGAAAAGCTGCTGCTTCAGCGTCCGCTCCAGGGCGTCGCGGCTCACCGTCAACTCCACCCCGTGGCTCACCGCAACCCCTCCAAAAAGCACCAAACTTGCTGCAATTACCCGCCAGACTGTCCCCATAGGAGTATCGTGCCACTTGCCTCCCCATCGTCGCCAGCGTCAGCCGTCACATCCAACAAAGCTCTTCCTGTGGGAATCCGGGGCAATTCAAAATAAAGCTATCAATATCAATAATATACTGGCATTATTTGCTCCCATTCAGCCTCCGCCAGAAAAGCCCTTTCCTATTGATTTTTCAACGAAAAACCCCTAGAATGAGAATGTACGTTCCTCGGGTCCTTTCGCATCCCCAGCCACGTCCGAGGTTGAGTCGAGAAAAACACTCCTTTCTAAGGATAAGGACAAACAAATCAATGGCAAAGCGTCGTGGAAATCCGAATTGGGGCAAGCCGGAGCCCATCGGCCCAGTTGTGCCCACAGTTACGTCTTTTGAGCAGATTACCAAGGAGTTCAAGCTGCCCCCGGACCAGTACATCCGGTCTACCCGCCTCCGCGAGTGGGCGCGCCGTAACAAGAACTCCAAGTACATCCCTGAGGCCCTTCTTGAGGCATGGGGATTTGAGATTGAATCGACGTTGTAGCACTTTCGCCAGCTCAAACAAAGACGCCGCCTTCGGGCGGCGTTTTTGCTGCCCACGACTTCTCTCTCACGCACCACGATGGGTGCCCCAGGCCCCCCAGGGTCCCCGCGGACAGGTCTTGGTCCGTGGGGTGGAGATTCCTCGTACTCGGGGACATCGGAAAGTATTCACTTCAATTCAGGACAAGAAGGACCCGCATTCCACATCATGCGAAAATAACGTCAGCACATGCCCCAGTCCTCCCGCACCCCCGAACCGCCCTTCACCGACGTTCCCGGCGCCGTATCCGAAGTCCAGGCCGGCCGCATGGTCGTTGTGGTTGACGACGAGGACCGCGAGAACGAGGGCGATCTCA
>CAYYKV010000127.1:0-9118 GCA_964468605.1 uncultured Occallatibacter sp. | reverse complement strand
GAGATGCACGGCATGGCGCCCAGCCAGGTGACGGACATCATCATCGCTTCCGTGGTTCCGCCCGTCGACTCCACGCTCCGCCAGGTCTGCGAAAGCTACTTCAACATCGAACCCCTCTTCGTCGAGCCCGGCATCAAGACCGGCATGACGCTGCTCATCGACAACCCCAGCGAGCTTGGCGCCGACCGCATTGCGGACTGCATTGCTGCCTACGAGCGCTACGGCGGCCCGTGCATCGTGGTCGATTTCGGCACGGCTACCAAGTTCGAGGTGATCTCGGCCCGCGGCGAGTATCTCGGCGGCGCGATCGCGCCCGGCCTTGGCCTCAGCGCAGACGCGCTCTTCAACCGCGCCGCGCGCCTCAGCCGCGTCGACATCAAGCGCCCCGCCAAAGTCATCGGCACCAACACCGTCGGCCACCTGCAGAGCGGCCTTTACTTCGGCTACATCGGCCTGGTTGACGGCATCATCGAGCGCATTATTGCGGAACTGGGCGCATCGCAGGGCATCGACCCCGGCAAGCCGCTGCGCATCGTCGCCAGCGGAGGCCTGGCGCGCATGATCGCTCCGGACTCGCGCTTCATCCAGGAGATCGACGACCTGCTTACTCTAGATGGCCTGCGCATCCTCTTCGAGCGCAATCGCGCCGCGCGCCCCCGCAGCCGCGCGCGATAAATGCCGTCGCCGTTCCCGAGGGGCCAATAAACTGCGGACAAGTGATAGATTTATGAGTCAAAGAGCGTTCGAAATGCGGCGAGGAAACGCGCTCCTGAACATCGAATTCTTTGAGCTTTCCTAGTGATTTTGCGGGATGACCGCGCTCGAGCATCCCCTTGCGATGAAAAGGACTACCCCGAGCGCGACCGCGCTAACAACGAAATAGGCAACCCTGCCAAAAGTTGCGGCGAGATCGTCTTTCAAGGTGACCTGAACTGGAGGTGTTGCTGGGGCCGGAGCAGGAAGGTCCAGAGATTCGTGCAGCGCCATCCCGAGGCGCTCGGCTTCTGCGATCTGATCTTGCGTCATTTCACGGGCAATTTCATCTCTCTTCTTGATAAGCTCAGGGTCTGGGCCAGCGCCAGCAAGGCTATACCACGCATAAGCCTGAACGTAATCTTCCGCGACACCCCGACCCGTCTTATGAAAACGGGCGAGGCGCTCCTGAGCGGGGACGATTCCTTGCTCAGCCCAGAGGCGCGTCCACCTTACCTCGTCTTCTTCGCTTACACTAGAAACAAAGCCCTTTGCGATCGCAATCTGCGCGGGCACACTTCCCCTGTTCGCTGCCAAGGTGATCCAGCGCGATCCCTCCCTGTAATCCTCCTCATGTCCCTGGCCAGCCTTGATCATGCGACCCAGCCTGTACTGTGCCGCTGGAAATCCCTGCTCCGCCGCCAAGCGGAGCCACCGCGCAGCGTGATGAATGTTTCCGATGTTTCTTGAGACGCCCCTCCCATCGAAATACATCAGGCCAAGCTCGTACTGCGCTGACGCATCCCCTCCTTCAGCCGCAGCACGGATCTCCTCCACCTCTTTCGCGCTCTTCGGAGCTCCTAGGAGGTGCAGGCACTGTCGCGCACCCCCGTCCCCTAGCGCCGCCGCAGATCTCAAGAAGCTCTCAGCCTCCTCACGGTCCCGAGGCACTCCCCGGCCCTCGAGGTACATGGTGCCGAGGTAATATTTCGCGTCCACGTCTCCCTTCTCTGCAGCACGACGTAGCTGAAGCTCGGACACTCCTTCGGTTCTCGGTGGACCGTCACATATGACGTCCCCTTGGTTCTGTCCCTCAAGCTCAGCCATTCTCGTCCTCCCTATTCGCAAACTGTGCTTTCACTGGCGGTACGCGCCTCCGCATCGCAACGTGAAGATCGGCAACTTTCCGGCCACAACTATACCGCCCGCTCCTTCCCTTCGCAATCTTTTTGTGACCCTCACAGCGCTAAAGATCAGGTGCACCCAGTCTCGATTTTGAGACCTGGGATAGCGCGAATCTCGACGCGCGGGGAAAAGCGACCCTCACAGACCAGACAGAATCTCCTGGGCCGCTGGCACATGCTCCCGCAGGCTCTCCGCCGTCAGCTCATCGGCCTTGCGCAGTTGGGGGAAGACCCCGGCCCACACCGCCGCCACGATCAGCGACCCCAGGCCGCCGATCACAGTGGCCCGTACCGCGCCCCACCACTGCGCAGTGAGGCCGCTCTCAAATTCGCCCAGCTCGTTTGACGCGCCGATGAACAGCGAGTTCACCGCGCTCACCCGCCCGCGCATCTCCGGCGGCGTGGCCAGTTGCAGCAACGACCCGCGAATGATCACGCTGATGGTGTCTGCAGCTCCCGCGATCGCCAACGAAGCCAGCGAGAGCCACAGTGTGTGCGACAGTCCGAAGATCACCGTCGCCACACCGAAGATCGAGACGCAGATAAACAGCCAGCGTCCCGCGCGCCGGTGCAGCGGAAATCGCGCCATGATCAGTGACATCGTCACCGCGCCCACCGCCGGAGCAGCGCGCAGCATCCCCAACCCGCGAGGCCCCTGGTGCAGAATCTCGTGCGCGAAGATCGGCATCAGCGCCACGGCCCCGCCCAGCAACACAACAAAAAGATCCAGCGAAAACGATCCCAGCAGAATCCGCGCCCGCCGCACATACTGGAAACCTGCCAGCACCACCTTGAGCGACAGATCGCGGTGCTCCATCCGTCCCGGCCGCACATGCAGTGAAACCACCAGCGCCAGAAACCACACCAGAGTCCCGAGCGTGAACACATACACAATCCCCGCTCCCTCAAGCCGCGAGTTCGCCAGGAAGCCGGCGAGCGGCAACGTGAACAGCAATCCGCCCAGCGCCGGCCCGGTGATGTTGGCCAACTGAAAGATCGCGCCACCCCACGTCACCGCGTTCACAAAGTGAACCTCCGGCACAAGGTGCGGAATCAGGGCCGAACTCGCCGGCGATGAAAACGCGCGCCCCGTGCCGACGAAGAAAAGCACCGTATAAATGGCCAGAATGCTCTGCGTGTTGTTCCGCGCCAGCACCACAAGCGCGCCGGAGCAAAACACCTGTAACACATAGCACGCAAGGATCACACGCCGTCGATCGAAGCGGTCTGCCACGTGGCCGGCCGGCAGCAGAAAAATCAGACCCGGCAAAAACAGCGCCAGTCCCGTGTAGCCCAGGTCGATGGCGCGGTGCGTGATGGAGTACACCTGCCACGCTACCGCAACCGACTGTGCCTCGGCGCCCAGGATCACGGCCACGCGTGCAAGTTGGTACCGCCTGAAGTCGCGGAAGGCAAAGGCCTCAAGGCCGCGGCGCGGCGGTAGGGAAGCCGATTCCATCATCTGCTTTCAGGGTATAACGCCGTGCGTAACCGCAGCCGCTCCACCGGACCATGAAACAATATTCGGGCAGGCTCTATGACCGACGAACTCACTCCTACTGAACCCATTCAAAACCAAGGCCTGGACGCCCAGCCAGAGCCTTCCGCGGAGATCGCCACCGCGCCCGCAGAAGAGCAAGGCCCGGACAGCCAGTCCGACAGTTCCGAAAAACTTAGCGACGAATCTGCACCCGGCGCGCCCGATGAAGACCACAGTCCTGTCGCCGAGCCCGCTCCTGTCGCCGAGCCTGCCGAGTCATTCGCCGACGCGCTCCAGGCTTTCGAGCGCTCGCACACGCATCGCGCCGAAACGAAACAGCTTCAGGGAACGGTCGTTTCACTTACTGCCGATCAGGTTGTCCTCGACATCGGCTACAAAACGGAAGGCGTTCTGCCCCGCTCGGCTTTCCCCGACAATGCCGAAGGCATGCATCCGGGTGACAGCTTCCCGGTCTCCATCACCGGCCGCAATGAGGAAGGCTACTACGAGCTATCGCGCCACCGCGTCGCACAGCCCCGCGACTGGACCGCCCTCGAGCGCGCCTTCGCCGAAAAAATCACAGTCGCGGGAACCGTCACAGCCGTCATCAAAGGCGGGCTCAGCGTCGACGTCGGCGTTCGCGCCTTCATGCCCGCAAGCCGCAGCGGCACGCGCGACGCAGCCGAGCTCGAAGCCCTCGTCGGCCAGCAAATCACCTGCCGCATCACCAAGCTCGACGTCACCGATGAAGACGTCGTGGTCGATCGCCGCGTCGTCCTCGAGGAGCAGGCGCGCGGCGAGCTGGCCGGCCGTCGCGCTGCGCTCAAGCCCGGCGACACGGTCACCGGCACCGTCCGCACGCTTATGCCCTACGGCGCGTTTGTCGAAATTGAACCCGGCCTCGACGGGCTGCTCCATATCTCCGACATCTCCCGTGCCCGCGTCGCCAAACCCGAAGACGTTCTCTCTGTCGGCGAGCAACTGACACTTCGCGTGCTGAAAATCGACTCCGAGACCAATAAAATATCGCTTGGCCTCAAGCAACTCCAGCCCGAACCGTGGGAAACCGCGGGCGACCGCTTCGTGCCGGGCCAGCGCATCAACGGCGCCGTCACGCGCCTCACTGATTTCGGCGCATTCGTTGAGCTCGAGCCGGGCCTTGAGGGCCTGATTCACATTTCGGAGATGTCGTGGGCCAAGAAGGTCCGCCACCCCTCCGACCTGCTCCGCGAGGGCGATCGCGTCGACGCAGTCGTTCTCTCGGTCAAGCCGCCCGCGGGCAATGAGCAGGGACGCATCTCTCTCGGCCTCAAGCAAACGCTCGCCGACCCGTGGCTCGAGGTCGAGCGAAGATTCCCCGCCGGCTCGCAAGTCGAGGGCTCCGTCACAAAGATCATGAACTTCGGCGCATTCGTTCAAATCGCCGAAGGCCCCGAATTCAGTGGAATAGAGGGGCTCGTCCACATCAGCGAGATCGTCGCCGACCGCCGCATCAACCATCCCCGCGACGTCGTGCGCGAAGGTCAGCGCGTGAAGGCCCTGGTCCTGGCTATCGATTCTGAAAAGCGCCAGATCAAGCTTTCGATGAAGCAGCTCATCCCCACCAGCATCGACGAGTACGTCGCCGAGCACAAAGTCGGCGACCAGGTCTCCGGCCGCGTTGTCGAACTCACGGCTTCCGGGGCCATTGTCGAACTTGGCGAAGGCATAAGAGCCAACTGTCGCGCTCGCTCCACGATCGCCTCTGGCTCCGCTGACTCCGCCAGCCCCGCTAACTCCGCTGCCCCTGATCTCTCGCAGCTCTCGTCGATGTTGAAAGCTCGCTGGAAAGGCAACGCCCCTGCGCCATCAGCTCAGCCTGAGCCTCTCGCCGAGGGCCAGGTCCGCACTTTCAAAATCACAAAGCTGGTCGCAGATGCGAAGAAGATTGAAGTGGAACTACAAAGTTGAAATCCAGTCTCACTCCCGCATGAGCGGTCTACTACGGAGCGCTTGACCCGCCGGTACCATTTTTCTAGACTCTGCGTACTTCGCAATCCGCAAGCGTCACGGTCGTTGGCCGTCTGACTGTGTTCTGTATCTCAGCCACGGAGTCCGTGTGGCGCATCAGATCGAGCACTGCTTCCCTCGGCGCATCGGCTTCAACCACTGATCGATAGCTGATGCTGCGTGCCGGCTCGCCTTCGCCACCGAATTCGCCCATCACCTCAACCTCCACGGACTTGACCGCTATTCCGCGTCTTGTCCCTTCGCGATAAATGTCGTTGCAATAGCATGTAGCGAGGGCCAGGAAAAGAAATTCTCCGCCGTTTGCGCTTGAACCGAGGCCGTCCGGCTTGGGAGCGATCAGCAACGAATGCTCGCTCTGGCCGGTTTTCAAGAATACTTCGTGATGCGCATGTCGATTGATGACCCGTGCCGAAATGTTCATGGAATCGTGACCTCCATCAGGCTCGATGACAGGACAAGAATCGTATCAATCTGCAACAGCCGGTTATAGATACACCTCATCCACATAGCACCAGCGCCAATCCTCGCCGCGCTGGGCCGACTGGATCAGCGGATGCTTTGTCTCATTGAAGTGCGCCCGCGCGTGCCGGTTCTTTGACGAGTCGCAGCAGCCCACGTGCCCGCACTCCAGGCACATGCGCAGGTGTACCCACGTATCGCCCAACTTCAGGCACTCCTCGCACCCCTTCGAGCTCGGTTTCACGCCCTTCTTAATCGTTGCAACGTGCGTGCATTTTGCAGCCATCACAGACCCCCAAAGAACTGATGCCCAGCCCCTGTTCCCCGATCTCTCTTTTATTTTGCCCAGCCGAGTCCGTCCGTCACGTTGCCCGTCGCAATCGTTCGCTTCACCGTCCAAGTCGCCAAGTCGATCTCCGCGACCTCATTGCTGCCGGCGCATGAGACGTACGCGGCCTTCCCGTCCGGCCGCACCAGCACTTCCTGCGGGCTCTTGCCGACGTCTACCGCGCGCGCCAACGCCATCGTTCTCAGGTCGATCACGTCCACCTTGTTCTCATCGGGAATCGCCACCAGCAGCCAGCGTCCGTCCCTCGTGGGCGCACTGCCGTAGCCGAAGCCGTCGATCTTCACCCACTTCGCCACCCTATCTGTCGCTGTGTCGATCACCGCCATGCGCTTTGTCGTCTGGTCCGCGGTGAACACCCAGCGGTCGTCATTCGAAATCGCGATCCGCTGCACGTTGCCCGAGACAGGGATCACTGCGAAGGTCTTCCGCGTCTTTACGTCGAGCACGCTCACCGATCCCGGGCCCACATTCGCCGTATAGCCGCGCCGCCCGTCGTGCGAGAGCGCCAGCATGTGGCTCTCGGCCTGCCCGGTCGGAATCTTGCCTACGATCCTCAATGTTTTCGGATCGATGATCGTCACCGCGTGATCCAATTCCGTGGTCACGTAGAGCAGTCCGTCCTTTGGCCCGAAGACCGCGCAGTGCGGCCGCACGCCATGGTCAAACTGGATATTGCCCACCAACTTCTGCGCCGCCACATCGATCACTACGATGTTGTTCCCGTCGGTTCCCGGTTTGCCCACGCCCGAGTTTCCATAGATAGGCACAAACGCCAGCCGCCCGTCCGGCGATCCGGCTACTTCGTGTCCGGTCGTGCCATTCTCCGCTACGTCGGCAATCACTTTTCCCGCCACAGGATCCACGATCGCCAGACTGCGGTCGCCCTTCTGATCCACGAGCAACCGGCCAGTCTGCGCACTCGCCGCGGCAGCGGCCAGCGACACGGCTCCCGCACCAACCCATAAAAACAGCTTCAACGAGGACCTCCCTCAACTACGTGATGACGATTCGCTCGATTCTTTACCTTCGCAAGATACTATCGGATCTCAGCTCTGCGGCGCCCACGGATTGTACGTCCCCGCGCTCCACGAGTGCCCCTCGGGATCTTTCACGGTAAACTCGCGGCTTCCATAGCCGGTGTCCTTCAGCGGCCGCACCACCGTGGCCCCCGCCTCCTGCGCCCGTGCGTACGCCGCATCCGCGTCCGCCACAACAATGTATGCTGTGCGCGTCTCCACTCCGCCCAGCTCATCCGGAGCCTTGAAGCCCCGCCCGTACGTATCGTCCCTGGCCGAGCCCAGCATAATCATCCCGCCGCCCAGTTTAAGCTCTGCGTGAGCAATGGTTCCGTCGGGGCCTTGATGCACTGCGTGGCGCTCAAAGCCAAATACCTGGCACAGCCAGTCGATCGCTGCTGGAGCGTTCCGGTAGCGCAGCGCAGGTATTACAGTGCTGTGGGATTCCGCCATGGGAAACCTCCGCGCCAAGGTTAGCTCTTATCCAGGCTCGCGCGCAATCGCGCCCGCTCTCTGGCCCAATCCGCTATGCTTGGCCCCATGTCTCTTCTGCCGCGCGACGCCCAGCTCGTCCAGATTCTCGAAGCCGAGCTTCTCCAGAGTATTGACGCCGCTCTCGTCGATGCGGCCCGCCGCGCCGGGGACCTCCTCGCCTGCCGCATCGGTTGCACGCAGTGCTGCCACGGGGCCTTCGTCATCAATGCTCTCGACGCCGCCCGTCTCCGCGAGGGAATGTCGACTTTGCGCGCCACAGATCCTGCGCTTGCTGCGGACATAGAGCTTCGCACCCGCGCCTGGCTCGCGGAACATGGCTCCGGCTTTCCTGGCGATTTCGAAACCGGCGCGCTTGGCACTTCCGCCGCCGATCAGGCCGGCTTTGAAGACTTTGCCAACGACGCAGCTTGTCCCGCGCTCGATCCCGTGACCGGCCGATGCGACGTCTACGACTGGCGTCCCATGACCTGCCGCGTCTTTGGCCCGCCGATTCGCGCGACAGGCGAAGAAGGCGCCGAGGGCCTCGGCCATTGCGAGCTTTGCTTCATCGGCGCGACTGCGGAGCAGGTTGCCGCCTGCGAGATGCCCGTTCCGCACGCGCTCGAAGCCGAACTCCTCAACGAGATCGGGTCGAAAGATGAAACTGTTGTCGCGTTTGCACTCATCAAGTGAGCCGTCCCCGCGATAGACTGATCTTTGCCATCCCCCATGACAATGCGCCCCTGCTGGGTTGAGATTCGCACACACGCTCTCGAAGCGAACTTCCGTTTTCTCGCTGACCTCGCTTCGCCTCACGCCGAACTTCTGGCCATCGTCAAGGCCAACGCTTACGGCCACTCCCTCGCTCTCTGCGCTCCCGCCGTTGTTCGCGCCGGCGCCGAATGGCTCGGCGTCACCAGCGTGGAAGAAGGCATCGTTGCTCGCGCCTTGTGCCCCGAGGCTCGCGTGCTCATCATTGGCGGCGTCTTTCCCGGCCAGGCTGCGGCCGCCATTCAGTTTCAACTCACTCCCGTCGCGTGGGAGCCCTGGCAGCTCGACGAGCTGCTCCTGGCCGCCCGCTCAACAGAAACGCAGCCCGGCTCCGTGCCCATCCATCTTGAAATCGACACCGGCATGAGCCGCCAGGGCACAAGCCTGAGCGATCTCACCGGAATCCTCGCTCGTTTTGGGCCCGGCTCGCCCCTGCGTCTCGAAGGCGTGATGACGCATCTCTTCGCCGCCGACGAAGCCGACGGCCAGGCTTCGCAGGAGCAGCTTGCACGCCTCGACGAGGCCATGAGCCGCATCTCCGCCGCGGGCCTCTTCGCCGAGTGGCTCAATGTTGGCGCATCCGCAACGCTGCTTGCCGGCCAGGCGCACATCATCGCGGACCTTGCCGCGCGCCACGGCATGAAGGCCATGCTGCGTCCCGGCCTGGCGCTCTACGGTCTTG
>CAYYKV010000126.1:0-9152 GCA_964468605.1 uncultured Occallatibacter sp. | reverse complement strand
TTCTGTCATTGATGCGGATAAAGGACTTGGCAGCGCGTTTATCGAATGCGATGGTACTCCTCCGAAAGCGTGCCGAGCGGGCCGGGGCAAGCCACCCCATGGGCCGCAGCAAAGCGACGCAAACTGAGTATAACATTGGCTCGGCTTCTCTGAAGAAGGAGGTTAGCGGTCTGGAAGGGCGGTGAACTGGCCGTCAAGACCGAGAGCGGTGATGTGGACCTGAAGGAGTTGATTCGATGGGAACCGACCGCCGAGGTTGATAGGAAGGAAGTTCTCAGACAGGGCGGCAGTCAAGCCGCAGGAGGCGAGCGAGTCGGGTGAATGCAGCGTGATGGCGGCAAGTTCGCGTCCGATGAAGCGGCTGCGATGGGCGTGCGTCTTCTCGGCGGCAAGGGCGCGGAGCGCGGCCATGCGTTCTTCAATGGTGGCTGCCGTAACGGGCGATGCGGAATGAAGCGCCCAGCCGGGCGTGCCCGGACGCGGCGAAAAGGGAAAGAGGTGAAGGTAGCCGAATGGCAACGCACGCACGAAGGAGAGCGTTTCCTCAAATTCCAGATCGGTCTCGCCGGGGAAACCGACCATGACATCCGCGCCCAGGGTGAGATCAGGGCCGGCGGCCCGCAGAAGCGCCGAGACTTTATCCGCATAGTGCCATGGCCGGTAACGGCGGTGCATGCGACGCAGCACTGCGTCGGAGCCAGACTGCAGAGGAAGGTGGGCGTGGCGAGCGATGCGCTGGCCTCCGAATTCGCTCAGAAGACAGATGAGTTCCTCGTCCCAATCCATGGGCTCGATGGAACTGAGGCGCAGGCGGGGCAGGCTGGTTCGCGTGAGGATAGCGCGGATCAACCCTGCAAGCGACTCTCGTCCGAGGCCAGAAGAGAAATCGCGACCCCAGCGGCCGAGGTTGATACCCGAAAGCACCAGTTCGTTGCCGCCAGACGCAACGAATTCCTCAACCTGGCGAAGCACCGCCGCGTAGGGCAGGCTTCTGGAGGGGCCACGCGTCGTTGGGATCACGCAAAACGTGCAGCGATTGCTGCACCCTTCCTGGATTTTCAAATTGGGACGAGTCTGCACGCCGGGCGCGGGCGGTGCTTCCTCAAGAAAGGAGTGGGCGAAGCGATCGTCAGCCCAGATGGGGACAGCTTGTGCCGCGCTCCCGGAGAGCAGCGAGGAAACAGGGACAAGCGAGGGCGGTATGGTTGAGGGTTCCCCCTTACCTTGCGCCAAATTGAGGACAATTTCCGGGGTAAGGGCCTTGTGGCTATTGCCGACGACGGCGGCCACGCCGGGCATGGCCGCAAGTTCTTCGGGTGCGCGCTGTGCGTAGCAGCCAGTTACGACGATTCTGGCCGCTGGATTCCTGCGATGTATGCGGCGGATGAAGGCGCGGGCCGTGCGATCGGCTTCGGACGTGACGCTGCAGGTATTCACCACCACCATGTCGGATTCGAACGGTTGGCGTTCGGCAAATGCACGCAGGTGACTGGCGATGGCCTCACCGTCGGCGCGGGCCGCGCGGCAGCCGAAGTTCTCAATATGAAATCCGGGCATCTTTCTTAGTTTAGAGCCTGGCCTGGCGCCTCGCCGCTTACGGCGTGCCGTTTGCGGCCTTCCCAACGTGAGCGCCGCTTGAGGCGCGTTGTAGCGATTCTCCGGTATACTGGAAGAGAAGAATTCCTCTGCGCACTCGTTCGATCCTATGTCGTACTCCTCGACTGCATATGTTCCGGTTTCTGTCCGGTCTGCCGCGCGGGGACGGACGCGGCATATTGCCGGATACGTTTATTTCACATTTATCTGCTATGTCTCCATAGGCCTGCCGCTTGCGGTCTTGCCGCCGTTCGTGCATCTGCGCATGGGCTATAGCGCGGTGCTTGCCGGGCTGGCCATCAGCATTCAGTACATTGCTACGCTGCTCAGCCGGCCATGGGCGGGGCGTATCTCCGATCACATGGGCGCCAAGGTCTCGGTGCTGTGGGGCATGGCGGGGTGCACTGTGAGCGGTGCGCTGCTGGTGGGCGCGGCAGCGCTGCACCAGGTGCACTGGCTCAGCTTTACGGTACTCATTCTGAGCCGCCTGGCGCTGGGAGTGGGCGAGAGCCTGGGCTCGACCGGAGCAACGCTGTGGGGCATTACCAGTGCGGGACACGAGCACACGGCGAAGGTGATTGGGCTCAACGGGATCAGCACGTATGGCGGAATGGCGCTTGCCGCGCCGCTCGGGGTAATTCTGGATCAACAGTGGGGTCTCAAGTCCATCGGGTTGTTGACGATTCTGATTGGCGCGGTGAGCTTTGTGATCGCCTGGCGGAAGGAACCGGTGGCGGTGGAACCGGGCGAGCACATGCCGTTCGCTCACGTTCTGGGGCGCGTTGCTCCGCACGGCATGGGACTGGCTCTAAGCGGCGTGAGCTACAGCGTGCTGGCCACGTTCGTCACGCTGTTTTATGCCAATCGGCACTGGAGCGGAGCGGCGCTATGCCTCACGGCGTTCGGAATTGGGTTCATCGCAGTACGCCTGCTGTTCATCAAGATGATCAGCCGTTTCGGCGGATTTCCGGTGGCGATTGCATCGCTGCTGGTTGTCTGCGTTGGCATGGTTCTGCTGTGGCAGGCTGTGTCGCCATGGATGGCAATGGCGGGCGCGGCAGTGGGCGGATTAGGCCTGTCGCTCATCTTCCCGGCCATCGGCGTGGAGGCCGTGAAACGCGTTCCCGAGTTCAGCCGTGGTACCGCTCTGGGAGTTTACACGGCGTTCGCTGATGTGTCGTTCTTTCTCGTCGGCCCGATCGCCGGTGCGATCATTGGCTTCTACGGCTACGCGAGCGTGTTCTTGTTTGCGCTGATCAGCGTGCTCATGGCGCTGGGAATCGTGATCGTGCTGAAGGAGCTGCAGAAGCATCAGGCGAATTCGTAGGTTTCGGGTGTCAGGTTTCAAGTGGCTGTGAACGACGCCAGCCACAGAATGAAGCGGTTCGGGAATCACGCCTCGACTTTTCTGTTTTCTGGCCGGTGAATCCACTTTCTCGCCGTCTTCGATATACTTCTTCACAACCCGATCATGAAGCGCCACGTCCTCATCTTCGGTCTTGTCGGCGGCCTGCTCATCGCCATTCTCCAATACACTGAATACCGCTTCGTCATCATCCAGCATTCGGTAGAGATCTACGGCGCGTTCGTTGCCATCCTCTTCGCGACTTTCGGAATCTGGCTCGGCCGCCGCATCACGCGCACAGGCGAAATCGTCAGTCGGGAAACGATTCGGGAAACGGTCATGGTCAAGGAAGTGCTTGTCTCCGCGGAAGCCCCCGCGCCCTTCGTTCCCAGCCCGCTCCCCTTCGCGCCCAATACGGCCCACCAGCAGACCCTCGGCATCACTGCGCGCGAGCTTGAAACCCTAACGCTGGTCGCCCGCGGCTTCAGCAATCGCGAGATCGCCAAGCAGCTTTTTGTTTCAGAAAACACCGTCAAGACACACTGTGCCCGCGCTTTCGACAAGCTCGGAGCCGCCCGCCGCACCCAGGCCGTCCAACGCGGTAAAGAGCTAGGGCTGCTGCCGTGACCGCAGCCCCCGAAAGCACGATTTCCGCTCAATTCCTCAAAAAATCATCCGAAAGGGTGACGACATCCGGCCCTGAACCACCGCAGAGTGACTCCATCGTGATTCGCACCAGGAGCCTGCCATGAAAAAAACCGTCCTCACCTTCGGCCTGATCTCCGGCGTCATCATCTCCGTCCTAATGGGCGGCTCGCTTCTTATCGCCAACAAGATCGGCTCCGGCCACAGTATGGTTCTCGGCTACACCATCATGGTGGCGTCGTTCCTGCTGGTCTACTTCGGCATCCGCAGCTACCGCGACAACACCCTCGCCGGCCAAATCTCCTTCGGCCGCGCCTTCGCCTGCGGCATCCTGATCGCCCTCATCACCACCGTCTGCTACGTCGCCACGTGGGAGGTCCTCTACTTCAACTTCATGCCCCACTTCATGGACGGCTACTTCGCCGCGCAGATTCACAAGGTCCAGTCCTCCGGGCTTGACCCCGCCACCACCGCCGCGCGGGTCGCTGCCATCCAGCGCTCTCAGCAGCTCTACCAGAACCCCTTCGTCAACATGGCCTACACCTTCATGGAGCCCCTGCCGGTCGGCCTTATCATGACTCTCATCTCCGCTGCCATCCTCCGCCGCAGAGCCCCTGTCGAACCCACCGGCGCTCCCGCGGGCATGCCCACATAAATCAAAAGGCCGGGGCGCAAGCCACGGCCTTCCATCTTCTAAACTGTCAAAGGGTTCTCATGAGGAGGTTCCATGGCTTCAATCACTGGCTTTGGCGGGATATTTTTGCGAGCGGATGATCCAAAAGCTCTGTATCAATGGTACGAGCGGCATCTCGGTCTGGTGAAGTCCGAAGGATCTTTCGCGTTTCCTGCCCCAACGCAACACACTCAGGTCGTCTTCGCTCTTTTCAAACAAGACAATGCATACTTCCCTCCGGCGCAGAAAGCAATGATCAATCTCCAGGTGGACGACCTGGACGGTGTGCTGGACCGTCTGATAGGCGAAGGTGTCACCGTCGATCCAAAACGCGAAAGCTATGACTTCGGAAAGTTTGGCTGGATCACCGATCCGGAAGGAAATCGCGTCGAGCTTTGGCAGCCTATCGCAAATGAATGATGCTGATGCCGCCCCAGATAGATCCCTGGAAGCCGGCCTGAGTTCTGTGATCTTGTGAGCGGATTGGTGCGGGTTTTTGAGTCCGTTCGGCGCTTGCGCAAGGTAAGCGCGCCGGCGAGGGCTGAAGCGCATCCACCTTCTGGGGCGCCTCGCCGCGTCAGGTGTCTACGTCGATGGCGAGGCAGACCGGGGCAGCGCCTGATACGGGTTTCGAGCTGGGATTTCTCCCGCAAGCATATGACACTCTCCCCGCCGGATGAAGACGTTGCCTGGATTGTCTCTATTGAGAATCTGGAAATGCGTGTAGAAGCTGTGACCATCCATTTCCACGTTCAGGCCGCGTCTTTGACACTTTGGGCAAACCTTCACCTCTCCGCCCTCGACTCTGGTTCCTATTGGAAGAACTGTGTAGTCAGAGATCAAAGTTTCTCCCTCCTAGTGTTTGAATCCTCATTGCGTTCGGGGTTGGGGAATGCACATTCACCTGCTGCTGTCGCCGACAGGCACGCAGTATTCGGACTATAGGCGGCATCGACGGGGCTGGGAAGGCCACACTGTGAATGCGTCGTTACGTGGGTACCCGCGCGCGGAAACTAAGGTGGGAGGGGTGTTGTGGGCCCCAAATGATTCAGGAGCCTGAAGGCTCCCGTTCCCTCCAATCAAGGGAAGAGAGGTTGCGCGGGAGGTTGTTCCTGCGGGCCCAGCAGCATAGCTGAACGCGTGCGGTGGACGGCGATGGCGATGACGGCGAGCGCAAGGACCAAAAAGAGCGCGTGGCTGGCTAGAGCGATCGACTTGGAGCAGGGAACGATCGGAGGCTGCATGAAGGCATGCACGCCGTACACGAGCGCTCCGCCGGCGCCGACGCTGAGGGTGTGCAGAGGCGTCCATGCGCTGCGCTCAGAGAACAGACCCAGCCCAAGCAGAAACACAAGATCGATGCCGAGCATGAGGGCGGGCGCGCCCCAGTTCCATTTCCATAGAATCGGCGAGAGCATAATGGCTGCACCGAAAAGGAATGCGGCGACGCCGGTGATGAAAGCGGGGGGCGCGGGCAAGGGCTGGCGGGGCGAATCGGACTGCGCGAGAGTGGCTAACGTTGCGGCCGGGGCGGACAGGTCGCGAGAAGCGGGCGAAATGAGGAAGGCGGCGGCGGCGAAAACGACAACGAGCAGAGCGGACACGATGAATTGCGCTTGGGTGGCGCGGAACGGGTCGTGATGGAACGTGTACCAGGTGTTGTAGACAACGCCGATAGCGAAGAGAACGGCGGCGACGGAGAGGCCAATGTTGCCCAGCCAGGGCGTGCGGGCGCGCGACGGGTAGAGGCCTTCGGTGAGCGCGATGGAGACACCAATGCTCCAGAAAGCGTGGACATTCAGCATGAATAGGGTCCACCAGGCGCCAATGCCGAGGGCCGGAATCCATCCGTGGGAGAGGAGGTGCATGTGCATGCCGAAGATGTCGGGGTTGAAGAGCGTTTGCGTGGTGAATGCCTCCTCAATGATGGCGTAGGCGACGCCGAGGAGAAGGATGGTGGGCCAGCCGCGGCCAGAACGGCGGGTGAGCTCGCGGATGAGCAGCGCTCCGCCGCCGTACATGGGTGCGAGGACGATGATCAGCGGGAGCCATGTGGCCGGGAAATCGCCGAGAAGGAATTCGGCGACGATAGGCGCTAGAAAGAAAAGCGTGATGGCGGCGAGGATGGAACGTTGCCTATGGGACATACTTGCCTCGGAGGGATGAGTGAATTGTACGCCGGGGAAACAGCTTTCAGCGGCTCGCGCTGTTCATCGCTCTGGAGACAATGGTCGGACCTGACGCAGGGTCAGGGTCAAGTGGAGAATTGGCTTTTAGATTTGTTAGAAAAGGCTGGCGGGGAACCCTTGCTATTCTCTCCTAGAGGTTTTTGCGATGGCTGAGGGCGCAGGTTTTCCCTATGAAACACGGCTCAATATCCTTTATAAGCCGCTGGAGCTGATCGATGTGCACGCGGTTCCCGGCGCGAACGAATTCAAGTGGTTCAATCAAACCCTGTGCAAGGTGAACGAATCCGTGGTGCGTATGGCCGCCATTGAAGGCGAGTACCACTGGCACAAACACGATGAGGACGATGAGTTTTTTTACGTGGTGGAGGGCGAACTGCTGATCGATCTTGAGGATCGAACCGTGGCGCTGAAGTCGGGACAGGGATTTGTGGTACCGAAGAAGGTGGTTCATCGGACGCGCGCGCCGAGACGGACAACGATTTTGATGGTCGAGAACGCGGGGATTATTCCGACGGGAAGTTAAGGCAGCGCGAGTCTTCTGTGAGGTCCAGCGTTGTGCTTTCCCCGGTCCCCGAATGCGAGGGACTGGGGGCACCCCATAAATCTCAGCGGATGCTGAACGGCCACCCCGGAGGGTGGCCGCTTTGGTTTCGATTGCCGCATGAGCGTTAGCGTTCGCCCTTGCGCCAGTTAACCAGGTCGCCAAGCGTCGTGGTCGAGCTGGAGACCGGCTGTTTGTGAGGTTGCTCCCGTCTGGGGCTGGAAGTTTCAGCGGCGGAGTGGGCGGATTCGTGATTGCTCCCCGTGCGCAGGCTGAGGCCGACCTTCTTCTCTTCGACGTTAATCTTAATGATCTTGAAGTCGTGCTCCAGGCCCTGTTCGAGCGGGGAGTGGCCGTCGACAGGATCACCAGCCTCGGAGATGTGGCAAAGACCTTCAACACCCTCGGCAATTTCCACAAAAGCGCCGAATTGCGCGGTGCGCAGAATCTTGCCGTGAACGACGTCGCCGACACGGTGCGTGGCGAAGAAGCTCTCCCAGACATCGGGCTGCAACTGCTTGATGCCCAGCGAGAGGCGGCGGTTCTGCGGCTCGACGCCGAGAACGACTGCCTTTACCTTTTCGCCCTTCTTGACGATTTCAGAGGGGTGCTTGACGCGCTTGGTCCAGCTCAGGTTGGAGACGTGGACGAGGCCGTCGATGCCATCCTCGATTTCGATGAAGGCGCCGAAGTCAGTGAGGTTGCGGACGCGGCCCTCGACGATAGCGCCGATGGGGTACTTGTCGCTGAGGCTTTCCCACGGGTTCTCGAGGAGCTGCTTCATGCCGAGCGAGATGCGGCGGTCGGCGGGATTGACGCTGAGGACAACCGTCTCAACTTCGTCTCCCGGCTTGACCAGCTTGGAGGGATGCTTGAGGCGCTTGGACCAGGTCATCTCAGAGAGGTGAACCAGGCCTTCGATGCCCTGCTCGAGTTCAACAAACGCGCCGTAGTCAGTGACCGAAAGGACGCGGCCGTGGACCTTGGCGCCGACGGGATAACGCTCCGTGGCATCGAGCCAGGGATCGGGCGTCAACTGCTTGAAGCCGAGCGAGACGCGCTGCTTTTCCTTGTCGAATTTGAGAACCTTGACCTGAATTTCGTCGGCGACGTTGACCAGATCGCGGGGATGAGTGAGGCGTCCCCAGCTCATGTCGGTGATGTGGAGCAGGCCATCAATGCCGCCGAGGTCGACGAATGCGCCGTAGTCGGTGAGGTTCTTGACGGTGCCGGTGAGGATCGCGCCCTCTTCAAGGTGCTCCATGGTGGCCGAGCGCTTGGAGTTCTGCTCTTCTTCCAGAATTTCCTTGCGGCTGACCACGACGTTGCCGCGCTTTTTGTTGAGCTTGATGACGCGGACTTCGATCTGCTGGCCGAGGTAGGTGTCGAGATTGCGCACGGGGCGAATCTCAAGCTGCGAGCCAGGCAGGAAAGCCTTCATGCCGATGTCGACCGTGAGCCCGCCCTTGACGCGGCTGACGACGGTGCCGGTCACGGGCGTCTTGTTGTTGGCTGCCTTCTCAATGGTGTCCCAGACGCGGAGGCGCTGGGCCTTCTCGTAGCTGACTAGATAGCCGCCTTCGGCTTCTTCGCGCTCGATGACAACTTCAATAATGTCGCCGGGCTGGAACTTGACGGCGCCGGTGTGGTCGACAACCTGCTCCAGAGGCACAAGGCCTTCAGACTTGAGGCCGACATCGACGACCAAATATTTTTCTGTCTGCTTCTCGACCTTGCCGGAGACAATTTTGTCTCCATAGGCCTCGACGGCGGCGGCTTCTGCGGCCTGCTCGCGCTCAAAGGCTGCCAGGGCCTCAGAGAAGTCGTCAGGTGGCTCTGTGGACGAGGTGGCACGAGGCGCAACGGCAGGGGCAGGCGCTAATGGCACCGAAGTCTCGACAACTGGCGCAGACGATTCGACAACTGCTGCAGGCGCCGCCGGAGTTTCTGAAGGTGCGGGCTCTTCAAGTGTTTCGGCCTGAGCGACAGGCTCGGTTAGGGCATCGGCGTCCAGTGGAGGTGCATCGACAACTGCTGAGCTGTCAATATTCGTCGTGGAAAGGTTGGACGTGGATTCGTACGACGGCTGCTCAAGCTCCGTCGCAGGGTCTAGCGTTGGGGTTTCCAATTCGGTGTTCAGGGTTATGCTCTCGGTTTCGGGAT
>CAYYKV010000125.1:0-9179 GCA_964468605.1 uncultured Occallatibacter sp. | reverse complement strand
GAACCGCCGCCCCGACTACCTTGCTGCCTGGTGGAATGTCGTCAATTGGGCCGAAGTCAACAAGCGCTTTGCCAAAGCCAAGAAATAAAAGCAGCCACTAGCTTTTAGCCTTCAGAGCCTCGCCGCTTTGTTGTGGGACTGAGTTCTCGCACAGCGTGCTGGAAGCTAGTAGCTAGCAACTGCCTTTCCATGCCGGAGGTTTTTTCTAGAATGGCCACCATGCAAATGACAGTGCGCCCTGAGGATCTGTCTCAACTCCCCAAAGGCGGCGAGCGCATCCCCGACCCGGGCATCCTCGTCATCTTCGGCGCCTCCGGCGACCTGACCAAGCGCAAGCTGCTTCCTGCGCTCTTTCATCTTTGGCAGAGCAATCTACTGCCTCAGAAATTCGCCATTGTCGGTGTCGCGCGCCGCCCGCTCGGCGACGAATTCGCCGCCGACATGCGCTCCGGCATCGTCGAATTTGGCGGCGCTGACGCCAAAGATCCCAAGCTCGATGGCTTCGTCTCCAAAATCAGCTACTTTCCCCTCAACTTTGACGACCCGGCCAGCTATGCAGGCCTGAAAGCCGAGCTCGATCGCATCGCCACAGAGAAGGGAATCGGCCCCGATCGCCTCTTCTACCTGGCCACCGCGCCCGAGTTCTTCGCCGGCATCATTGAGAATCTCGGCGCGCAGAGTATGGCGCAGCCGGAAAAAGGCCGCGTCGCCATCGTCATCGAGAAGCCCTTCGGCCACGACCTCGATTCCGCCCGCCTGCTCAACCACCAGGTCAACGCCGTCTTCAGCGAGAGTCAGGTCTTTCGCATCGATCACTACCTCGGCAAGGAGACCGTCCAGAACCTTCTCGTCTTCCGCTTCGCCAACGGCATTTTTGAGCCGATCTGGAAACGCAACTACATTGACCAGGTGCAGATCACCGTCGCCGAAACACTCGGCGTCGAAGGCCGCGGCCCCTTCTACGAAAAGGCCGGCGCTCTGCGCGACGTCGTTCAGAACCACATGATGGAGCTGCTGGCGCTCGTCGCCCTCGAACCGCCGTCCAGCTTCGAATCCGAAAGCGTGCGCCGCGAAAAACTCAAGGTCTGGCAGGCCATCCCTTCCATCCCCATCCTCAACACCGTCCGCGGGCAGTACGGCCCCGGCATCGTCGCCGGCGAGCACGTTGTCGGCTACCGCGACGAAGACCGCGTCAATCCCGAGTCCGGCACTGAAACATACGCCGCACTCCGCCTCACCGTGGAAAACTGGCGCTGGGCCGGCGTCCCTTTCTTTCTCCGCGCCGGCAAGCGGATGAAGAAGCACGCCACCGAGATCAGCATCCAGTTCAAGCAGCCGCCGCTGCTCATCTTCAACCGCATGGCGCTCTCCGGCCCGTGTTCCGAGATCCAGCCCAACCTGCTCACCATCCGCATCCAGCCCGACGAAGGCATCTCCCTGCGCTTCGGCGCAAAAGTGCCCACCACACCCCAGATGACCGTCTGCCCCGTCAACATGGATTTCGACTATGAAGCCGCCTTCGGCAAGTCCAGCGCCAACGGCTATGAGCGCCTGCTCCTCGACGCCATGCTTGGCGACCAGACCCTCTTCGCGCACCGGGAAGGCGTTGAAACCACGTGGGCGCTCTGCACGCCCATTCTTCAGGCCTGGGCGGCCAAGAAACCACAGGTCTTTCCCAACTATTTCGCCGGCTCCTGGGGCCCCGAGTGCTCCGACCACCTGCTCGAACACTCCGGCCACTCCTGGCGCAATGATCTCGGGCGGAGCGCATAAAAAACGCGGAAGAGCAAGCCGGGAAGAGAGATTAAATCGCTCGCATCAACTCGCGAACCTGCCGACTCGCTAATTTCCTGACCCCTGACCCCTGATCCCTGACCCCTGTCCTTCGTCCATCGCCTCATTCGCCAGCCGGTCTGCTTCCTTGTTTCCGCCGCGCAGAGTGTGCCGCATCTCAAACGCCTTCAGCTTGAGCGCCAGCCGTTGCGCCTCCTCCCAGAGTGGCCGCAGCCCCGGACTCTTGACCTTGTAGCGGCCTTTCATCTGCCGCACCATCAGTTCCGAATCCGAAACCACCCGTAGCCGATTCGCCCCGTTCGCCAGCGCCCAATCCAGCACAGCCAGCAGTCCCTTGTACTCGGCGAAATTGTTGGTCTGCCGGCCCAGGTACTCGCTCAGCCGCGCCACCACCCGGCCTTCCGGGTCCTCGATCACTGCCCCATACCCGGCCGGTCCCGGATTGCCCCGCGACCCCCCATCGCAGTGCGCGACATACCACCCGCCGGGGGTCACAGCCCTATCCGCCTCATTCTCAAACAGGTTTCCGCTCATCGCTTTCCAGTCTAACGGGTGCGCCGGTCTGGTCGCCTCCGCCCCACCCGCGAGTACCGCCGTCCTGGTTCCCGGCCTCACGTTCCCTCAGTCCCTCAGTCCTCGTCTTCTCGTTCCCTTGTTCCCTGTCCTGCTTACAATTACCCCGTTTCCACGTCTACCCCAACAGCAAAGTCTGCATCTTCCGCGACCGGAGAAGAGATGGCTACGGATGCGATCGGTGTTTCCATGACCCCGTCGATGAGTCTCGCCCAGGCGGCCAGCACTTTAGCCTGGCCTGCAGGTGGGAGGGTACAATCCTCTCCAGACGTGGCTGCTTCCAGAGCAATGGGCGGAGCAAGGCGCCAGAACCCCGGCCGGGATGATGCGAGCCGGGCGCAAAGCCGCGCTCTCGAGATGGATCTTATCCGCGAGGCTCAGGCCGGCTCTCGCGTTGCGTTCGATTCTCTCGTCCGCCAATATGAGCACCAGGTCCTTCGCCTGGCCCTTCATCTCACCGGTTCCGAGCACGACGCCGAGGACATCTACCAGGAAGCATTCCTCAAGGCCTACCGTTACATCGGCAACTTCCGCTTTGAGTGTTCCTTTTACACCTGGATCTATCGCATCGTTACCAACCTCTGCCTGGATCAGTTACGCCGCCGCAAGACGCGTCGCGAGGACCATGCGGTCGTTGTCGACCGCGCCGGAGAAGAGATCGACATTCTGGCCACCGTCTCCGACAACCGCTCGTTTTCCAATCCGGCTCGCGAGCTCGATCGCAAGCTGCTGGGCGCCAAAATTCAGGCCGCGCTGGGCAAGCTCACGCCGCGCGAACGGATGGTTTTTGAGCTGAAGCACTACCAGGGCCTTCGCCTCCGCACCATCGGCGAAATGTTGCACACCACGGAAGAAACCGCCAAGAACACACTCTTCCGCGCAACCAAGAAATTGCGTGCACAACTGGCGGAGTTAAGATAACCGTTCACCGCCCACTGGGAACTGTGAACTTTGAACTGCCTTTGGGGCTATAAGGACGTAACCATGAATTGCGAACTTGCACACGAACAGATAGTCGCTGCGGCCTATGCGGAGCTGCCCGACGATCAGATCCACCAGCTCGAGCGGCATGTGATTGCCTGCCCCGAATGCCAAAAAGAGCGGGAGCAGGTTCTGGCGATCAAGCTGCTGGCCGATGCGCATCCTGTTGTCGAGCCCGATCCGAATCTCGTTGCCCGCGCTCACATTCGCCTGGACGAGGTGCTCGACACGCTGCCGCCCATGCGCTGGTTTGAGGTTCTGGGCCAGCGCATCATGAAGAACTTCGCCAGCCTTCAGGCTGCGCCCGTTGCGGCACTGCTCTTGCTCGTGGCCGGCGCAGGCGCTGGAACGCTGGGCGGCTTCGAATACGCGCAGAACCGTGCCGCACACGCCGCTACAGTGGCCCAATCCACTACACCCACCGGAGCGCAAGTGGTGCCCGCGTCAGACCTTCCGCAACTCGCCAACGTGGCAGGCATCTCCGGCATTGTGCGCCATCCCAACAGCGAAATCGTCGACGTCAGCTATAGCCAGGTCGTTCCGCGTCAGATCGAGGGCTCGCTCGACGATCCCGGCATCCGCCAACTGCTCATGCTGGCCTCTGAGGATTCCGCCTCACCCGGTGTCCGCGACGACTCCGTGGCCCTGCTCGCCGCCGAGTGCCGCGCCGGCCACAGTTGCCAGCCCTCGGGCATCCGCGATGCGCTCATGTACGCTCTGCGCTACGACCGCAGCGCCAAGGTTCGCCAGAAGGCGCTACAGGGCCTGGAGCCTTACGTTGCCGACGACGTGCGCGTCCGCGACGCCGTTCTTGAAGCAGTTTTGAATGACAACGATCCGGCCATCCGGACCGCCGCCATCGGTCTTTTGGAACCTGTCGAATCCGATTCCAGCGTCCGCCAGGTGCTCTATTCGGTCTCCAACACGGACCGGAACCCACAAATCCGAATCGTTTCCCGGCAAGTCTTGAGCCGGGTTCCGCAATTCCAGTAACCGAGCTAACCCTTCCGGCCACTGCGCCGTCTTGATGAGCGCGGACCGGTCGACGAAATAGGATGGAGAGATCGCAATGAATCACCTTTCGAGGCCAATTCGTACATCGCATTTGAACCTTGCATTGGCAGGGTTCACGGTCGCCGCCTGCCTGCTTTTTGCAAACCGCCCGGGTCAAGCTCAGGCGGGGCAGCTGGCGCCGTTCCTTGAGGACACCAGCCCGCTCCTCGCCCACACCAGCGTTCCCGGCTACCTCGGCGTGGATGTCACCGACGTGGATGCCGACAAGGCGCAGGCGCTCAAGCTCAAGGACGTTCACGGCGCCGTCATCACGCTCATCGATCACGACGCGCCAGCCGGCCAGATCGGGCTCAAGGTCAACGATGTCGTCCTTGCCATCGATGGCCAGAACGTCGCCGACGCCGATGCATTGCGCCGCATGCTCCGCGATATTCCGCCCGGCCGCAAAGTCAGCCTCGAAATCAGCCGCGACGGCAACATTCAAACCCTGGCCGTGCAGTTGGTCGATCGCAAGGCCATGGAACACGACATCTGGACACGCCTCGACATCGATGTCGATGGCATCGCGCCCGTTGCGCCGCCGCCCACGATGGGAATTACCGGCTCCGATGTCCCCGTTTCAAGCGGCTTCCATATTTCCGTGTTCACCAGTACCCTCAACGTGGGCGCGCTGGTTGAGCCGCTCACCTCGCAGATGGCCGAGTACCTCGGCGTTCAGGGTGGCTTAATGGTCAAGCAGGTGGCGCGCAAGAGCGAAGCCGCAGCCTCGGGCCTCAAAGCCTTCGACGTCATCCTCAAGGTCGGCGCAGATTCAATCGCCACTGCGGCCGATTGGGACCGCGATCTCCGCTCCAACGTGGGCAAGCCCGTGCAGGTCACCATCCTGCGCGACAAGAAACAGCAGACCCTCACCCTCCAGGTCGATTCCAAGCATCGCGGCGCCGTCTCGGCCCCGGCCACCTTCGAGCGCCAATCGTCGACCGACGGACCCGTATAGCCCTGCCATCTTCGATTGAAAATCAAATCCGCATTCACTCGGGCGCCGCATCACCATGCGGCGCCCGTTGTGTCTCGCGCCGTAAACTAGACTCCATGGAAGTTCTCTACGGCCTGCACCCGGTCTCTGAAGCTCTCAAGGCCGGCCGCCGCCGCTTCGACCACGTCCTCGTCGCCCGCGAGCGCCACGATGACCGCGTCAACCGCCTCATCGCCCAATGCCGCGACAAAGGCATTCGCGTCCTTGAGGGGCCTCGCGAGCAACTCACTGTCGCCGCCAAAACTTCTGACCACCAGGGTGTCGTCGCGCTCGTTCACCCGCAGGAACTTCTCGCCCTTGAAGATCTGTTCGAACCCGACCCCGCCTCAAGCAAAACCTCCGCTCGATTCCTGCTCGCGCTGGACGGCGTTGAAGATCCGCAGAACCTCGGAGCTCTTCTTCGCGTCGCCGATGGCGCCGGTGTCGATGGCGTGCTCCTCACTGAGCGCCGTTCCGCTCCACTCAGCCCCGTTGCCGTGAAAGCCAGCGCCGGAGCCGCCGAACACCTGCGCATCGCCCGCGTCGTCAATCTCGTTCGCTCCCTCGAAGAACTCAAGCGTCGCAACCTCTGGATTGTAGGACTCGACGAACGCGGCCTCACCTCCTACGACGCATTCGATTTCACCGGCGATCTCGTCGTCGTCCTCGGCCGCGAAGGCGCCGGTCTTCACGATCTCGTTCGCCGCACCTGCGATCATCTGTTGCACATTCCCATGGCAGGCGGCGTCAGTTCCCTCAACGTCTCCGCCGCCGGAGCCGCTGTTCTCTTCGAAGCCGCTCGCCAGCGCCGCGCCGCTTCCAATTCTCCCGCCACGCTAGTCCAAAAGTCTGCCCCACGCAGTGGTGCCCCACGCAGTGGTGCCCCACGCAGTGGCGCCCCACACAGTGGCAGTGGTGTTCAATCGAAAGCGCAGAAAGGCCTCGGTTCATGAAGTTCGCTTCCATCGGTGCCGCGCGCCTTCTCTCCGTCGCCCTCTGCTCCGCCTTCGTCCCCGCACTTTCCCAGACCACTCCCACAGCGCAGTCGCCGACCCAGGACCAGCAGCCCCACGGCCAGGTCATCTTCTCCCGCTCCACCGACGACAGCGGCCAGACCACCACCACCGTCGGACCTGCCGCGCCGAAGACCGCAGGTCAGCCCGTCTCCGCGCCCGTCGCCACCGACGCCGAACGCGAGGCCCTCACCTTCACCGCCTTCGACTTGGATGTGCATCTCCGTCCTGTCGCCGAGCAGATCGC
Organism: uncultured Occallatibacter sp.; assembly: GCA_964468605.1. Lineage (GTDB taxonomy): Bacteria > Acidobacteriota > Terriglobia > Terriglobales > Acidobacteriaceae > Telmatobacter. The sequence goes on along the minus strand of CAYYKV010000125.1, from coordinate 2,542 downwards.
CGTCCGCGCGCTCCTTACGGTGCGCAACGACAGCCACACCCCGCTCGCGCACATCCCGCTGCAAATTTCTTCTTCGCTCGACTGGGAAACCATTCGCCTTGCCGGTCGCGACGTCGCCTTCACAGTCGCGATGCTCAACTCCGATGTCGACCACACTGGCCAGCTTCACGAAGCCGCCGTCGCTCTCGCCGCTCCGCTCGCACCCAGCGCAACGCTCCAGCTTGACGTCACCTACTCCGGATCAATCCCGCAATCCGCCCAGCGCCTTATCACCATCGGCACGCCGGACGACGCGGCTCTTCATACCGACTGGGACTCTATCGCAATCGACTTCACCGGGCTGCGCGGATTCGGCAACGTCGTCTGGTATCCCGTCTCCAGCGTTCCCGTCATTCTCGGCGACGGCGCTCGCGTCTTCGACGAAATGGGCGAGCATAAGCTCCGCATGGCCGGCGCGCATTTCCGCCTCAACCTCACCGACGAATTCCCTCACGGCCAGGCGCCCACTGTCGCCCTCATCAACGGCCATCTCGTCCCGCTCACGCTCACCGAGCCTTCAACCGCTGGACCTGAGGTCGCCGGCATCGCCACGTCCAGCCTCGACGAACCCGCTCTCGGCTTTGAAGCGCCCAGTCTCTTCCTCGCCGTCCGCACCGCGCACCAGGCCACCAACACTGCGCTCTACACCATCCCCGATGACGACTCCGCCGTGGAGGGCTGGGCCTCGGCGGCCGCCTTCGTCACGCCTTTCCTGCAAAGTTGGCTTGGGCCTTCGTCGCGCTCTCAGCTCACCATTCTCGATCTCCCCGACCCGGACGACGCGCCATTCGAAACCGGCCCGCTGCTCGTCACGGCCATTCGCCAGGGAACGCCCGACGAGCTCGACGGCGTCTTCGCTCACGCGCTCACCCACGCCTGGATGTGTACATCGACGTCGTCTCCCCCCGCGTGGCTCAGCGAGGGCGTCGCGCACTTTATGGGAACGCTCTGGATCGAAAAACAACAGGGCCGCAAGAAGGCGCTCGAAAGCCTTGAATCCGGCCGCTCGGCTCTCGCTCTCGGTGAGCCCGCCAGTCCCGGTGAAAGCCCCGGCCAGCCTCTCGCGCAGGCCATCTCGCCCGTCTACTATCGCACCAAGGCCACGTATGTTTTCTGGATGTTGCGCGATCTCGCCGGCGACGCCGCGCTCTCCGCCGCTCTGCGCGCCTATTCACCCACCGAAGACGCCGCTCAGCGTCTCGGTCCGGCCGCAGGCTCAGACTACTTCGAGAACCTCATCGAGCACGCCGGTCTTCGCCGCGATCTCTCCTGGTTCTTCTCCGACTGGGTCGACGCCGACAAAGGTCTTCCCGACATCGCTATCGACAGCGTCTTTCCTTCGCACACCGAAGGCGACAATTGGCTCGTTGCCGTCAACCTCTCCAACTCCGGCTACGCTGCCGCCGAAATCCCAGTCACCGTCAGCAATGCCGACGCTTCCGTCACTCAGCGCGTGGTCGTCCCCGCGCGCGGCAAGGCTACGCAGCGCATTCTCATCGAGGGCCAGCCCACTCAAGTGCAGGCCAATGATGGCACCGTTCCTGAAACTGAGGCCAGCATCCACATCCGCAATCTCGACGCCTCGGGCAGCGACTCCTCCTCATCCCAACCCGCCGCCGTCCAGCAATAAACAGTCGCACGTCGCCCCGCGCGAATCACTCAAATGAAAAAAGGCTGCGCAGCGCGCAGCCCGTCCTACTCCCTGTTTGCTATTCCCTATTCCCTTGTTTATACCGACTATCGACTGTTCACTGCCCACTGTCTTTCCGCGCCTTCACCTTGAACCACACCGGCGTCCCCTTGAAACCGAACGCCTCGCGAATCTGGTTCTCCAGGAATCGCTCGAACGCGAAGTGCAGCTTGATGTTGCGATCCGTAAACAGTACAAACGTCGGCGGCGCCACCGCCGCCTGCGTCATGTAAAAAATCCTGATTCTTTTGGCCATCGGCACCGGCGCCCGCTGAAAATCGATCTTTTCGAGAAATCGATTCATCGCGCCCGTCGAAACGCGCTTGCGCCGCTCTTTGGCCACCGTCACCACCTCGCGCAGCAGGCGGGTCATGCCTTTCCGCTCCGGCCCGATAGCTTCCAGCGCCGACAAGAAAATCACCGGCGCATAATCCAGATATTTCAGTGCCCCGCGCACCTGTTTTTCGAAAACCTCACGGTCTGCGGGCTTTTTCCCGTCGCTTCGATGTGTCGTCACCAGGTCCCACTTGTTCACGATGATGATCACACTGCGTCCGCTCTCGTGCGCGTACCCTCCGATCGTCGCGTCGCTCGCCGTCACGCCTTCCGTCGCGTCGATCAAGACCAGCGCCACGTCCGCCGCCTCCAGATGCCGCCGCGCCATCACCACGCTCATTTTTTCGGCCATCAACTTCGTCTTGCCCTTGCGCCTGATTCCCGCAGTATCCACGAACCGCAGCGTCTGGCCCTCGAACTCGACCACTTCGTCCACCGCGTCGCGCGTCGTTCCCGCAATCGGCGACACAATCGACC
>CAYYKV010000124.1:0-9180 GCA_964468605.1 uncultured Occallatibacter sp. | reverse complement strand
CATGCTGGTGGCGGCCCACTTGTTTGCGCCGCGCCTGGCCAAGTGCGCGCCGTTCTTCAGGAGTTGCCCAGTGCATACTGGCGGTTCTCCAATTCACTTGCCCTTGAGAGCTTCGTTCAAGGCGGCTTTTCCTTGAGGGAGAAGCCGCTGAGCGTCTGCGGTTCCAGGGTAGATCAATTGTAGAACCGCGTCGCGCAACATACCTGTCGACCCTTGCAGCGACAAACGGCGTAGTCGCTTCCGAAATCGCATTGGAAGCCCTAGAACTGGTTACAGAAATGTCGCCCGATCCTCTACAAACCATCCTTCAGGGGCTAAAGCCCACTCATTTTTTTGGGCGAAATTGAGGCACGGCTTAAGCCGTGCCCTTTCAAAACATCATTTATGCAACCAATTCAAGCCGCAACGAACCGCAGTCGAAACCCGCAGTCAGTCTTCCGCGAAGAAGCGTTTCCTTGCCGCTTCATCAACGGGCAAGTCAGGTCCGACGAAAAGTGCGTCCGGTTGCCGGCTGGGGTCTTGCCCTATTAGCGGCATTGCCCGTGCGCGGCGTGCATCGGCGTCCGGTCCCGTGGCGAGATACATCGCAGTCATCCACTGGTGGAATGTGTGCAACCGGCCTGCATAGCCATCGTGCTCGTCAGCGTAAGCGTGCCCGGCGGCGTTCCAATCGTCGGTGCGCAGCAGGTGATCGCGCAGCACACGAGCATCGCGCATGGTAAGCGAGAGGCCCTGTCCCCAGGTGGGATCGCTTGACGTGGCCGAGTCGCCCAGCAGCACCACTCCGTCGCGGTACGGGTGATCGACCCAGCTGTGAGCACTACTGAAGGTGGCCAGTGGGCCGATCGGTCTCACACCCTCGAAGAGCGCGGCATTCGCGCCAGATTTCTTGCAGCCGTCAGAAAATCTTGCCATGTCGGCGGGCCCTTGAAAGCGCGCTTGCGTCGCATCGTGGTAGATCAGATACATTCGCACGCGGTCGCCACCCTGCGGCGCAACGACAACGAGATGCCCCAACGCAAAGTTGTAGATGCCCTGGAGGGTGTCATCCGCTGCGGGAACGTTTTCGAGCAGAATTCCGGCGATCATCATGTCTTCGGGATCGCGCTCGACTGTGAAGCGCGCCGAAGAGCGAACGACGGACGATCGTCCCTCGGCACCCACCACCAGGCGCGCGGAGATTGTTTCAACGTGGCGATCTTCCTCGACAACCAACTCCGGCGGCGAACCCGGCCGCGCACTCGGCTGCACTTGGCGAACCGCCGCGCCTCGTCGCACCGTGGCGCCTGCTGCTGCCGCGGCTTTCAGCAGCGACTCCTGCATTGCAGGGTGATAGCAGGTAAGAAAAGGTAGCCGATGTTTTGTGCTGGGAACAACTTCGCGATGTTCTACGAGGTTGCTCGCAAAATAAGAGTCGACCCAGTCGAGGTGGTGCCTGCCAGCTTCCGCGAGACAATCGGCGACTCCGAGGGCCTGAACTTCAGCGTAACCCCAGGGAAACATCACCTCGCCGCGAACGCGATCCTTGAATTGGCGCTCGTGCTCGATGACGAGAACCCTGGCGCCTTGTTCCGCCATGTTTTTTGCCAGTGCTGCGCCGCCCACGCCACCACCTGCGATGGCAACATCGTACGTTGTCGACATGCTTCTTCCTCCCAGGGGATTTCCTGACTGTATGTGGTTTCGCGGGCGTCAAGCAAGCACTTATTTCCAGAAGAAGTTGCTTGCGGAACGACGAATCGCCACCAAACATTGTGATTTACACTGAGTCATCCGGATCTACCGGCCCACCTCCGATCTCTGCGGTCGATGTCTTGCGTTCCGGGCCGAACTCCCGCTCCAGGAGAGGATTCTTTGACGCGAAAATCCATCTTCTTGTTTCCTGCCGTCGCCGCAATCGCCCTGGCTGGCCTTTCATTGGCCGCGCAAGCGCCCGAAAAGCCGCTGTCTGTCGACGCGATTTTTGCTCACGGGCCGCTGATCGGCGCGCCGCCCGATCAACTGACGTGGTCGCCCGACGGAAAGCATCTGACTTATCTGGATGGCGGCGAGCTGATGGACGTGGATCCCGCCACCGGCAAAACTCACGTGCTCGTAAGCGCGGCGAAGATGGAAAACCTGAACGGCAGCAACGGCTCCGAGCAGGACCGCGATCATCGCCAGCGTTACAACCTGGCCAGCTATATTTGGGCTCCGGACTCCACGCACATTCTCTTCGACTCGAACGGCCGATTGTGGCTCTACGATCTGCGCAACGGCGTTGGAGTCGAAATGGGCTTTTCCGGCCTTCTCTCAGGCGACGATCCAAAATTTTCTCCCGACAACGCTTCGATCTCGTTTATCAAGGATCACGGCCTCGCCGTCATACCGCTCCGCGAGCCCGGTACGCCCACCGTCCCTCTTGCTCCCGCGCCCATTTCTTCCTCAGTTGATGGTCAAACCTTGCTGAACGGCGAAGTGGACTGGGTGTACGAGGAGGAGCTCGACGTGCGCAGCAACTACTTCTGGTCGCCGGATTCAAAGAAGATTGCCTATCTGCAGATGAACGAGACCCATGTGCCGCGTTATCCGCTCACCGACTTGATTCCCAATCATGCCACGGTGGATTGGCAGCGCTATCCGCAGCCGGGCGACCCCAATCCCGAGGTCCACGTCGGGGTAGTGCCGGTGCGTGGCGGGAAAACCGTCTGGATGAAGATTCCATTTCACGAAGGCGACGACTACGTTCCGCGCTTCGGCTGGGTCGACAGCAAGACTCTTTGGATTGAAACCCTGACCCGCGATCACAAGCACCGCGCGCTTTTGTTTGCCGACACCGATTACGGAGACGCGCGACCGATGCTCGAGATCAGCGATGATAAGTTCCTCGACGAAGACTACGACGTGACGGTGGGTGACGGAGCGATCGTGCTCACGAGTTGGAGCGATGGGCACAATCACCTTTATCTCTACAGCTACGACAAGGACAAGCCTCTCGCGTCGGACGCGAAGCTCGATCGCCAACTCACCAGCGGCAATTTCGAAGTCGGTGTCGTGTACAACGTGGACACCGTGCGCAAAGTCGTTGACTATGCGTCGAACGAGGGCAATCCGCTGGAGCAGCAGCTTTGGCAGGTGAAGTTTTCCGGTGAGCGCCGGCAATTGAGCACAGGCGCAGGCTTCCATCTCGCCACGTTTTCTCCCGAGGGCGGCGCGTTTACCGACAAATTCTCCTCTCGCATGACGCCACCGGTGATGCGCGTCTGCCGCGCGCAAGATGCGTCCACCGTGGCGAGCTCGTGCCGGGTCTTCTGGGAAACACATGCGCTCGATTCTTATCATCTGCACGCGCCGCTGCCGCTCGAGGTGAAGGCGCACGATGGAACCACGCTCTACGCCACGCTGCTGCTGCCGGAAGGCTCAACCAACCCGGCAGGCACGCCATTGATCGTGAATCCCTATGGAGGGCCTCACGACCAGATCGTCATAAACCAATGGAGCAGCGCGTTCCTTTTTGATGAGCTGCTTGCGCAACACGGATTTGCCGTGCTTCATGCCGACAATCGCGGCATGGGCAGCCGCGGTCGAGCTTTTGCGCAGGCAGCCTGTCGCGACTTCGGCCCCGTGCAGCTCGAGGACCAGTTGACGGTGATGGACGCGGCGCTCGCCCAATATCCGCAATTGGATCCGAAGCGCCTCGGTTGGTGGGGCTGGAGCTGGGGCGGTACGTTCACGCTTTATGCCATGACGCACTCGGACCGCTTCCGCGCGGGAGTTGCCGTTGCCCCCGTCACCGACTGGCGCGACTACGACTCCATCTACACCGAGCGCTATCTGGGCCTGCCCGGGGAAGATCCGGACGGCTATCGCGACTTCTCGGTTGTTAGTTCAGCCGCGGAATTGAAGGGGCGTTTGCTGCTGGTGCACGGGACCGGCGATGACAACGTGCACCTGGAAAATACCGTGCAGTTCGTGCAGAGACTTATTGATGCAGGAGTTCCCTACGATCTGCAGATCTTCCCACGCAAGACGCACTCACTCGCGGGACCAGCAGCACAGACTGAACTTTTCAGCCGGATCCTGGCCCAGTTTGACACTTATCTGAAGCCGGGCGCGCAGGCTGCGGACGGGAATTAGTCAAAATCAGACTTCGTGGCGATTGAAGATTTCGTCCTTCTTGCTTTTGGGGCAGTGCGTGCACTCCATGCATGCAACCAGAAGCACCGCTACACCCAGCGTGACCAGGACGGCGAGTACGCTTCCATTCACCGCGATCCAATGTCCGAGGGTCTGCATCTTCGGTCACCATCCAGGGTTACGATCCGGTCATGCGGGCCGATTTCGTATCTACAAAAAATGCTACCCGATCTTGATATTAGACGAAAATACACCCTTCCGTGTTAGTCCCTGATGCTTTCGGGGTATGAAGCCCCAATCCGGGAATAAAACGAGATTGCAAAATAGCAAACAAAAGGCGAAAATTATTGAAGGGAGACAAATGCCTGCTCACCTCAACCCGGCGCCTTCATTCTCTGCGGAAGAGTGGCCGGAGGAGCTTGCGAACCTTCGCTTTGCGGCCCAAGCGGCCCCCGATGCTGCGGATCCCGCTCCAGCGAGCGATTCTGCTCAGGGGCCAATGCTCAACTGGCTCTTCGTCGACCTGAACTCCTATTTTGCCTCTGTCGAGCAGCAGGTGCGGCCCGAGCTTCGTGGGCGTCCGGTGGGTGTGGTTCCCATGATGGCCGACACCACGGTGTGCATCGCCGCCAGCTACGAGGCCAAGGCCTTTGGCGTGCGCACCGGAACGATCGTTGCAGACGCCAAGCGCATGTGCCCTGAGATTGTTCTCGTCGAAGGGCGCCATGAAATCTACACCGAATACCACCATCGCGTTGTTGAGGCTGTGGAGAGTTGCGTGCCGGTGACTGCGGTTTGCTCCATCGACGAGATGGCCTGCCGCCTCATCGGCCGCGAGCGACCCTTGCGGGCGGCTTTGGACCTTGGCATCCGAGTCAAGCAGGCAATCCGCGAAAAAGTTGGCGAATGCTTGCGCAGCTCGGTCGGCATCGCCACCAACCGGTATCTGGCCAAAGTGGCCAGCGACATGGAGAAGCCCGACGGCCTGGTCGCGCTGCCGCTCGACATTCTGCCTGAGGCGCTCCACCAGCTCACGCTGCGCGATCTGCCCGGCATCGGCGCGCGAACCGAGAAGCGCCTGAACGAAAAAGGCATTCGCACCATGGACGATCTACTGGCGCTCGACCGCGAACATGCCGGCGAGATCTGGGGATCGGTGTGGGGCGAGCGGCTTTTTCATTGGCTGACGGGCGAAGATTTCGAAATGGGGGAACTCGATCACCAGAAATCCATCAGCCACTCGCACGTGCTTGCGCCCGAGATGCGGACCGCAGAAAAAGCGTGGGCCGTGGCGCACAAGCTGCTGCACAAAGCGGCCATGCGCCTGCGCGGGGCCGGGCTGTGGGCCAGCCACATCGGCCTGGCGATTGGTTTTGCCGTTCCGCGCGGCGAAAACATGCCCGTCAGCCGCTTCGGCGTGCCCGCGCGCGGCTGGCGCAACGAGATCAAGCTGAGCGAGTGCCAGGACAATCAAACGCTCATTGCCGCGCTGCGCCGCCTTTGGGAGTCGCGCCCCTCCGGCGAGCCATACGATCACCCGTATTTCATCGGCGTGCAACTGAACAACCTGGTGCCCGATCGCCTACACACGCTGGCGCTTTTTGATGGACTCGAAGAGGAACAGAGCCGCACGCGGCTGCTCGCAACGATGGATCAGATCAACGACAAGTACGGCATGAGCACTCTGGCGCCGGCCGCAATGCTCACCGCCTACAAGGCCGCGCCCACGCGGATTGCGTTCAACGCGATCCCGGATCTGTTTTAGAGACAGGGATCAGGTTTCAGGAGTCAGGGTCCACTTCACACCCACGCTGCCCGACCCGGCTTCGGCTCATCCGCCCCCCGGATCCTGAACTTTTCTTGCCCCGCCGCGTAACTCTCTGCATCCCGTCTCGCGTCCCCGTGCGGATTAGAAGGTAGCAGCGAGTTTTATGGCCAGCGACTGGCAGCCGGACTTCGAACAACTCGTCGACGAGCACCAGTCCATGGTCTTTTCGCTGGCGCTGCGCATGACCGGCGATCGCGGGTTGGCCGAGGAGATCGCGCAAGACGTTTTTATGGAGCTTGACGGGCACATCGCGAAGATCGAAAGTCAGCAACACGCGATTTTCTGGCTGCGGCGCGTGACGATTAGCCGATCGACCGATGCGCTGCGCCGCCGGCGCGTGCGAGGCATTGACCTCTGGGTCGAGATGGACGATAACCACGCGACGCCGGTGGAAGTGCAGTCGACTCCGTTAGGTTCCCGCCTGGAAAGCCTGCTGTCGACCCTGCCGGAAGCGCAACGCGCGGCGCTCATCCTTCGCTACCAGGAGGATCTGACACCGGAAGAGATTGCGGCCACGCTCGGCGCGCCGCTGGCTACGGTGAAAAGCCAGTTGCAGCGGGGATTGAAGCTGCTGCGGGCGAAGGCTGAAAGCGAATTGAAGGAGTACATCCGTGCAGTTTGAGCAACCGTTTGAGCATATCGACGAATTTGAACGCGAGCTTCGCGAGGGCCTCGAACGCCGAGCCGCGCCGCCAAGCCTGAAGCGCAAGGTGATGGAGCGCCGCCGGCACGAGCGCAAGCGGCAGCGCAGCCGCATGATCTGGTTCGAGCGCATCGCAGCCCTGCTGGTGGTTGCGAGCGTCGCAGGCAGCGTTGTGGCCGGGCATTACGCCATCGAACGCCGCAAGGGAGAAGAGGCAAAGCAGCAGGTGTTCACCGCGCTGCGCATCACCAATCACGCGTTCCAGGTGATGAACCGGCAGTTGCAGGAACGAGACAAGAACGCACAGTAAAGGCGAATCGCGAAAGAGGGTTCGCAGGAACAAAGGAGAATCGAGCATGAAACATCGCTTTGCCGCAATCATATTGGGAGCCGCCGCACTGGTTGTGCCTGCATTGGCCCAACCGTCGCCATTCCCGTTGCCTTCGCCCGTTGAAAAGGAGCTGGCCGCGCGCGCCGCCAACGTAACCGAAGTGACGCTGGGCAAGGGAATGCTCGACTTCGCCGCCAAATTCATGGACAACAACGACAAGGACCAGGCCGCGGCGAAGCAGTTGATCGAGGGCCTCGACGGCATCTACGTGCGCGACTACGAGTTCGACAAAGAGGGCGAGTACTCGATGGACCAGATTGATTCGCTTCGCAAGACCTTTGAGACATCCGAGTGGTCGCCGATGGTCCATGAACACGAGAGCAAGGGCGGCGAGAGCACCGACGTGATGATGAAGATGGTGAACGGTGAGCCGCAGGGGATTTTTGTGCTGGATGCCGAGCCGAAAGAGCTCACGATCGTGCTGATTCTGGGGCCCATTCGCATGGACCAACTGAGCGAGTTGAAGGGTCTCGGCGGGTTGAGCAAACTCGGCGATATCGAAAAAGACAAACACGCAAAAGACAAGCCCGATGACAAGGCCAAGAAGGGAGGCGACCAATGAGCAAGATTCTTGGGAACCGGCATTTCTGGATTCCACTCGGCTGTGCCGCCGTGTGCGTGCTGCTGACCGTTCCGTGGTGGGTGGTGCGGGCAGCCGGCGGCGGAGGCGGCTTTGACGGCGTGGTCAACTCGATCGAAAGCCGCTATCACCAGCACGCCATGCGCATTCCGCTCATGGGCCTGGCCAGTGTGGTGGCGGGAGCGGTCACTCGTGGCGGCGTGGACGGCGTACACGTTGCCGAATTCGAGCACTTCTCGGCGCCGGTCGACGGCGATGAACTAAATCGGCTTGTCGAGGAGAAGCTGGGCCAGGGATGGGAGCGGATGATCCGCGAGACAAGCCGCAATGGCGGCGAGCAAACGCTGATCTTCTCGCACCCCGAGGGCAACCGCATGGGACTCTTCGTGATCGATCTTGATGGCCAGGAGTTGGACGTGGTGCAAGTCTCCGTCGATCCCGATCGTTTGAACCAGACGATCCTTAAGTACAAGCATCACGATCAAGACGACGGCAGCAGCAAATCGGACTGATGCCTTTGAGAGCTGTTTGCTAAGGCGTGCGCGTCATGAGGTCGACAAACTCCTTTTGGAAGCGCGGCAGATCGAGGTCCATTTGTGCGTGGACGAGCCGAATGCCAGTCGCCGGCTTCATCAGCTCCGGCCATGCGAGCGTATCGCCATAGCTGGGGCCGTGGCTCAGATCGACATCCATGTAAACGTCCACTTCTTTGGTGATAATCGCGGGATCGATCCAGGCACACGCTTCGAGCTCATCCCACATATCCGTGCGCCGCTGGCTCCACGCGGCGATGTAGCGCGCGGCGGGCGCCTGCGACTTCGCGATCGCGTCCAGCATCTCCTGCGTGAAAGGCGCTTTGACGGAGACGTCCTCGGTCGTTACTTCAATGCGCGGCCAGTTGGCATGCAAAACGATGTGTGCGGCCTCGGGATCGAACCAGAAGTTGAACTCGTGCCGCGGGTCGGCGGTCTCGATATCGTTCGTCTGCGGATTGAGACTGCCGCCCATGACGACGATTCCTTTTGTAAGCGGCGCAAACTCCGGATCGATCGAAACAGCCACTGCGATGTTGGTGAGCGGCCCCGCGGCGTAGATGGTCACTTCGTGCGGATGTGCATGCACCTGGCGAATGAGAAAGTGCGCAGCGTCTTCGTCGAGCGGCTTCGCCGTTGGCAGTCCCTCCGGCATGGGTGGAATCTCGTAAGGCCCGTGAGGGACTGTCTTCGCGGACCCTGGCGCCGTGATGGTGACCCCTCCCCATGCGCCCAGCCACGCCACTTTGCCATTGAGCGCTTCTTCCAAGCGAGTTTTTTCCTGGTCTCGGACGAGTGGAAAAACCGCACCACGGAGGACAGGAATATCGGCGTGGCCAGTCAGCTCCAGCATGCGCAGTGTGTGCAGAGTCTCCTCGTCGCGCCAAGCGTCGCCGGTCACCATGGTGATGCCCAAAACTTGCACATCCGGCGCCTGAAGCAGCACGAGCATCGCCATCTGGTCCGATCCGCCCGGGCCGGCACCATCCTGATCGATGAGGACGAGGCGCTTTTGCGCGGAGCATATCGTGACGCAAGCCAGCGCAACAAGCGCGAGAAATTGTCGTTTCATATATTGGATTTTGGCAC
>CAYYKV010000123.1:0-9182 GCA_964468605.1 uncultured Occallatibacter sp. | reverse complement strand
GCGAGAAGAACGGTCGCAAGCCATGCGCGGCGACGGCCACGGCTTCGCAACAACCAGAGGCCGGGTATGAGCAGCAGAGCGAGTGCCGGCACTCCGGATTGGGGCACGAGGGTAAGCGTGACCGCTCCCGTTCCGTTCCATGTAGTGTGCGAGAAGGCGCAATTGTAGCCGGGAGGCAGCCCGGCCTCGCAACTGAGAGAGGCTGTGCCAGACCATCCGCTGACCGACCCGATGAGCAGCGTGACAGCGCTGCTGGATCCACCGGAGGGAATTGAGACCAGGGTTTGCACGGCTTGCAGCGTGAAGTCCTGGTCGGGAAGATAGGATGTTGTTTCCAGTTGCGGAGAGGCGCTGGGCGCGGCCACAATCGATCCGCTGTAACTGGCGACGAGGCTGTGAATCGCCGCGCCTTCGATGCGCAATGGAACGGTGAGCACCCCGCCGGAGACAAACGGGACCGTGGCCGCAATCTGTCCGTCCACGAGCAGAGTCACCGTACCCTGCGAGAGAGTCGCTCCGGAGACCTGAATGGTTGCAAGAAGCGATGAATCGCTGCCCGGCATGACGGCCGCGATGAGCGTGGTGGTGCGCGCAAGGTCCGGCGCCGCCGATTGCGCGGTGACTGCAATCGGTGTACTGATGCTGGCGGCCCAGGGACCATTGAGCGCATACTGCGCGGAGAAGGAATTGCTGCCCATACTGAGCGATGCGGTGCTGAAGCTGGCACTGCCGCTCGCGTCCAGCGTATAGGTCCCGAGGACGTTTGTACCGTCATAAAAGGTGACGCTGCCGATCGGCCTTCCGTTGCCGCTCGTCACCTGAGCATTGAGAGTCAGAACGGCACCTGTGGTGACCATAGAGGACGAAGCGTTGAGCGTGGTGGTGGTCGGTATGGAGGTGACCGTCAGAGCCATCGCAGCGGAGGAACTCGGCAGGAAAGCATTCGTGCCCATTTCACTATTCGTCGGCAAATAGCCCATGTATTGCGCGCTCAGGTTGTGACTACCGGGCGTCAGGAGGTTTGTGCTCAAGACGGCGCCGTTCGAATCGATCTCCGCCTGGCCCAGTACCGTGCTGCCGTCGAAGAAGGCGATCACGCCAGCCGGAACCGCCACCGGTGCGGTGACAGTGGCTGTCAAAGTCAGGAAGCTGCCAGCCTGAATGGTGGTTGCTGTCTCGCCGCCGCTGCTGAGGGCAAGCTTGGTTGTCGTCGGGTATTGGGGATTCTCAACGAGGAGGGTTGTGGTCAGATCGGTTGAGGCGTAGTTGCCGTCGCCGGAGTAGGCGGCATTGATTTGCAGAATTCCCGGCGTCAACTGTTGCGTGGTCGCGCCGGTGACTTGAAGGGTCGCAATGCCCGAAACAAGTTGCGCGGAGCCCAACGGCAGATTCGCCGTGCTGAAGTTCACCGTGCCCGTAGGCGTAGGCCCGCCGGCCAGAGCGGGCTGCACCACGGTGGTGAGCGTGAAGGGTTGATTGTAGTTCACCGTGGACGGGCTCGCAGTCAACGCGCCGTTGCTGAGCGCATCGCCGTTGCCGCTCGCTTCGGCCTGATCGAAAAGCACCGTAAAGCCGAGCAGCGCCAGGTCGGGGCCGAACAGCAGACTCGAGCGCGTAACCAGCAGATCGGAGAGGCCGTTGCCTTTGAAGTCTGCCGCCACGATGCCGATGCTCGTGCCGGAACTCAGGAACTCCTCATTGGAGAACTGACGGCCGCCCAGGTTGCGGAGCACAGCCAGCACTGTGCCGTCGTCCAAGGCAAAGCCGGGAAGAGCGCCTGCGGCCAGGTGCATCGGCATCACTGAGTCATAACCGTGCGAGAGCGGAATCTCCTGCGTGGCGGTGAAGCCGCCCTTGCCGTTGCCGTACTCGATCACCAGCAGCGTCACCGTCGGCAGATTGCTGTCCGCCGCGTACTCCGAGGCCAGAAAAGCCAGGTCCGGGTTGCCATCGCCATCGAGATCCGCGATGAAGCCCAAGCCTGTGGAGGTGCTTTGGCCACCTATGCCCTGCGGCGACCACGCGCTGCTGCTGAGCGAAATCTGCGGCCCGGCCTTGAAGCTGCCGTCGCCGTTGCCCAGCCAGATTTCCAATTCATTGACGTTCGGATCAAAGACCGCGGCATCGGGGATGCCGTCGCCGTTCAGGTCGCCCACCCCCAGCAGTGCCGGTACGGTAATACCGGAATCGGGTGGATAAGTTCCCATACTGGTGGAGACCTGCGTGAAGCCGCGGTTCGCCGTGCCTAGAGACGCGTCGAGTTCGTAGTAGTAGTTGTACGAACCTGAGCCGGACTGCAGGCTGGAGATGCTGAGCAGATCGCTTCTGCCGTCGTTGTTCAGATCCGCCACCAACCCGGTCTGGCCATTTCCGATGGTTGACACGGAGACCGACGTGAAGGTGCCATCGCCGTTGCCGTAGAGCACCTGGCCCCTCAGCAGGATGTCCTGATGGCCGTCGCCGTCGAAATCGCCCACCGTATTCCCGATGTAGTTAAATGGGATCGGGGTCGCACTCGAAGATTCTACCGGCGGCTGAGAAACGCCGCTCTTCGAACCGAAGTAAGTGCGCATGATGCCGTCCCCGCCGAGCGACGCCACGTCGGCGATGCCGTCGCCATTGAAGTCGCCGGCAAAGAGAAAGATGGAACCCGCGGGCGTTGCTGTGATGGAGCTGTCGGGAAAGAGGCCGCTTTTATTTCCGTAGAAAAGCTCTATGCCGCCGGTGACACCGACCGCCATATCCTGGACACCATCGGAGTTGAAGTCGGCGAAGGCCACCTGCGTACCGAAGACACCGGACGTGCGTTTCTGCACCGTGCCGTACTTCAGACTGGCCGTGGCAACCGCAGTATCAAAACCCTCGGCACTGCTCATCAGCAGGGAGGGAATGCCGCTGCCGGTGATGTCAGCTGCGTAAAGCACGCTTTGTTCCTCTTCGAATCCGCCGGCGATCGTTTCGGAGGCGTTGAAGCTACCGTCGGGGTTGCCGGTGATCACCAGCACGTTCCCCAGTCCGTCGGTTCCAAGCACATCGGGGTTGCCATCTCCATTCATGTCGGCGACGAGACGGGGCTGTCCTACCGAATACACATTCGCATACGTGAAATTGCCTGTGCCGTCGCCGAGATACACTGCGGCACCGGCGCTATAGTCGAGAGTTCCGAGCACATTCAAGACGAGCAGATCGAGCTTGCCGTCGTGATTCAGATCGGCGGCATAAATGCCCGCAGGCTGTCCGACGTCCTGAATGATCTCGCCCGGCGTGAATCCCCCTTTGCCATCGCCCAGGTAGATGCGTATCTGGCCGTCGTAGTAATCCGGGGCGGCGATGTCCAGATTGCCGTCACCGTTGAAGTCGCCGATGCCAAGCATGAGACCCACATAAAATCCCAGGGAATCGCCATTAAAGGGAGGCGGAAGGATGGTCTGTACCGGTGTGCCGAAGGTGCCGTCGCCGTTGCCGGGAAGGTAGAGAAATCCCCACACTGAAGAGTAATTGCCGGCGACCAGAATCCCGGGATGACCGGTATGGCTTAAGTCCGGGGTGAAGATGCGGCAAACGGCTGCCGAGTAGGTGCAGGTTCCCTCTGGTAAGGGTGTATCGCTTCCTTTGGTAAATCCGCCCTTGCCATCGCCGAGCAGGAGATGAAGAACGGGAGTTTCCCCGGTAGTTACATAGGCCAGGTCTGCGTTGCCATCGCCGTTCCAGTCGGCGGTTGCCACTCCGTTTGGATCTTCGGCGGTGGTCAACATCGGCGGATTGGGAAACTGCTGCGCCGCCGTGCTTGAAGCCAGAATCGGCGCGATCGCGGCAATTGCAACGCAGCGAAAGGCCGAAGCAACCGAACGTAGCATGAAGAAAGTCCTGGCGGTGAGGCGCATACGATGCAGACTCCTGGCGCGACTCATGTTTGGCCGGCCGGCCCTGAAACGGATCGGTGACTTCACGAATGCCGATTCGCAGTTGCTGTTCGCTGACTAGTGACATAATAGTGCAGAATCTTCAACGGCGGAAAGAATCGATGAAAGCCACTGCATTGCCGCGGCGGATTATCCTTGTCTCTTCTTCTCTCGTGTTGCTGGCCGCGCTTTTCGGCTGTGGCGGTGGAGCTGCGTCCGGCAGCGGCGGCGGCGGCGGTGGTGGCGGTGGTGGCGGTGGTGGTGGTGGTGGCGGTAATCCCCCCAGCTTTTCGCTGAGCCTCTCGGCCAGTTCGCTCACGCTCACCGCCAGCTCCAGCCAGAGCCTGACTGTAAACCTGGTTCCGGCCAACGGCTTCAGTTCTACGGCCTCCTGCAGCATCGGGGGTGCTCCGGCGGGCGTCAACGTCAGTCCATCGAGTTTCAGTCTCAGCAGTTCAGCACCGCAGACGGTTCAGTTCAGCGAGAACGATGCCGCGGTCTCAGGCACGTCGGCGCTGACTATCTCGTGTTCCAGCTCGACCCTCTCGGCGCAGGCGCAGTTCTCGCTCGTCGTGCAGGTTGCGCCGGGGTTGGTTGTTACCGCTTCGCCCTCCAGTCTCTCGCTTACCCTGGGCCAGACCGGCTTCGCTGAACTTAGCGTCTTAGGCGTTGGTGGATTGACCGGAAACGCGAACGGATCCGTGACCGGACTGCCTACCGGCGTCACCGTTCCGCAACAAACCTTCACGACGGCGGTGAACTCCGTCCAGTACCTCGATTTCGTGGTCAATTCAACAACCGCCGCGTCGGGCACGTTCCCTGTAACCGTGACGGTCACGAGCGGTACGTACACCGCCAGCACCACCATCACGCTTACCCTTTCCACCGCGCCCGATTTTTCCATCTCGAACTTTACAAGTTTCGGCATCTACCAGAACTCGAGCGGGCCCCTTAACATCACCACAACCGCCTACAACGGTTTCAGCCAGCCTATCGCCGTCACCTTCTCCGCCTTGCCCACCGGCGTCACGTTCTCGCCTGACACTCTCACCATCCAGCCCGGCCAATCCGGGTCAGTCACGGTCAGCGCCTCATTCGCCGCCTCGGTCAACCCCAACGGCACAACCATCACCGTGACAGGGATCGGGGGCGGCATTACGCATCAAACCTCTTTCAAGCTCGAAGTGCTGGCACCGTCAATCAGTTTGGGAGAGCAGCCCAACCCGCTCAGTGTTCCGGCCGGCTCGACCAACACTTTTGAGGTAGAAATAGGCGGCCTGGGCAATGGGCCGGCGACCGCGACGATACAAGTGGGAACGATGCCGGCTGGTGTAACCGTTTCGCCCGCCGAACTCACCGTCCAACCTGGACAGTTAAACAACCTCGATTTCTATGTCACAGCGACCAGCGCAGCAGTCTCCGGCTCCGTGTCATTGACCGCCGCTTATGGACCGTACACGGCGAATGCCAATTTCAACATCGATATCACCGCGGCACAGAAGGACACGAGCGTCCCGCTGACCACCGCCGACCAAGTGATTCCCGCCGACGGCCTCACGCCGTACTCATCGTTTCCGTCGCCGAATTACTTGATCTACCACGCGGCCACAAACCGCTTCTTCTCGACTGACGCCTATCTGAACCGCCTTGATGTGGTCGACGCCGCAACGCGCACCATGACGGCCACACTCGACATTCCCGGCGCATTCGGCCTCGATCAGGCGCCCGATGGAAGCGTTCTTTACGTCGGCACCATGCTGGGCGATCTGTATGAAGTTGATCCCGTCAATCTCACAGTACTCGAGCGCATCCCCTCGGCCTCGATCAGCCCCTACGGATTCCAGGCCAACGCCGTCTATGCGCTGGCCGACGGTCAGTTGCTTCTGGCTAGGTACTTCCTCGTGCCCGGCTTTTCCTGGGTAGACGGCAACGGGCCCATGGCGCTGTGGAATCCGGCGACCAACAACATTCAGTTTTTCCTGAGCTCCGATGATAGCAATGGTGAAGAACCAACACTCTCGACTTGTCTCCAAGGCTTCGAGAACATCACGTTAACCAACAACCGCACCCGAGTGCTGATCCAGCCCGTGCTGACTTCCGAAGGCAGTTCGCTGCTATGTTCGCTCGATCCCATCGCTGACACCTGGAACTGGTCCGGCACGATCAGCGGTGGACCCAACAGCTCGCTGACTACGCTCGCCGTCAGCGCCGATGGCAACACCCTGGCCGTCTACGACGGCTACGCCATCTATAACATCGACCCGGCCACGCTGGCGGTGAAGAATTCCTTTGCGGTCACCACCAGGCAGGCCACTTTTACCTATCCGGTCCTGATGCTGAGCAACGACGGCAGCCAGGCCTTTCTCCCGGACTCCGGCGGCGCAGATATCCTCGATGTCTTCAATCTAGCGAGCGGAACGCAGACCGGCTGGATTCCGCAAGCCAACGTGGTAGAGCCCGATTCCTACACGGTGACCGGTCCGATGTATCAGGCCATCAGCTCGACTGGATTGGCCGCCGGCGTCATGGAGGGTGCGGGTATCGGCCTGTTGGACACCACTGCTGTTCAAGCCACACCCGTTGGATCGCACTTCGGCCAAACGCAACTGGATCTCGCTACCGGCCCAACCGCCGGCGGCACCGCAACCGGGTGGTTGCAAGATAACTTCGGTGTGGCTGCCGCTCAGCTTGGCAGCATTTACTTTGGCGCCAATGCCGCCACCTCGATCAACGGAAGCGGCATTGACGGCACGCTCGACGCTGTCACTCCGGCCGGCCAGCCTGGGCCGGTCGATGTACGCACATTCTCTACGAATGGCGGCTCACAGTTGATCCCCTGGGGCTTCACCTACGGACCATGGGTGCTCGAGGCCACAACCAGCTACGCGACCGCCGACGGCGGCGGACCGGCAAGCCTATTCGGGTTTGGCTTCGGACCGGTCTTCGGCACCGGAGGCGGGTCCTATCAACAGCCGCCGAGCGACCTGGGGGTCCAGGTCGGCGGCAGTTCCGCGGCAGTGAGCGCCTACCTGCCCAATCCCTACGGAAACAATTACTTCTCCACGCCTCCGCTGCCGGTCAATAACCTTCTCTATACAGTGCCGCCGGGCACGGCTGGTGCGACCTCGCAAGTCTCCGTTACCACTTCCGACGGCACGGTTGCCGCCAAGATGGAGCTGACCTATCTGCCGGCCACGCAGCAATATCCTCTGGAAGGCGCAATGCTGGCCGATGGCGTGTACGACGCCAAACGCAATCTTTACTACTTCTCCGACGCAAACCAGATCCGCGTCTTCTCGCTCGCCAAGGGAGCATGGCAGACGTCCTGGCCGATCCCAGCGCCCGCCGGCGCCAATGGTCCGCAGCGGCTCATTGGCTTGGCGCTTTCGCCGGATGGTTCCAAGCTTGCGATCGCCGACCCAGGAGCGATTGCCGTGTATCTGGTCAATCCCGACCAGCCGGCTTCCATCCAGAGCTTCGAGCTGGCCAATACGGCCGGCATCTACGACGATCCGCTCGACCCCGTCGTGACAAATGACGGCATGGTTTATTTCACCACTGTCGACGAGGGAGGCTTTGGCGGCACCGGCCTTTTCCTGCTTAATACCAGCACCGGCGTGCTCAGCGTGCCGCCCAACGCTCCTGGAACGGTCAACTACAACGACCTTTTCAGCCGCCTCTCGCTCAGCGGCGATGGCTCGCGAGTCTACTTCAACATCGAGGGCCGGGTCGGCTACTTCGATATCCCCACTCAGACTGTGCAATATGCACCCTCGGACAACGAGGACATCGGACTGGGAACCGAGGAGTTCGTCCTGGCACCTAACCAGGAGACTGTTTTCGCTTCGGGCCTGATCATGGACAGCAATCTGAACAACCTCGGCCAGCAAGTCCTTGACTTGTCCGAGTCCGTCGACGCCAACTATGTTTTCGGTTCGGCCATTTCGGCCGATGGAAGCTTAGTCTTCCAGCCTGGCGAGAGTTTCATCGATGTCTTCGACGGCCGCACCGGCTCCTTCCGCGCCCGCGTCTCAGTGCCGTCCACCCTCTCTCCGAATTATCGCGCTCTGATCTCCAATCAACAGGACAGCCAACTGGTGGCCATCACCGGCGCAACCGGCAACGGCATCGCCGTGATTGACCTGAACCCATTGCCCGAGCCGCAGCCGCTGACCTACGCCCTCTCGAAAGTCGAAAGGCCGATGCGCGAGCCGGCCCTTGCGTCTTCGCGTGCGCTTTCAATTACCGGCAAGCCGGGAGTGAGAGCCTCGCGTGTTGCACCGAGGATCCGGCATCTGCCGAGCACGCTACTGCTTCGGCGCTTGACGCCGCAAAGCAAACTCCCAGCTCCGTAGCCGTTCGGGGCGGCTCAGCGTAACTCCGCTCTACACAATGAAGCAGTCCGCGTCTTACGTGTGCTCTTTGTCATCACACTGCTTCAACCCTCGACGCTGAACGAGATGCGGACTCCATAGCGCTGACCAAATTTGCGTTGGAAGGGCCGGGTTCGTTCAAAGGTAGAACACTTGTCTTACACGCAAGCTACACGGATTCGACTCCCGCACCCGGCACCAAATCTCTTTATCAAGGGAAAGGTCAGCTGGCAGGGCGATCATCGCGAGATCGTGGGTTCAACTCGCACTCCCTGGACCATTCTTGAGGGGGTGTCGCCAAGCGGAAAGACACCAGGCTTCCATCCTGGCACTGCGTGGGTTCGAATCCCACCGTGTGTTTGGCGGCGTATAGGCCGTTCCGTCCATCCTGTTCAAGACGAACCCCGGCCCAAGTCCCGATCCCAAATTTCGGCCTGAGTTCCGACCCAAGCCCCAAGCAGAACTTCATATTTCTGGCGAGCCATCCTCCAGCACAGTGAGATCTGCTGCATTCAAGGGATGTGGGTGAGCGTGGCGCAGATAAGGGCTCAGGAGTAGCGGAGCCAGCGGAGGAGTTCGGGGAGGGTGGCGCGCTTGCCGTACATCAAGATGCCAACGCGATAGAGGCGGGAGGCGAACCAGATGACGGCCCAGATGCTGAAGACCATGAGGGCGAGCGAGAGGGCGAGCTGTCCCCAGGGATAGGGCGCGGACAACATGCCGATGCGCGGGACCATGACGAGCGGCGCGGTGGGAGGAAAGAGGGAGGCGGCGACGACCCAAGGCGAATTGGGATTGTTGAGCAGGAAGGGCAGGATGGCAAAGCTGGTCCAGGTGGGAATGACGGCGAGCGTGATGTACATCTGGAGATCCTGCGCAGTTTCGCAGGTGGCGGCGAGACCGGAGA
>CAYYKV010000122.1:0-9361 GCA_964468605.1 uncultured Occallatibacter sp. | reverse complement strand
GCACATGGTAGTAGATGATGCGGAACATCTCGCCCTGCGCGGCATCGTTGGGAGCCACATAAATGGCCTGATTGTAGGCCCAGCCGAGCAAAGCGACGGTGATCAGGAGATAGACGCCGATGGCAAGTTTCTTCATGGGGAATTCCAGCTCTATTAGTTTACGACGCTGACGCAGCAGCCTATGTGCGGTCCTTGAGCAGCGTCCAGATCCAGCCGGCGAAGGTGAGCACGAGAAAGGGATATCCGAGCATCGGCAGAGGACGGGTGATGGGCGTCAGAGCTACTCCCCAGAAGATTTGCCCTGCAGTGACAGCAAAGAGAATGGCGGCGACGAAGCCGGTGAGGCGAGTCCAGAGGGCGAATTCCTTAGGCGCGCTGGTAAGCAGAAGCGCGGCGGACCAAAGCGCCGTTCCCGCGGCGAAGGCCGGAACACTGGCATCGAGACTGGCTGCCGTGCCCGAGAGCATGACTCCTTCTCCGATGGCAAAGACGAGGAAACCTGCGGCCACGGATTGTTTCTCCTGACGGAGATAGCTCAACGCGAGAATGGATGTAGCGACAACGAGGCCCACCGCATCCAAAGCCCAGAAAGCGGCGCGGAGATTGGCCGCGGCCACCATGCTGCCAGCCATGCCAAAGACTCCGCCGAGAGCAAGGCCGAGGCAGGCAATTCGATTCAGAGAACTTTTCATCGCGCAAACCATCTTATCCGAGGCACGGGGCGCCTGAACATCGTTTCTGATTGCGCCAACCTGTCACTGCTACCATGAACTATCCGGTGCCCAGATGCGCGATCACCTTGCAACGCTGATCGACGATTTTCGCCGCTTCGACGGCGAGATCGCCGTCGTACGCTACCAGGGCAATCGCCGGCGCGTGACGACGTATGGGGAGCTGGCGCGGCTTGCGGGCCGTT
This sequence comes from uncultured Occallatibacter sp., assembly GCA_964468605.1. Classification (GTDB taxonomy): domain Bacteria; phylum Acidobacteriota; class Terriglobia; order Terriglobales; family Acidobacteriaceae; genus Telmatobacter. The sequence goes on along the minus strand of CAYYKV010000122.1, from coordinate 8,445 downwards.
TTGCAGCTCTGCTTGCGGCGCGAGGAATCGCCGAGGGCGAGCGCGTTCTGATCTGGGCCGAAAACAGCGCGGAATGGATCGCCGCTTTTCACGGCTGCATGCTGCGCGGCGTTCTGGCCGTGCCACTCGATGCCTTCGGAACCGCTGAGTTTGTGGCGAGGGTGGCCAAGGATGTGAGCCCGAAGCTCGCGGTCGGCGACGCGCTTCTGCTGGCCAAACTCGCCGCGGCCCACGATGCGCCGCAGGTCCCTGCGCTTGCCTTTGAAGATTTGCTCGGCGAACTGCCCGCCGCGGAGATGGGCGCGATCTCCGGACTCTCGAACCAAACGCCGCTGCAGATTCTTTTTACTTCCGGGACCACGGGCGACCCCAAAGGCATCGTCTTGACCCATGGCAACGTGCTGGCGAGCATTGGTCCCATCGAAGACGGCGCCAAGCCGTACATGCCCTACGAGCGCCTCATCCACCCGCTGCGCATTCTGCACACGCTGCCTCTGAGCCACGTCTTCGGGCAGACGATGGGCCTATGGGTTCCACCCATCTTCATCGCCGAGGTCCACTTCGAGAGCCGGCTCGCCGCGCCGCACCTCATTGAGTTAATTCACGGCGAGCGCATCACCGTCCTCTGCGCCGTGCCGCGCGTGCTGGCGCTGCTGAAGACACATTTGGAGGCAACGCACGACGGACTGGCCGAACGAGCAGCAGGCGCGCAGAAGATGGGCCCATGGCGGCGCTGGTGGCGCTTCCGCCGAGTGCATCGTGAGTTCGGGCTGAAGTTCTGGGCTTTTGTCTCAGGCGGCGGCGCGCTGCCGGGGCCGCTGGAACAGTTCTGGAATGCGATGTGCTTCGTGCTCATTCAGGGCTACGGAATGACCGAGACCACTGCTCTGATCACGCTTAATCACCCCTTCCACGTCGCCCAGGGCACCATCGGCAAACCGGTCGCCGGGCGCGAGGTCAAGCTTGCTCCCGACGGCGAAGTTCTGGTGCGCGGCGACGTGATCTCGGGCGCCACGTGGGAGGACGGCGCGATGCGGCCGCGCAAAGAAGAGTGGCTGGCGACGGGGGACATTGCGGAGAGGCAGGAGTCTGGCGAGCTCAGATTCCTGGGCCGGAAGAGCGAGGTTATCGTCACGGCGGCAGGCGTAAACATTCACCCGGAGGACATAGAATCCGCAATCGAGGAGCAACCTGAAGTTGCAGCCTGCGCTGTCGTCGCGATGGACACTCCGACCGGGCCGGAGCCATGCGCGGTGCTGGCCTGCCGGGGGTCGGGCGACTGCGCCCTGGCCGCGATCGAGCGCGCCAACGCCACACTGCCAGAGTTTCAGCGCATTACCCGATGGGTGCTGTGGCCGGAGCCGGATCTGCCGCGGACCTCGACCGGCAAGGTAAGGCGCAAGCCGGTGGCTGCATGGCTCGCGCATCTCCAAGCCGCGGCCGCTACGCCCGGCAGCGGTAAGCCGGCAACCAGTGGCGAACCTGCGTTCGGGCCTTCTTCCGATTGGCTGCTGGCGCTGATCGCGCAGATTACCGGCGAGGCTCACCCAGGCGTGGGCGACGAACTGCGACTGACCGAAGATCTGCATCTGGACAGCCTGGGACGCGTGCAGTTGAGCGCGGCGATCGAAGAGCGGCTGGGAATTGTTTCAGGAACGGGCCTGCTCGAAGAGGTGCAGACGCTGGGAGAGCTGCGCAGGGTAGTGGCAAACGAGGGATCAGGGGTCAGGGATCAGGGGTCAAGGGACAGCGATCAGAGAACAGAGATCAGAGATCGGGAAAGTGGCGAGCCTGATTCGGTTCCAGATCTTTCTGGTTCTGTGGGAGCCGTGGGCGAAGCGCAGCAACCATTACCGAGTGCGCCGCCGCAAGAGCTGCCGCGACCGCACTTTCTCTATCCAACGTGGCCCTGGTGGAAGCCATTCCAATGGATTCGCGTTGCGTTTATCGAAGCTGTAATGCGGCCGATTACGTGGCTGCTGGCGGCGCCGCGCGTGGTGGGACCGGAAAAGCCGCTTCCCGATGGGCCGATTCTGATCGTGGCCAACCATGTGACTGCTTTTGACGGACCGCTGATCATGTACGCGCTGCCGGGGCAGTACCGGCGATGGATTGCGACGGCGATGCTGGGCGAGATGCTCGAAGACTACCGGCACTGGCGCAATCCCGATTGGCCGCCGGGGCACAAGGGATTCTACATTCTGGGGCCACCGGCCTACTGGCTGGTGACGGCAATGTTCAATGTGTTTCCGCTGCCGCGCCAGCGCGACTTCCAGCGGAGCTTCGCGCACGCGGGCAAGGCTCTGGACCACGGTTACAACGTGATGGTCTTTCCCGAGGGCACGCGCTCGGCCGAGGGACAACTGGCGCGCTTCAGGCCGGGCATCGGACTGCTGGCCAAGCAGAGTTACGTGCCGGTGCTTCCGGTGGCCATCAGGGGTCTCAGCGAACTCGTGACCGGAAAGCGGCACTGGTTCCGTTCAGGGACGATCGAAGTGCACATCGGCGAAGCGATTTGGTTCGGTCCCGAAGAGACCGAGGCGGCGATCACGGAGCGGTTGCACGCGGAGGTCGACCGGCTGATGGGAGACGGCGGATAGCTGTTTTCGGGACGGCCGCAGGTGTACACGAGCCGTCACGATGGATTAGCCTCATATCTTCCCCTTTCAAGCGGAGGCGGGGCGCATTCATCATGACGAGCGTAAGCCAGCAGGAACTTGAACAGCTGTTTGAAGCGGCGCGGAAGACCGCGGAGAACTCCTACTCTCCGTATTCGGGTTTCCGAGTGGGGGCGGCGCTGCGGCTGACGAACGGCGAGACGGTGACCGGGACCAACGTGGAGAACGTGAGCTACGGGCTGACGATCTGCGCGGAGCGGGCGGCGTTGACGCGGGCGGTTACAGAATTCGGCCCGAAGATCCGCATTGCAGCCGTGGCGGTCGCGAACCTGAATGGATCGGCGAGCCCTCCATGCGGCGCTTGCCGGCAGGTGCTGGCGGAGTTCACGGAGGCGAACGCGCAGGTGGTTTTTCCTGTCGCGGACGGAACGCGGACCATGATCTTCAGCGAATTGCTGCCGCTGGCGACGGAAATGAAATTGAAGTAGGGGATGAAGCTGAAGTGAGGGGCGAGGGGACAGGGATCAGGGAACAGGGATCAGGAAGGGCGCGCGTTGTTCCCGGAACTTGCCTTCCGCTTCAATGCCTCGGAGAGTTGCCAGGCAACCAGTTCTTTGAAGGCCTGTGCCTGCGCTTCCTCAAAGATTCCTTCTTCTTTGAGAAAATCGTCGATACTGGAGCCCATTTGCTTTCTGCTCATGGATTCAATTCTAAGCCTGACATCGTCGTGGAACAAGAAAACCGAGGACTAGTTACTATATGGCGGGCTCTGATTCGACACCGCTGCACATGATCGACATTATTCGCAGGAAGCGCGACGGCGGGGAACTGGATGCGCGCGAGATTGCGTTTGTTGCGGCGGGCGCGGCGAATGGGTCGATTCCGGAGGCGGAACTTGCGGCGTGGCTGATGGCGTCGTGGATCAAAGGGCTGTCGCTAGCGGAGACGCGCGCGCTGACGCTGGCCATGCGCGACTCAGGCGTGAAATTCTCGCCGACGGGGCTGGGCCGCCAGACGGTCGATAAACACTCGTCGGGCGGAGTGGGCGACAAGACAAGCTTTCTGGTGGCTCCGATGGCGGCGGCATGCGGCGTGGCTGTTCCGATGATCAGCGGGCGCTCGCTGGGGCATACGGGCGGCACGCTCGACAAATTGGAGTCAATTCCCGGCTATCGCACGTCGCTGACGCTGGCCGAGTTTGAGGCGGTGATCAAGAAGTGCGGCGCATCGATCATCGGGCAGACGGATCAATTGGCGCCCGCAGACCGGAAGCTTTACGCGCTGCGCGACCGGACGGGAACGGTCGAGAATCCGGGGCTGATCTGCGCATCGATTTTGAGCAAAAAGTTGGCGGCGGGGCTGGACGGGCTGGTGCTCGACGTGAAGACGGGATCGGGCGCGTTCATGCGCAAGCAAGAGGATGCGGAGTTTTTGGCGGCGCTGATGGTGGCGACGGCCGAGGCCGCAGGCACGCGGACGGTGGCCCTGCTGACGGACATGAGCCAGCCGCTTGGGCACGCGGCGGGAAACTGGATTGAGCTGGCGGAGTGCGTGGAGCTGCTGCGCGGCGAGCGGCCGGCGCGGAGCCCGGAAACGAATTTCGATTTGCGCGAGCTGTCGCTGATTCTGGCCGGATGGATGATCTATTTAGGTGGGAAAGCGGAATCGGCGACGACCGGTTACACGCTGGCTGAGGCGGCGCTGGACGATGGTGCTGCGCTGGCTGCATTTATGAAGATGGTCGACGCACAAGGCGGCGATGTGAGCGTCTTCGACGATATGAAGGGTTTTCACAAGCCCGGAGCGACGGAGATCGTTGCCGCGTGGGAGAGCGGGTTCGTCGCGGAGATGGATACAACCGCGCTGGGCTGGGCGGTGCAGCGGACAGGCGCGGGGCGCGCGAAGGCTGGTGAGCCGGTCGATCCGCACGCGGGGATTCTGTTTCATGCGCGGCGCGGGGCAAAGGTCGAGAAAGGACAGCCGTTGGCGACGGTGTACGCGACGAGGCCGGAGTTGCTGGCTGAGCCGGTGGCGATTCTGAAGAAGGCGATTCGGTTCGCGAAATCTCCGCCGGAACCAGTGCCCTTGGTTGGACGCGTGTTCACGCGCGAAAACGCTGAGACACATCTGAAAGCAGCTTCTAGCTCCTAGCTTCTAGCCGCTAGCTTCTTCGTGCCCGAGCAAGGCGAGATTCCTCTTCGGTGGCAAATGATTCTTTTGCGGTGATGAGTTTGGGCGAAGGCCTCGACCTAGGCCTGCGGAAATATCTTTTCTTCGATGAGCGGCGGGTTCTGGTCGAAGTCGCTGAAGCGAATCCAGCGGGGGCGCACGACGAAGTAGGCAATTCCGGGCCAACTCATGCGCGCTGGACCATCGGGCCAGACGGCGAAGTACGCCTGCTGGTAGCTTCGAAGCTCATCGCCCCGCGGCTCGAACGCGCTCCCCTCGAACTGCAGCGTTTGCTCCGAATCCCAACCGCCGATGACGAAGGAGCAAGAGGGCCGAGCAATGAGGTTGGAATACTTTCGCGACGATTTCACTGTGTCGAATACGATTTCGAGGTCGGGAGTTGTGGCGATGCCGACGAGGGCCGACTGTGGAGTGCCGGCTTTCGATGTGCTTGATACAACTCCGTAGCGAAAGCGTGCCATAAACGAGTGGAGAGCGGCGTTGTCCATAAATCCCTCCAGATTGTCTCCAGGAATTCCCGCGGTCGAGTCGATTCTCGCATTCTTAGCCGTCCCCATGATGATGTAAGGTTATCGAAAGCCTCTCAAAGGCCGCTTTTCCGGTCAATATCCGACCGAGGAGGTACCGCGTTGGGTCGATTCACAGGCGTGCTGGGAATTCTGGCGGTGCTCGCGGCCGCGTAGCTTTTCTCAACCGACCGCAGACACATACGCTGGCGCACGATTGCGTGGGGACTGGGCTTGCAGATCACGTTTGCCTTCCTGGTGCTGCGATTCAGCATCGGGCAGAGCGTGATGACCTGGGCGGGCGGCGTAGTGACCAATATGCTTTCGGCCACGTTCGCGGGGACGCAAGTGTTGTTCGGACAGCTCGGGCTGCCGAACTCCGGCGCATTCGGCAATCTGCTTGGAGGAAACAAGGGCGCCATCTTTGCGTTTCAGGTGCTGCCGACGATTATTTTCATCTCGGCGTTCTTCGCGGTGCTTTATCACGTCGGATTGATGCAGATCATCATTCGCGGCATGGCGTGGATCATGCTGAAGACGATGCGCATCTCCGGCGCGGAGAGCATGAACGTGGCGGCGAGCATCTTCATGGGACAGACAGAGGCGCCGCTGACCATCCGGCCGTTCCTTTCGAAAGCCACGCGCAGCGAGTTGATGACGATTATGACCAGCGGAATGGCGCACGTTTCAGGCGGGATCATGGCCATGTATATCTCGCAGGGTGTGGAGGCGCGGCACCTGCTGTCGGCGGTGATCATGACCTCGCCGGGAACGATTCTGATGGCCAAGATGCTGGTTCCGGAGACAGAAGTGCCGGCGACGGAGGGCAAGGTCGTCATTCCGAAAGACGAAATGCACGCCGACGAGAATCTTATTGGGGCGATTGCGCGCGGGACGATCGACGGCGCCAAGCTGGCCTTGAATGTGGGCATTATGCTGGTGAGCTTTCTGGCACTGGTGGCGTTGCTCGACATGCTGCTGGGGTGGATGCACGGGATGCCCTACACGCACTGGATTCCGCCGAGCCTGGGACAGATTCTGGGGTTTGTCGGCGCGCCTGTGGCGTGGCTGATCGGAGTGCCGTGGCACGATTGCATGGCGATCGGCAACCTGCTGGGAACGCGCATGGCGCTGAACGAGGTGGTCGCTTACATCGCGCTGGGCGCGCAAAAGGCGACGCTGCTGCCGCGGTCATTTACGATCGCGACGTTTGCGCTGTGCGGATTTGCGAATCTGGGTTCGATCGGGATGCAGATCGGCGGCATCGGCGCGCTGGTTCCGGAGCGGCGCAACGACCTGGCGCGGCTGGGCGTGCGGGCGATGCTGGCGGGGACGATGGCGAACCTGATCTCGGCGTCGATCGCGGGGATATTTCTGGGGTGAGCGAGCAATGAACGGAGGACATGGTAGTGGACTCTTATTGGGAAGTGATTGAGCCACTCTTCACGGTTATCACTCTCGACAAAGGTCCAGATGCTTTTAGCAAATCCACTTCATCGATTCCGCGGCCGTCGCTTCTTCTCTTTACCGCGCACATGTGCGTCGCCGAAGTGCACAACGGTGGTGTGCTTCAGCTTTTTTGGAACAACGCGGGAATCATGGTTCCGGAGGGAATCGAGGGATTCCAGACCATGGGGATGCCGCTCCTGGCGGAGATTTTGCGGGATGCAGCGCGCGCGCTTGGGGATCCCTACCCGCGAGATCGGGAAGACCGGTGGGAGGCTCTACTGGCAGCCTCGGAACGAACCAAACCAGAGTTGATGCGGATGTTCAAGAAGCTTGATCCAGATGAAACTCGCGGTTTTTACAAGGTATTTGTTGAAGCAACAAGAAACCTCGGATTCGACGAGTTGGACAAGCAGTTCTGGCAAACCGCTAGAACCGAGAATGGCGGCTTTCAAGAGGCTGCAACCCGATTCGCAAACGCTCCCCATTTGCTTCAATAGGGATGATTGCTTTGCGTGTCGGCACTTGACTTGCGCGCCAAATGGCGCAATCATTAAGCCAGGTGGCGAAGATGGGAACTCAAGAGATCGTGGAAGTCCTCGGCGGCAAGAAGACCTTCAAGCGGGCGGTCAAGAGCACGGACGACCTGGCGCAACTGGTGCGTTCCGGGCTGCCGGCGTCGACCGTTGCGCTGCTCGCGGCAACATTGGCGGTCGAGAGGGCGCAGATGGCCGAGCGGCTGAATATTCCGTCGCGGACGCTGAGCCGGCGGCTCAAGATGAAATCGCGCTTGACGCACGACGAATCGGACCGGACCCTGCGGATGGCCCGGGTGGTGGCGCTGGCACGGGAGGTCTTGGGATCGGATGAGAAGGCGTCGCACTGGATGAGCAATCCAAACCGCGCGCTGGGAGGCAAGAGGCCGTTCGACCAGTTAGATACCGAGCCCGGCGTTCGATCGGTGGAAGAGATCTTGTACGGCATCGCTTACGGAATGTACAGCTGATGCACGTCTGGAGGCTCTTCCCTACGCGCTTCCGGGATTCGGCATTTACCGGGGTGGGCGGGCTTTACGCCGCGAGACGGTGGAACCATTTGGGAACGCCGATGGTTTACACAGCGACCTCGCGGGCGCTGGCGGCTGTAGAGTTCTTCGTCAATCTGGAGCCGATTGAGGCGCCGAACGATCTGCTGATGGCCGAGGCCACAGTTCCTGATACATGCGTCGTGGAACTCGGGCTCGACGTTCTTCCGCGCAACTGGCGGGGATTGAACAACCAGCGCTGCCGCGATCTGGGTTCTGAATGGGCGGCGAGCCTGCGCTCGGTGGCTCTCAAGGTTCCGTCGGCTGTGGTAGACGGCGACTGGAATGTGTTGTTGAACCCGAGGCATCCGGAGTTCGTCAAGGTCAAAATTGGGCCGGCGAAGGCGTTCCGGTTTGACGAACGCATGTTCCGCTAGAGGGGCCCCAACGGTGGCCGACGCTTGAATCACGCACCGAACCGCGCCAAACCCCGCAGCTTCGCCTTCGCTGCCTCTTCTTCGCGATTGCGCGGCGGAGCCTGTGTCTCAAGCCGGCTGAGTAACCGCATCGATGCTGAGGCGATCTCATCGACCGCGGCACGAAACGCCGCCTCGTTCGCCTTCGACGGTTTGTTGAAGCCGCTCACTTTGCGCACGTACTG
>CAYYKV010000121.1:0-9561 GCA_964468605.1 uncultured Occallatibacter sp. | reverse complement strand
TTCCGCTGGTGATTCTGAATGCGCTGGAAGGCAAGCCGCTGCCGGTGTACGGCGAAGGAAAGAATGTGCGCGACTGGTTGTATGTGGAGGATCATTGCGCGGCGATTCGCGCGGTGCTCGAGCGCGGGAAGCCGGGAGAGACGTACAACATCGGCGGCAACAGCGAGCGGGCGAATATCGATGTGGTGACGGCGATTTGCGACCTGGTCGACGAGATGCGGCCGCAGCCTGGGGCCGCACCGAGGCGCGGGCTTATCACTTACGTTCAAGACCGGCCGGGACACGACCGGCGGTATGCGATCGACGCCAGAAAGATTGCGCGCGAGCTGGGCTGGAAGCCGGCGGAAGCGTTTGAGAGTGGGCTGCGCAAGACGGTGCGCTGGTATCTCGAGCATGGCGAGTGGGTCGAGAGCGTGCGGACCGGGGCGTATCGCGATTGGATTGCGAAGAACTACGCGGAACGGGCGGCTTTATGAAGGGCATCATTCTGGCGGGCGGAACGGGAACGCGGCTGTATCCGGTGACCCATGTGGTTTCAAAGCAACTGCTGCCGGTCTACAACAAGCCGATGATTTATTACCCGCTGAGCACGCTGATGCTGGCGGGGTTGCGCGAGATTCTGATCATCACCACGCCGCAGGACTCGGGACGCTTCAAGGATCTGCTTGGCGACGGAAAACGGTGGGGGCTCGAGATCGGCTATGCTGTGCAGCCGAGCCCCGACGGATTGGCGCAGGCGTTTCTGATTGGGCGGGATTTCATCGGCGAGCAGCCGAGCGCGCTGGTGCTGGGCGACAACATTTTCTACGGGCAGGGCCTCTCGAAGCAATTACAGGCGGCGGCGCAGCTCAAGGACGGCGCGACGATCTTTGCGTACCCGGTCGAGGATCCCGAGCGGTATGGGGTGGTGGAGTTCAACAGGGAAGGGCGAGCGGTGAGCCTGGAGGAAAAGCCTGCGCATCCGAAGTCGCGGTATGCGGTGACGGGGCTGTACTTTTACGACCGCGATGTGGTGAAGATTGCCGGGACGCTGAAACCATCGGCGCGCGGGGAGCTGGAGATCACGGATCTGAACCGGCGCTACCTGGAAGCCGGGAAGCTGAAGGTGGAGATCATGAGCCGCGGCATGGCGTGGCTGGATACGGGGACGCACGATTCTCTGCTGGAAGCGGCGATGTTTGTGCATACGATTGAGCGGCGGCAGGGATTGAACATCGCGTGCCCTGAGGAGATCGCGTATCGTCAGGGATTCATCAACGCCGAACAACTGGAGAAGCTGGCGGCCCCAATTGCGAAGAGCGGCTATGGGCAGTATTTGCTGGCGTTGTTGCGAGAGCCGTACTTTGCGGCCAAGGCCGAGTAGCCCCTGACCGCGAGAATTGGCGGGTGATCTTTCTCCGTGTCCCCGGTCCCCAAATGCGAGGGACCGGGGGCACCCATTCCTGGTGAAAGGGTAAGCGGTCAGGGACGAGACTATGAAGATTGAAGAGACAGCGTTGCCGGGCGTGCTCATCCTGACGCCAGAGATTTACCGGGACGACCGCGGCGCGTTCTCAGAGACCTTCAACCTGCGGCGCATGGCAGAGGCGGGATTGCCGGCGAATTGGGTGCAGGACAACTATTCGATTTCGAAGAAAAACGTGCTGCGGGGGATCCACTACCAAATTGTGCAGCCACAGGGAAAGCTGGTGTGGGTGACGCACGGTGCGGTGCTGGACGTATCGGTCGACTTGCGGCGCAGTTCGCCCATGTTTGGCAGGCATGTTGCCGTTGAGCTGAGCAGAGAGAACGGCAGAATGCTGTGGATTCCCGAGGGGTTCGGACACGCGTTTCTGGTTCTGAGCGAGGAAGCCAGGTTCACCTATAAGGTGACGGATTATTATTCACCGGAGGGCGAGCGGACGATTGCGTGGAACGATCCAGCGTTGGGGATCAGGTGGCCGATTGCCGCGGGTGATGTGATTCTGTCAGAAAAGGACGCGAAGGGGAAGCTGCTGCGGGACGCGGAAGTGTTTGCGTAAACTGAGCAGAGACGCAAGCCGAAATCAAAATTAGAAACCAGGAGATACTGCGTGACTGAGAATCTGCGTGTGGATATGCCTGCCACTGTTTTTCCCGGCCTATTCGGCAACCTTGGCCGTGTTTTGACGAGACGCTCCAGCGACGAGGCGCCGAAAGAGATGACAGCGCCGCATGTTGCCGAGGGTGTTTTCGGAAAAGTGCCCGAGGTGGCGATCGGCTTCTGGGTCATCAAGATTGCCGCGACAACGCTGGGCGAAACCGGCGGCGACGCGCTTTCCATGTCGCTGAACCTGGGATATGCGACGAGCACGATCATTTTCTTTGTGCTCTTTGCTGTTGCGGTGGGGACGCAGATTCGGGCGCGGAAGTTTCATGCGTTCCTGTACTGGGCGGTGATCGTCGCGACGACGTTGACCGGAACGACCATGGCGGACTTTTCCGATCGTTCGCTGGGAATTGGGTATCCCGGCGGGTCGCTGATCCTGTTTGCGCTGGTGATTACGACTTTGACCATATGGCGGCTGAAGATGGGATCGATTTCAGTGGAGTGCATCACGTCGCCGAAGGTGGAAATGTTTTACTGGACGACCATTCTGTTTTCGAACACGCTGGGCACGGCGCTGGGTGATTGGGTGGCGGATTCGGGGCCGGGCTACGAAGGCGGCGCGCTGATCTTTGCCGGGTGCATCGCGATTGTCGCGCTGATTTATTTCTTCACCAAAGCCTCGCGCGCAGTGCTGTTCTGGGCAGCCTTTGTGCTCACCCGGCCGCTGGGCGCAACGCTGGGCGACCTGCTGACCAAGCCGGTTGCGAGCGGCGGGTTGAATCTGAGCCGGTACAGCTCGTCGGCGGCGATTGCCTGCTTCATGGTCGCCTGCATTCTGCTCTTTCCGCAGCGCGCAGGCCAGCATCCGGGGGCCAAGCAGGGAACGTAAACGGCGGGCGGGCGAATCGGAACCGTCCGGGGGCCAGGCTGTTCGAAATTTGGCGCGTCAGCTTTACTTGGCGAATTCTGAAGTGATAAGTTGCAGAGACTCTCTACGATTTCCTTTTCCAGAATTGGAGAATTACCATGTTTTGTCCTCGTTGTGGCACGGGAGCCCTGCCGGATCAAAGATTTTGCAAGAATTGCGGAGCTGCGTTACCCACTGCGCAAAACCCACAGGTTGTTGCGGCCGCTGCTTCGGAGCCGATCGTGCAAGCCCCGCCCCAACCGCCGATAGCCCCGCCGCCAGAGGCCCCGTCGCAGCCATCGCCGGCCGTGGAACAGGCGCCACAGGCTCCGCCCCAGCCGCCAGTGGCCCCGCTACAACCGCCGCCAGTATTGACGCACGCCATTCCTGACGGTGGATTCACGATTGAAGATCTCGTCGCGTGGCTGCAGAGCGAAGGCTACTCAGCGAAGGTGGTCACCGGCAATGACGGCGAGCGCCACGTCGTGAGCAACACGCAAGGAAGCCCGTGCAACATCTTTCTGTGGGACTGCAATGGCGACCGCTGCGCTTCCATCAGCCTCGGCGCCGGCTTTGCCACCAACGGCAAATTCGATACTTCGCACATCAACGACTGGAACATCAACAACCGCTGGGGCCGGGCATACTACGACAGCGTCAACGATCCGTGGCTTGTGATGGATATCGATCTTTGGCCCGGCGGCACGTACGAATCGCTGCGCGATCAGTTCGGGGCGTGGAACAACACGCTGGCCAGATTCATCAACAAATATAATTTGAGATAGACGCTGCGCCGCGATGTGAATGCAATGACCAACGACGCCCTTGACGAAGAAAAAAAACGAATGCGACAGTTCTGGCTGCGCGTCCTGCTGGCGCTGGGAATGCTGTGGGGCGGCATGCCGTTCATTACGACTCCTCTTATCTTCCGAGGCATGAGCCAGCCCGGTTTCGATGTGTTCGCGGCGGTATTCAATGGGCTCACTGTTCTGCCCGCGTGCGCCCTGGCATTCTGGCACCGCCGCGGAGCATGCGCCTGGCTAAGCCTGAATGCGGCTTCGGTGGCGACTGCCGTTTCCTTAACCATGATTCGAACCCGGCACCTCGATCCGCTCGCGCTGGCGGGGGCTGCGGGACCGGTATTGTTGGCTCTAATCCTTGATTACATGGAGTTACGGCGCTGGCCGACTGCTCTCGAACGGTAAGGAATTGAGTTGCTTCCGGGCCGCCTGAGCGGTCGATTATGAAAGCTTGCCGATGGTATACTCAGCAGGTTGAGCGCGCGCTTGCGCTGCCATCTTCAATACCTTTGAGGTACTTATGTCAGGCCACTCGAAATGGGCCACAATCAAGCACAAGAAGGGCGCGCTGGACGCCAAGCGCGGCAAGATTTTCACGCGGCTACTGAAGGAAATTGCCGTCGCGGCCAAGGGCGGCGGTAACCCTGACACCAATGCACGGCTGCGAACAGCGGTTCTAGCCGCCAAATCGGAAAACATGCCCGCGGACAACATCAAGCGGGCCATCCAGCGCGGCACTGGCGAGCTTGAGGGCCTGACGTACGAAGAGGTCACCTTTGAGGGATACGGACCGGGCGGCGTAGCGATCATTGTCGAAGTGCTGACCGACAACCGCAACCGCGCGGTGAGCGAGATTCGTCATGCATTCTCAAAGAATGGCGGGAACCTGGGCGAATCAGGCTCGGTGAAGTTCATGTTTGCCAAGAAGGGCTTGATCGCGGTGGAGAAGTCGGCGGCCAGCGAAGAGAAGTTGATGGACATTGTGCTGGAGCACGGCGGCGAGGACCTGAAAGACGAGGGCGATACTTGGGAGATTCTGACCGAGCCGGGATCGTATGAGGCAGTGGCCAACGCGGTAAAGGCTGCGGGGATTCCGACGGTCATGAGCGAAGTGAGCATGATTGCGTCGACATACAACAAGCTGGAAGGCACAGCGGCCAGCCAGATGGTGCGGCTGCTTGAGGCGCTCGAAGATCTGGATGACGTGCAGAACGTCCACTCGAACTTCGACATGGACGCCGAGCAGATGGAGCACGCGGCCAGATAGGGGATTCTGAAGCAGGGAGCGCAAAAGGCCGCCCAGACGTGGCGGTCTTTTTTTGGGGAGAAGCAGGGAACAAGGGAACGAAAAAGCAGGGAACAGGGATTAGGGAACAGGGAACAGAAAAGCAGGAAACGTGGGACCAAGGGAACAAGGAACAGCGACCGACGGGGTCTGAGGACATTGACGCTAGGTGGGGGAAGAATTTGAGGCGAGTTGAAGGAATTGTTTTGCTCCTGTTGATGGCGGGAACATTGACGGCTGCGGCGCAAACGGGTAGCGGAGCGACGGCGCCGATTGGCAATCACCAAGTCACCGTTACGATGGAGAATCTTGATCCTGCTCCCAGCCCCGTTGCCGAGGTGAGGAACAATCGCAGCTGGGAGCTTGGTCCGTTTTTGAACTGGGGCACGGGTGTGGGCGACCGGTCGGATTACAAGTTCTTCTGGGGCGGGTTCGAGTTGGCCAAGGTGATTTCGCCCGTGGTTCACGCGGGAATCTTCAGCGGGCAGTTTGAATACGGCGGCAACATCATGCCGCTGTGGCAGGCTTACACGCCTGCGCCGCACGAGCAGGCGTATAACTGCGAAACGACATCGGGACAGGTCATCACTTGCCTTTTGCCGTTTGGCGGCGGAACGTTTCGCGGAGTGAGCCTGACGCCGGTGATCTTTCGCTGGAACTTTCTAAGCAAGTCGCGGCGGATTCAGCCGTGGTTTCAGGCAGCGGGCGGGCTGATCTATACCACGCACGAGTTTCCGCCGAACGTGCTGAGCAATCCAGCGGAGCACATCGATGGCTCGACCAGCGTGTGGAACTTCGCTCCGCAGGGAGGCTTTGGGGTGCATTACTTTCTGCGGTCGAGGCGGTCGATCGATCTGGGCGTGAACGCGGTGCATATTTCGTCCGCGTCGCTGGGCGACCGCAACCCCGGAGTGAACGCCAGCATCCAGATTCAGGCGGGATATACGTTCTGGAAGTAAAGGAACAGGGAGTAGGGAGTAGCCAATAGGGATTAGAGAAACAGGGATCAGGGGGCAGGGATCAGAAAACTGTGAACTGCGAACTACGATCGGGATCAGGGCGGGAACGTTAGAGAGCAGGGCAACAATGAGCGGAGCGATCGTCGAGTGCGTTCCCAACTTTTCAGAGGGTGCGGATTCCGGCCGCGTGGAAGCGATCGTCGCGGCCATGCGCATGGATGGGGTGCACCTGCTGGATTGGTCGATGGATGCGGACCACAACCGCTCCGTGGTGACGATTGCCGGAGAGCCCGCTGGGGTAGTTGAAGCGGCGGTGCGGGGCGCGGGCAAGGCGGTTGAGCTGATTGACCTGACCCGGCAGCAGGGAGTGCATCCGCGCATCGGGGCGGCGGACGTGATTCCGTTTGTGCCGGTGCGGGGGGTCAAGCTGGAACAGTGCGTGATGCTGGCACGGCAGGCCGGCCTCGAGATCTGGCGGCGGTTTGGAGTGCCGGTCTACTTCTATGAGTCGGCGGCGGCGCGGCCAGACCGGGTGAACCTGGAAGACGTGCGCAGGGGGCAGTTCGAGGAACTGAGGGACGCGGCGCAGAAGGACCCGACGCGGCGGCCTGATTTGGGAGGGCCTGTCCTCCATCCGACAGGCGGCGCCTGCGCTGTGGGTGCGCGCAAGTTCCTTGTTGCCTACAACATCTACTTCGATTCGTCGGATGTGGCCATGGCCCGGGCGATCGCCCGCGAAATTCGCGCCGCGTCAGGCGGATTGAAGGGCGTGAAGGCGATGGGGGTGCTGGCGCATGGGCGGGCGCAGCTATCCATGAATATCACAGACTTTGAGGCGACGCCGCTGTCCGTGGTCCACCGCAAGGTGGTAAGCCTGGCAGCGCGGCATAAGACCGCGATTGCCGAGGGAGAGGTGATTGGTTTGATTCCCGAGGCGGCTTGTGAGCGGGATAGCGACTGGATGCGTCAATTAGATGGATTCGACGAGCAGACCAAGGTTTTGGAGCGGCGCCTGGAACACCCGCTGGCGTGGCCCCAGGAGTAACGTACGGCGGGCTCAAGGGCGGATCGGAGAGCTCGAAATCAGTACAATGGAATCAAGGCGCCAAGAGAAAAAATGGCGCGAAGAAATGCGAATTTGGACTCGACGCAGACGTGTTGGATGGCAAGGAGCCTGCGCGGGATCGAAATTTGGAGGGTGAGTTGAAAAGCTTGGCGAAATGTTCGATTGCAGCGTTGATACTGGCGGCGGTTGTGCCCGCCCCTGCAGCACAGTTAACAACGGATGCTCGCGGAGCGATTCCGCGCGATGTGCAGCAACTGGTGGTGATCGACTACAAGGCAATGCAGAATTCTACGGCGGCAATGAACCTGCGCAACCGCGTGGAGCCGCCGGAGCTGAAGCAGTTCGACGAGGCGTTAAGCAAGTTCACGCTGAAGCCGGTTCTGCCATCGGGCAAGCCGAGTCCGACCCCGGGCGAGCCGATCGATCAGTATGTGGATGAGCTGGCGTTTGCGCTGTTCCGGCCGACGCCGACCAGCGAAGCGCTGCAGTCGGTGGGGATCGCGCAGGGGCAGTTCCCGACGGAGGACATTCTGGCCAGCTTCAAGGCGCAGAAGATGAAGCCAACGATGGTGCGGACCAACGCAATCTACCCCATGACCAAAACGGGGATGGTGCTTTGCTTCGTTGATCCGTCGACCATGATCTTCGGCGGCAAGGATTCGGTGACCAAGGCGCTGGATGCGCGGGACGGAATGGCGCAGAGCATGCTGAACAACAACCCGATGATGGACGCAATGCAGAGCGTTGACTCGAATTCGTTGTGGAGCATTCTGGACGACAAGGGCACGCAGACGATGATGAAGCAGCTGCTCGGCGAAGCGGGATCGGTGACCGATTTCGAGAGCGTGAAGCAGCGGCTGGAGGGGTCGTGGTACGGGATGGACTTTACGCACGGCGTGAAGTTCCAGTTGACGATTGCGACGGGTGATTCAATCGCGGCGGCCACGATGTCGTCGTTGCTCTCGGCGGCTGTGATGCTGAGGAAGATGTCGGGATCGGACACGGAGAAGCAAGCGCTGAACGAGACTTCGATTGACTCGAACTCAGGAAAGCTGGAAGTTCAGTTTGCGGCATCGGACACGGAGTTCAGCGCGTTGCTGCAGTCGCCGCTGTTCTCGACCATGGTGAAGTGAGGGTCGGCCGTTGATCTGAATAACTCGCAACACACGGGCGGCGTTCAGCCGCCCGAATTAATTTCTGGAGAAATTAGGCCTCGGCAATGGCCGCGATGGACACCCTCATGCCGGGGATTCGAACGGGTAACTTGGCGCCCTGCCGCGCAGGCGGGTCTACCGGAAACCACTTAATCCACTCTTCATTCATTCCCGCGAAGTCTGTTTCCTCAAGAAGGATGACAGTTGCACTCACGACCCGGTCGAGAGAAGAGCCCGCGGCCTTGAGGATGGCAGACACGTTCTTGAGGCATTGCGTGGTCTGTTCCTGGATCGTTTCGCCAACGAGCTTGCCAGTCGCTGGATCGTGCGGACCGGTGCCTGACACGAATACAAGACCTGCTGCCCGCACTGCCTGGCTGTATGTCGGCGGCGGAGGCGGTGCGTTAGGTGTTCGAACGATTGCTCTTGCCATAGATTTCCCCCGGTGTTGACTGGACACCACGGATGCGCTATCCGGGGCCTGATTTGATTCCGACGGGCCGGCCGAAACGAAGCCCAAGCTTTTCTAAGAGGACATCGTCTCACAACTCCTTATTCTCAACGACGGAATTGACACGGGCCCAGGATCAGGAGGGTGGCGTCAACTGGGGCACGAACTGCGCTTTGCCGGCGGGCAGGAGGACGATTGTGAGCTGGCCCTGCTGGCGCTCGACGAGTGTAGGGCCGGCGATCTGAATCTGCTTTCCGTCTGCGCCCGTGTAGGTGATTTTCAGCGGGCCGCTGCCGTTCACCTGAATGCGATAGTGGTAAAGCGCTCCAGCGGCGATGCGATCTGCGCCGAAGCTGGCGCTTGGGTAGTCGACTTCGACTAGCTGAATGTCGCCGCCGGTGTGATTCTCGATGGTGGTGTCGATGTGGTAGGAGTGGCAGGCGGTGACGGCGAGGAGAGTGGCAGCGAAAAAAACGTATGGAAGAAGAGCGGCAACGAGTGCGCGGCGTGCTGCGACGATGAGGTTCACTTATCCGGCTCCGCGATGGATGGAGCGGCGGAAGAATTTTGCGCGGCCTGTTTTTCGACGCTTTTTTCCAGCCGATCGAGGCGCTTGAGCAGCTCGGGAAGGCGCTGGAAGATGGCGACGGCGCGCAGCCAGATGCGATTATCAAAACCAGGTGACCCGGAGATCATTTTGCCGGGCGGAACGTCGTGGGAGACGGCGGATTGCGCGGTGAGGATGACGCCGTCGCCGACCGTGCAGTGGCCGGCGATACCCACCTGGCCGGCAAGAATCACGTTGTTGCCGATGACGGAGGAGCCGGCGAGGCCGGTCTGCGCGCAGATGAGCGAGTCGTTGCCGATGCGC
>CAYYKV010000120.1:0-9592 GCA_964468605.1 uncultured Occallatibacter sp. | reverse complement strand
GTCTACGGCAGCGAGCGGCCCCGCATCACCGATTTTGGCATCGCCAAGCTGGCGGCCAGCGAGATCACGTCCACCGGCCAACTGCTGGGCACGCCATCGTTCATGCCTCCCGAGCAGTTCACCGGCTCTCCCATCGACGGCCGCGCCGATCTCTTTTCACTCGGCGTGATTCTCTACTCTCTGGCGACCGGCGAGCAGCCGTTTCCCGGCGAGACCATGACCGCAGTCTCCTACAAGGTCGTCTACACTGACCCAATTCCGCCGGCCAAGCTCAATCCCGCCATCCCAGCCGGGCTTGAAGCGGTGATCTTGAAGTGCCTGGCAAAAAGTCCGGCCGACCGCTATCAGACTGGCGAGCAACTTGCCCAGGCATTGGCGGCTATGCGATCCAACTCGGGGGCTGCGGTGACGCAGACAGGAGCGCCCCTGCTCGACACAACGGGCTCCGAGGTCACGCTCACTCCGGGTACTGTGGCAAGGTCCATCCCTCCGGGCGTACCCGCAAGAGCCGCTGCGCAACCAGTCCAAACGCCGGCACCCAAGAAGCCCTCGAAGCCCGGACAATTTGAATCCAAGTTTGCCGTTGCTCTGCTCTGCGTGGCGGGCGCCGGAGTGGTGGCCGCCGGGGGCTGGTACCGGTATGCGCACCGCAATCCGCCGACGCCCACGCCCGCGGTCAAGGTTCCCGTTCCGCAGCCACAGCCGCTGCCGCTGCCGCCGCCTAATCCTCCAAGTTCGTTCGTTCAGCCGCCCTCCACAACTCCCACGCCGCCGGCCCATACTGAGCCGGGCAAGTCTCCGATCGCCACGCCGCCCAAGACATCGCCTCCGCCAAAGCCTTCCGCCGGCAAGCCCGTTCCTGCCAAAACGAGCCCATCCCAGTCTCCGGCCCCGGCGAACCCCGTCACGGCAGCGGTTCCTCCAGCCCCGGTGAAAACAGCTCCCTCCAGTTCCGCTCCGGCGAATTCCCAGACACCCGCGCCCGCTGTCACAGTGGCATTCGATCCGCGGAAGGCCGACCCAAACAAGAACGGCAAGCTAAAGATCGACGTCAGCAAATTCCCCAAGGGCCTTCCCTTCACAATCCTGATGAATAAGCAGCCCTATATCCACTTCATCACCGGTGACGGCACCAGCCTGGACAACTTGTTTGCACCTCCCGGCATGCAGGAGTTCCGTGTCTCGGTCAAGAGTGGCGGCCAGGAATGGGACGCAAAGCCCGTGAGCAGCGATTTCAAGGCGAAGAAAACGAAGACCCTCAAGGTTCAATTGCTGGAGAACGGCAAAGCTGAATCCAAAATTGCCCTGCCAATCAGCAAGGATGCGCAGCTATCCATCTCCTTCTCCTCCACCCTTGGCGATATCTTCTGATCTTTTGGGGTTGTAACAGAACTGTCACAATCGTCGGGTACGATCTGGGTCGTTGATTCTTCAATCTCAACCAACAGAAAAGGGCGATGGAAATGCAAATCTCCACGCAGGATTTGGACGGCGGCGTCACCAGGGTCGAGCTGGATGGGCGCATGGACATCGCCGGCGCGGCGGCTGTCGATCTCAAAATGAATCTGATCGCGGGCAGCGCAAAAAAGCTTCTAATCGACTTGCAAAAGGTCACATTCCTTGGTTCGATGGGTTTGAGATCGATCGTGCTTCCCGCCCGGGCCGTCCATAGCCGCGGCGGCAAGGTGGTCATTTTCGCGCCCAACGAGATGGTGGAAGGGGTCCTGAAGGCGAGTGGCATCGACTCGCTTTTGCCGATTCACCACGATCTGGCCGCGGCGATGGCCGCGCTGCAATGAGCATCTCCTCTTATTCAGCGGCAATTATGCCTGCAGAAGACACAGTTAGGCCTGCGCCCCGGCTGATCTTGAGAAGTCAGCTCGACGATATGGCTTTGCTTTGGCCATGGGTTGAGGCCCTTGTCGCCGAATATGCAGTTCCGGCCGACACCGCGTTCGCCATTCACCTTTGCCTGGAAGAAGCGGTTTCCAACGTGATCCGCCATGGATACAGTGGTGAGCCAAGCCACGCGGTCACTGTCGACTGCGCCTCGCCAGGAGAGCGCAATCTGGTATTCACGATCGAGGATCAGGCTCCGCCGTTCGATCCCCTCGCGCCTGGCTTAATCGACGAGCCGGCCGCGCCATCGCCGGAGGATTATCTTCGCCCCGGAGGCCGCGGCATCCTTCTTCTCCACAAGTTCGCCGGATCACTGGCCTACGAGCGCCTCTCCGGCGGAAATCGCCTGACCATCGGCTTCGTTCTGCCTGGTTGACTGTTTGGCGCGACTCGGGCGGCCTGTTCCCGCTAACACTTTCGTTTCCAGGCTCCCGGGGCTCAGACCCTTGTCCGAGTGCTACTTGCGATATGATTGCGTCTATAGAATGTGAGCGGCTGGCTTCCCCTTAGGGCTGCTCCGGTGGTGTGCGTGTCCCGATTTTTCCAGCGCTTTGTCTTTGCAATTTCCGTGGTGATCTTTGCCGGGCTCGGGCTCAGCTATGTACTGGGCGAATTCGGATGGATCGGCGTTCATGCCGGCGACGAACAGGACGCGGCTTACAAGCAGATGCGTGTCTACGCTGAGGTCCTGCGCAAGATTCAGAATTACTACGTGACTACGCCCGACATTCCCGCCGTGACCACAGGCGCTCTGCACGGCCTTCTCGACTCGCTCGATCCGGATTCCAGCTATCTGACGCCGGCCGAGTACAAAACCTATAAGGACCGTCCCGCGACGGACAATGCGCAAGAGGGTCTTACCATCTCCAAGCGCTTTGGCTACGCCACGGTGGTCAACGTGCTGCCCGGCTCGCCTGCCGACCAGGAGCACATGCACGACGGCGACGTCATCGATCTGATTGACGGCCAGTCGACCCACGATCTGCCGCTGGCCATCGTCCGCTTCATGCTCATGGGCAAGCCCGGCACCTCGGTCACGCTTTCGGTGGTCAGGCCCTTCAAGCCAGATCCGGACAAGATGACGCTGACCCGCACGGTGGTCACCGCGCCGCCGCTGAACGAGCAGTTCTACGAGAACGCATCGATCCTTTATCTCAAGCCCGGCATCCTGACCGCGGCAAGGGTGGACGACATCGCCACCAGGATCAAGGGCGCAGGAAAAAGCCGCAAGATCCTTCTCGACCTCCGCGACACCACCGGCGACGACCCGAAACAGGGCGTGCGCCTGGCCAACTTTTTCATCAAGCAGGGGACTCTGGCGTCGCTCGAGGGCCAGAAGGTTCCGCTGCAGACCTTCAGCGCCGATCCTTCACTCTTCCTGACGGATGCGCCCGTGGCAGTTCTTGTGAACCGCGGTACCTACGGCGCGCCTGAGATCACCGCGGCCGCCATTGAAGACCTCAAGCGGGGCGACGTGGTGGGAGAACGCACCTTCGGTGAAGGCACGGTGCAGAAGACCATCGATCTGCCCGACGGCGCCGGCCTCATGCTGACCGTTGCCAAGTATGAGGATCCCAACGGGAAGAAGATTGAGGACGAAGCCGTAACTCCCAACGTCGTAGTCGCCTCGCCTCAGGATGATGGTGAGCCGATGCCGCCATCGAACGGTGACCCGCCGCTCAACCAGGCATTGTCGCTGCTGAAGGCGAAAAACGGTTAATCGTTAGCGGGTTCGTGCTCGATTTCTTCCGTTTTTGGGCGCGTTGCGGCAAAACCTGCGTAACTTGCGCCTCATCAATTCAATGCTAGCCTTAGACTGAGGCACTCCTCCTACCTCGCAAGCCGGAGGTCTGCCCGTGAGGCCAGTCCTGCCTTGGCTACTACGTCCAATCAGCCGCCCAGAGAGCGCATTGACCCTCGCCTGCCCAACCGGACGCGCCGGCTTTCGAGGCCGCCGCTCCCTGCCCATCGGCGGCGCAAGCTGGCCGGGCGCTCGGCTATCGTGGCATTGGTGCTGCTGGCGGCCATCACGGGTTCGCTTGCCGGACTTACGCTTGTCTACTCCGTCAATCTTCCGCAGATTCAGGACCTAGAGCATTTCCAGCCTTCTACGATCACCGACCTCTACGACCGCAAGGGGCGCATCATCGGCTCCTTCGCGCTGGAACGCCGCGAAGTAGTCGGCTACGACGGTTTTGCGCCTGTCCTGCGCCAGGCCGTGATCTCAATCGAGGACAAGAACTTTGAGTCGCACTGGGGCATCAACGTTTTTCGTGTCGCGGGCGCCGCCTGGCACGACATTCGCAGCCACGGCCGCGCGCAGGGCGCCTCCACGCTCACCATGCAATTGGCGCGCAATCTTTTTCTGTCCTCTGACCGCACTGCGATGCGCAAGATTCAGGAAGCCTATCTTGCAATCCAGATCGAGCGCGCCTTTACCAAGGAGCAGATCTTCACGCTCTACGGCAACCAGATCTACCTGGGCAGCGGAAACTACGGCTTTGAAGCCGCATCGGAATACTTCTTTTCAAAGCACGCCAAAGACCTGACGCTAACCGAAGCGGCGCTGCTGGCCGGACTGCCAAAAGGCCCGGTGGCGTTTTCGCCGTTGCTCTATCCGGAGCGCGCGCTGCGCCGGCGCAACCTGGTGCTCAGCGAGATGGAGTCGGACGGCGCAATCAGCCACGCGCAGGCTGAAGCTGCGCGCAACACTCCGCTCGGCCTGAACTTGGCGCGGCCCGTGGGCCTGGCGGCGCCCTGGTTTGAGGACGCGGTCCGCGAAGAACTGGATAAGCGCTTCGGCACCGAGGAGGTGCATGAGGACGGCCTGCGCGTCGACACCACACTCGATCTGGACTTGCAGAATGTAGCCAATCGCGCCGTCGTTGATGGAGTCGCTGCGTATGAGCGCCGTCACGGATGGCGCGGCAAGCTGGACAATGTTCTTTCAGCCGATGTGACGCTCGACAACTACCGCCATCCGGATTGGGCCGTCATGGCCGGACCTGGCGACTACGTGCACGCACTGGTGACGCGCGCGCTTCCGCTGGAAGTTCACGCGCGCATTGGCCCGCCCGATCAACCCGGTTCTGAGATCCTGCTTCTGCCCACCGACTGGCAGTGGACCGGCGTGCGCCACGGTGACGCGCTCGCCAAACCCGGCGACATCATCTACGTCCGCATCACCGCGGGCGCGGAAAGCAGCGAACGCCGCGCTTCGCTCGAAGAGGACTCCGGCACGCAGGGTTCACTGCTGGCCATCGACAACACCAGCGGCGACGTGCTGGCGATGGTGGGCGGACGCGACTATGCGGTTAGTGTCTTCAACCGGGCTACGCAGGCCGAGCGGCAGACCGGCTCAAGTTTCAAGCCCTACGTCTACACTGCGGCTGTCGAGGACGGCGTGAAGGCCACGGACATCATCGTCGATGGGCCGGTGCGCTTCGGCGACTACGTGCCGCACAACTACGAGAACGATTACAAGGGCGCGATGACCGTTGCGAACGCCTTTGCCGAGTCACGCAATATTCCCGCGCTGAAGCTGGCCGCGCGCGTGGGCATTCGCAAGGTCATCGACGTGGCCCACCGCTTCGGCGTCACATCGAATATTCCGCCATATCTCCCGGTGGCACTCGGCGCGGTGGAGATCACGCTCGAGGAGCAGGTGGCATCGTACGCCGTCTTTCCCAATGATGGCGTTCGCGTGGCGCCGCACCTGATTCGCAAGGTCTCCAACGCCGACGGAATCACCCTCTGGCAGGAAGCGCCGGCGGTTGACGAAGTGCTCGACCAGCAAACCGCCCGCACCATGATGACCCTGCTGCGCGGCGTGACCGCGCACGGGACCGGCGCCGCGGCCGCACAGTTGAACCATCCACTCGGGGGCAAGACCGGAACCACCAGCGACTTTACCGACGCCTGGTTCCTGGGCTTCTCTCCATCCGTCACATGTGGCGTTTGGGTGGGCAACGATAGCCGCGAATCGCTTGGCGACAAGGAAACGGGAGCGGTAACCGCTCTGCCCATCTGGATCAACTTCATGCGCGCCGCCATCGCCGGCAAGGACGACGAACAATTCCCCGCCGACGAGGATTCAGCCGCGCCTGACCAGCCTGCAAACGAGCCGAAAACCAGGCTCCCAGCAGCGGGACGACGTGAGATATTCGGCAGCCCCGCCACAGCTCTGGCTGGGCAGCACACTCAGCGGCCAACGCAGAGCCGCACCGTCAGACCCGCATCGCCGTCAAGTCCCTGATGCCATCCCAAAAAGGCCGAATTTCTTTTTCTTGTGTTGTTGTTCGGCGGGAAGCCCTGACGCAATCCGGGCCATTTTCTGGATCGCACGCTGAATGTTCGACTTTTTGAGAGCCAGCGGCGTTGCGGTGTTTTGCATTTCGCAAACGGCTGCATAGTCATTTGGAATCTGCCATTGAGCCTTCCGGGTGAGGGCCTTTTCAATCGCCGCCGCTCCGATGCCAAACATCTCGTCCTTATGCCGGTTCAACACAATTTCAAGCTTATGCGAATACGGCTGCAGGCATCCTGTAATCAGGCGATTGGCATTGCGCAACTCGGCAATGCCAACCTGCGTGACAAGATAAATCGTCGAAACCATGTCGAACACGCGAGTTTCCGCCAGATCCCACCGGGAACCTGCATCAATAACGACGTATTCAAATGTCTTGCATGCGACTTCGATGAGAGAATTGATGGCCTCAAAGGTAATGTCGGACTTGACAAATATCCCCGGCGCGCCAAGGACGTACAGGCCTGAGCTGTGTTGCGCCGATAATTTCCTCAGAAAAGTTGCATCGAGGCGCTCGGAATCGCGCAATGCATCGATCGTTGAGAACTCGCCGGGCATTCCAAGGATTAGGGCCGCGTCTCCCAGTGGCAGGTCAAGGTCGATCAGGAGAGTTTCTCCCTTTGAATCCTGGGCCATCGAAATGGCAAAATTGCATGCCGCCGTAGTGCCTCCCGCGCCCCCTTTGGCTCCGATGAATACGAACGACCTACCGTTCGCGGTCGCCTTCTTCGTATTCGGCGTCAGCAGGCCGCGGCTGTTTGCACGGCTGAAAGCATCTTCTACCGCACCCGGCGCAAAAGGATAAATCAGAAACTCCCTCACGCCTGCCCTCATGCAGTTGATCAGCAAGTCGTCATTGGTGGATGGCGCGTAGCCCATCGCAATTCCGGACCCGGTGCGGCAGATGGTTTCGATCGCCTTGATGGCCTCTTCCCGGTTTCCATCGGCGGCCACGAGGACAACCCTAAAATCCTGATTCGCAAGCGAGCGGAAGTCCTTAATCCCCGAAAGAGTCGTTACTCTTGGAATCATCTCTGTCGATCGCAAGCCACACAGAAGTGTGGCAACCGCATTGCGACGCTCAAGGTTCGGGTCGACAACGGCAACCGACAGCGTGCGCGCGTGACTACCGCCGGCAGCCTGCCCGCCATCGTCGTTGCTCGTACCTGTAAAGTCTGGGGAATACAAGAGCACAACCTTTCTTTAGTTGAATAGCCTCTGTAATGCAGCTTTATATGCGAGGTGACCTCGCCCGGAGAGGGCGGACCGCCTTCACTAATATCTCAACTTGACTCTTGGTTGAATCAACCCAAGTGTGCAATACGGAGACCGAATAAAAATAACTGGGCGATTCTGAATGGGGGAGAAACTTAAGCAAAGTTTATTCCCTACGTCGTTTCATGTCAATCGGCCATGGCCCTTAAGGCCGGCCTGGTCAACGGTTTCAGAGGCCTGACGCCGAAACCCCTGCCAGCCGGAAGTAACGCTTCGCCCGCGCCACATCCTTGAAGATTTGCGCCTTCAGCGCCTCCGGCGACGGCCACTGGCGCTCGCCGCGCAGGCGCAGCAAAAATTCCAACTCAATAGGAGTGTTTTCGCCGAGATCGAACGGCTCAAAGTCGAGGATGTGCGATTCGACGGCGAAAGATGCCTCACCAAACGTCGGCCGGTTGCCTACATTCGTCACCGATTGGAAGGCGCGCCCATTCGCCTTGAGCTGCGTTACGTAAACGCCAAAGGCCGGGAGTAGCTCATCGTAGGGCGCGAGATTCACCGTGGGCACCAGCAATCGCGTGCCGATGCCGCGCCCCGATGCCGGCGTGGAGAGCACCGCGAAGGGCCGACCCAGCATCCATCGCGCCCGCCGCATGTCGCCGGCGGAAACAAGCGCGCGAACGGCCGAGCTTGAAACCTCCAGCCCGTGCACATGCACCGCGTCGTGGACGTGCACGACAAAGCCACACTCCTTGCCCATCACTGCCAGTTCCTGTACGCCGGCGGTGGCGCCGTGTCCAAAGCGGAAGTTTCGCCCTTCGTGCATTCCGCAGACACCGAGCGCCGCAATGAGAATCTTCTGGGCGAATTCGCTGGCCGACAGGCCGGCCAGCTTCGCGTCAAACCTGAGCACCAGCACCGCGTCGATCCCCGTCTCTGCCAGCAGCCGGAGCCGCTCCGGCATAGGCGTGATCAGCCTGGGCGCCTGCGCGGGGCGCAGAAACTTTTCCGGGTGCGGATCGAAAGTGATGGCCATCGCTCGCGCGCCAATCGCTCGGGCCTCAGCCGCCGCGGCAGCAAGAATCGCGCGATGGCCTTTGTGTACGCCGTCGAAGTTGCCGACAGCGGCAACTGTGGGTCCAAACCCAACCGGAATCTCATTGAGAGATCGAAAGACCGCAAACGCGCCGCCATCGGGCGATGTTGTCCTGATCGGGTCGGGGCTCATAGCATCACGGGCACGCTCAGCCCGTCATACGCCAGCTTCACGTCCGCAGGCAGCGTGCGGTTGGTTTCTTCATGGCCCAGATCGTGGGCGATGTGCGTGAACCACGTTTGCTTTGCGCCGATGCGCCGCGACCATTCAAGCGACTGCTCCACCGTCGAATGGCTGGGGTGGGGCGCGTGGCGCAAGGCCGAAATCACGAGCACGTCAATACCCGCCAGAAGCGAAAAGCTCTCTTCCGGAATCGCGCTGACGTCGGTCATGTAAGCTGCGTTGCCAAAGCGAAATCCGGCGATGGGCTGCTCGCCATGTAACAGAGGAATGCGCACGAAATCGACGCCATGCACCAGGTTGTGCTCAGCAAGAGGGACAAGCTCCACGCGCGCACGCGTCGGATAGGTCGCCTGCGGCGAAAACGTGTAGGCGAACGAGCGCTCCAGAACCGCTGCGGCCTCGCGATCGGCATAGAGCGGAATCGGACCACCCCTTTTCAAGGCAATAAAGCTCAACGGGCGCAGATCGTCCATCCCCAGAATATGATCGGCGTGCCCGTGCGTATAGAAGACGGCGTCCACATGCGTCAGTCTCGCTCGCAGCGCCTGCTCGCGGAAGTCAGGGCCAGTATCGATGACCACAATTCGCTCGGCTCCGGTTGCGGGGTCATTCCAGCGCAGCAGCACCGAGGGCCGGAGCCTGCGGTCGTGCGGATCAGGTGAGGTGCACACCGCGCACTCGCAGGCCAGCGTCGGAACTCCCATCGAAGTTCCCGTTCCCAGAAATGTGAGCGTACCTTGCATTGAACTCGTGGATCGTGATTCGTGAGTCGTGGTTGGCGATTTAGCGGTCGGCGATCGATTACCGTTCACGGTTCACGGTCTCTCCGCAAAGACTTACTTCTTCGCCGGCGGCGGAGGCGGCACGGCAGGCGCGCTCATCATGCTGGTCAG
>CAYYKV010000119.1:0-9718 GCA_964468605.1 uncultured Occallatibacter sp. | reverse complement strand
TCCAGCCGGCGGCTTCCGCCTCTATGCCGGGCGGAGCTACGTGCACTTCGGCCGGTAAGGCGAAAGGCTGTGGGATTCCGGCAGCCAGATCTCCGCGACAAACATCGTGTGCGAGGCGCTACGAGCACAAAGCTGCTCCCGCTACTCATCTGTTGTGCGGCTGCCCTTTTGCTTCTTGGCGGGGCGATGCCGACTGCCGCGCTTGAGCCCTCAACATCGCTCGCCAACTATGGCCGCCAGGCCTGGGTCATGGAGAATGGCCTGCCACAAAACACAGTCCTGGCAATCGCCCAGACGAACGATGGGTTTCTCTGGTTGGGAACAGAGGCCGGTTTGGTGCGTTTTGACGGCGTTGAATTCCAGACCTTCGACCGCAATTCCGTTCCTGCATTGCCGGGCAGCGATATTCGCTGTTTGCTGGCAGCTCCAGATGGGGCGCTGTGGATTGGGACAAACGCGGGGCTGGTGCGGTGGAAAGACGGAGCGGTAAAGACGTTCACAACGCAGGACGGGCTGCTGGACAATGGAATCCTCGCGCTCAGCGAAGGAACGGACGGGATACTCTGGGCGTGGACTGAGCATGGTCCAGCCCAGATGATCGCGGGGCGATTCGCGCCCAAAGGCACTGTAGACCACATCCCGCTCTCGTCGGGGCTAGAGAATCCGGGTACCGCCATCTTCCACAAGCTGATGCCGAATGGGACTGTTGTTTCGGGCAGCAGTAACGGCTTGAATCTTGTTGGGGCGAAAAAATCTGCGGGTTCTTCTATGTTTCTGGCCGTTGGCAGGGAGCTTCCCGGCAGCCGAATTCAGACGGTTTTTGCCGACCGGGAGGGTGCGCTCTGGATTGGGACCAATGCGGGCCTGGTGCGGTGGGTGAACGGAAAGGTCGACCGTTTTCCCGTCACCGATCCGCTGGCCACGGCGTCGATTCTCGGGTTGATGGAGGACCGCGAGGGCGATCTATGGGTCGGGACCGAAATCAACGGATTCGACGTCCTGCGCGATCAGCGCTTCCGAACGATCGACACACGTGATGGGTTGACCTCCGACCGCGTCACTACCGTGGTGGAAGACGCAGCCGGCACGCTGTGGGCCGGGACGCAGGAGGACGGACTGAACGCGCTTCGCCGTGACGCAGGCTCGGCCGCCTGGCGTACCGTGCGCAGCCTCACAGTAAACAACGGGCTTGCGAGCAATGTGATTCTGTCGCTGGCTGCAGCGCCGAATGGCGACCTGTGGGTGGGCACACCCGACGGGCTGAACCGGATTCGCGGAAACAAAGTCGACACGTTCACCTCAGCCGATGGGCTGCCCGACGATTTTGCGCGTTCCCTGCTGATTGACGCCGATGGGACGCTTTGGATCGGCACCCGGCGCGGGCTAACGCACTGGGAGGTGGGGAAGATAGGAATGGGCGGGTTGGGTTCCGGCGCGGGAATGGAAACCTACACGCGGGACAACGGACTGGGCAGCGACCTGGTGGGCGCGATGGCTCGGGACACGCACGGCGACCTTTGGGTAGCAACATTAGCTGGGTTGTCACGCTTGCACGGCAACACAATCTCAAACTTCACGACTGCAGATGGGCTTTCTAGCAATGTGGTGACCGCGGTGCTGCCGCGCGCTGACGGGACACTGCTGATCGGCACGCAGGACCACGGCTGGGACGTGTGGGATGGAAGCAAATTCTCCAAAGCGATGCACAACGGCCTTGAGGATACGACAATTCACGCCATTCTGGACGATGGCGAGGGGCGCCTTTGGTTTGCAACGGGCGACGGCATTGCGCGCTGCGACTGCAATGAGATGGCCGGCGCGGGGCCCGCGGGGAGTTGTTCGAACTGGATGGCATTCGGGACCGCTGATGGGCTGCACAGCCGGGAGACGGCGAACAACAGCCACCCTTCGGCGTGGCGCTCGCGCGACGGGCGTCTATGGTTTGCCACGGCACAGGGGCTGGTGGAAGTGGACCCGGCGCACTTTCCCGTAAACGCAGTGCCGCCCCCGGTGTCTTTGGAGCGCTTTCAGGTGGACGATGTGGCGCAGACCCTGCGTGGAGCAGACTCTCTGTTGCGGGTTGCGGCGGGTCGCGTTCACTTTGAGTTCGACTACGCAGGGTTGAGCTTTGTGGCGCCGCAGAAGGTGCGCTACCGCTATATGCTCGAGGGCTTCGACCACGGCTGGACCGATGCCGGAACGAGGCGCACCGCCTATTACACGAATATTCCACCGGGGAGATACACGTTCCGCGTACAGGCGGCGAACAACGATGGACTCTGGAACACGACAGGCGCGGCGCTTAGCTTCGAACTGAGGCCGCATTTCTATCAGACGTTGTGGTTTTATGCGTTGCTTGTGCTGGCGCTGGCGGGGACGGTCTTGCTGGTGCTGAAGCGCAGATTGTATGTTGCAGAGCGCGAGTTCAACGCGGTGCTGGCCGAGCGCAGCCGGATTGCGCGCGAGATTCACGATACGCTGGCCCAGGGTTATGTGGGTGTCTCGGTGCAACTCGAGGTTCTGGCGGAGTTGTTGCGGCAGCGAAAAATGGAGGACGCGGGCAGACAACTGGACCAGACACGCGACTATGTGCGCCACGGGTTGGCCGACGCGCGACAGTCAATCTGGGCTCTGCGCACGCAGGATGCGAATGAGACCACGCTGCCCTTGAAGCTGCGGCGCATGGCAGAAGCGGCAGGGGGCGACGGGTTGACATCGCGGTTCAGCCTTTTTGGAGCTTATCGCCCGCTGCCTGTGGAGACGGAGCGCGAGGTAGTGCGCGTCGCACAGGAAGCGATTCAAAATGTAAAGAAGCACGCCGGGGCCAATGAACTATCAGTTCAGCTGGAATACGGACCGGAGGCGGTTGCGCTCGAGATCAGGGACGATGGACGCGGAGGCGCATTGGGGCCGACGACGGAGTCCTCGCAAGGACATTTTGGCTTGACGGGAATGAGAGAACGCGCGGCAGCGATCGGCGCAACTCTGGAAGTGAGCAGTGCGCCGGGTGCGGGGACTACGATACGGTTGAATGTACCGGCGCGTGGGGATGTGCGCGAGCAGGTGGAGGCACAAAAGTGAGCACGGAATCGATCCGAGTGCTGGTTGTCGAAGACCACAACGTCGTTCGCCAGGGGCTGGTGGCGCTGCTGAATGTGGCTGGCGGTCTGGAAGTTGTGGGTGAGGCCGCAGATGGCGTGGAAGCCATTACGCAGTATCGCAAGCACCAGCCGGACGTCACGCTGATCGATCTGCGGATGCCGAGGATGAGCGGCGTCGACGTCATCGAGCGTATCCGAATGGAAACGCCCCACGCGCGATTCATCGTGCTGACTACGTACGACGGCGATGAGGACATTTATCGCGCGCTGAAGGCCGGCGCACGGGCGTACCTGTTGAAGGGAATGACCAGCGAGGATCTCGTCAGCACAATTCGAGCGGTGCACGCAGGGAAGTCACACATACCTCCGGCGATTGCCGAAAGGCTCGCCGAGCGCATGGGCGCTCAGGATCTGACCCCGCGCGAGTTCGACGTGCTGGAACAGATTGTGCATGGCAAGAGCAACCGGGAGATTGCAGCCGAGCTGGAGGTCTCAGAGGCGACGGTAAAGACGCACATCAACAGTCTGCTTGGCAAATTGTGTGTGACCGACCGGACGCAGGCGGCTACAGCGGCGATCCAGCGGGGAATTGTTCCGCTAGAGTCGTTGAGGAAGCCGAAGTCATGACGATGAAAACCTTGAGATGCGCGATTTTTTGCGGAATCTTCCTGTCGTCGCTGACGATGCAAACTCCGGCTCAAAGGACGGTTTGGCGGCAGGCCACGGCTGCCGAGCTGGCAGAGGTGCTGCCGGCGCGGGCGCCGGTTGAGAGCGAGCATATCGAGACGGAGATGCGCACCGCGTCGGGGATCGTGGATGAGCGCGGGCGCTTCATTGCGGGTGTGGTGCTGATTACGGCGGGCTATTCCGCGGAAGGCAAATACTCGCATTACCTGATCGTGCAAGCGCCGATAGAGATCGGGGGCGTTACGCTGGAGCCGGGCGAATACGCTTTTGGATGGAGCCGGGAAGACGGCGGAGATTCGCTGAGCGTTCACTTCAACCAGGCGGCGACCGGCGCGCTGGTAGGCACCACGGATGCGCACAGGATCGCGGGCTCAAGCCGGGTGGAGAGCCTGCGCATCTGGCCCCCGAGCGAAAAAGCGTTCATCCAGATTGGGCGATTCGGGATTCCTTACAAGTTGGGCGATCATTAGGCGCGGGTTGAAGGACTCCGAAGGGCAGAGTTGCGAACGGAGCCCATGCGTTCGCAAGTGGTTTCCAATCGGTGTTTTCTGGCCTGGGTCCGACTGCGCTCTCCACCTTTCGGTCGATACTGCCTTTGATTCGGCCCCGTATACTTGCTGCCATGTTTGAGTTATTAGGCAAGGCCACTCTCTGCGGACTGCTGGCGGGAGGGGTTCCCGCGATTGTTTCCGCACAAGTCACAAATCCTACCCCTCTTCCCACCGGGCAACAGACTCAAACACCCCCCGAGGCTGCACCGGCGCCGTCGTCGGGCGGAACAAGTAGCGGGCCGCCACGCCCGGCCCAATTCGACGAACAACACCGGCCTATTACTGCGGGCGGCTTTGTGCCGAGCGGGCCGGTGATCTTCGAGGACGTATCGGAGAAAGCTGGACTAACGCATTGGACCCACAAGATGGGCACAAAGGAAAAAAAATACATCATCGAGACCAACGGGTCGGGTGTGGGCCTGATCGACTATGACAACGACGGGTGGCTCGATATTTATGTGGTGAACGGCTCGACTTTCGATGCGCTGGACGGCAAAGAGACACCGCCCCACGCGGCGCTGTTCCATAACAACCACGACGGAACTTTTACCGATGTGGCAGCGAAGGCCGGCGTAACCAACGACCGCTGGGGATTTGGGGTGGCCATTGCGGACTACGACAATGACGGATGGCCGGATATCTATGTGACGAACTGGGGCAAGAACCGCCTGTATCACAACAATCACGATGGGACGTTTACCGATGTTGCGGAAAAGGCGGGCGTGCAGTTGGGGAATTGGTCGACTGGCGCGACATGGGGCGACTATGACGGCGATGGGCGCCTGGATTTGTTTGTGCCGGGATACGTTCATTTCGACCGCGACCATCTGCCTTCGGGCGGGGAGAACGGTGTGCCCGATACGTTCTGCACTTTTCGCGGCGTGCCGGTGAACTGCGGTCCAAGAGGGCTGAAGGGAGAGCCGGATCATCTGTTCCACAACAATGGCGATGGAACGTTTACCGATGTGAGCGAGAAGGCCGGTGTGGCCGACACGCCGGGTTATTACGGGCTCAGCTCGTTGTTTGTGGACATCAATAACGATGGCAAAGTGGATCTGCTGGTAGCCGACGACTCCACGCCAAACTATCTCTATATCAACAAAGGTGACGGGACCTTTGAGGATGACAGTTACTCGTCGGGCTACGCACTGAATGAGGCCGGGCGAGAAACCGCGTCGATGGGCATTGCGGCGGGGGATTTCGAAAACAACGGCATGGAAGACATCTTCAACACAACTTTCTCCGATGACTACAAGGTGCTTTACCGCAACGACGGAGACGGGAACATGACCGATGTCAGCTACCAAATGGGAATCGCCGAGATCTCGGTGCCGTTTCTTGGCTGGGGCGATGCCTTCCTCGACTACGACAACGACGGCTGGAAGGATCTGATCATGGCCGATGGGCACGTCTATCCGCAGGCGGATCAGCACCCGTGGGGCACCAGCTGGGCCCAGCGGCCGATGCTCTTTCACAACATCGCCGGCAAGAAGTTCGAAGCTGTGCCGGCCGTCGAAGGTTCGGGACTAGCCGACGTCATCGGCGGGCGCGGAATGGCCGTAGGCGATCTGTTCAACGACGGAAAGCTTGACGTGGTGATTAATGTGATCGACGGTCACCCAGTGCTGTTGCGAAACGTGAGCCCCGATCAAAATCATTGGTTGGAGTTGAAACTGGTGGGCGGGCCGAAGAGCCCGCGCGATGCGGTGGGCGCCACAGTGTACGTGACGGCACACGGAATGAAGCAGCGCGGGGATGTGCTGAGCGGCGGCAGCTACGGATCAACCAGCGACCCAAGGCCGCACTTCGGTTTGGGGCAGGCGACCAAGGTCGATGACATCGAGGTACATTGGCCGAGTGGCAAGGTGGAACACTTCACCGTGCCGGGCGTGGATCGCATCGTGACGATTACCGAGGGGGCCGGAATCGGTAGCCCTCCGAGTTCCAACCAACGAGCTGGGACCGCCGGTAACTAGACAGTTGCATCAAGGGTGCCGTTCTTGTCGCTGCCGGCGGGAATTGTTGAAGAGTGAAAGGCGCTCAGTCCGCGGTTCCGAAGATTGTCGCCTTCCGCCCCGGAAGCGGTGCTTCAATACGATAGGCCTTTCGCCGGGCCTCAACCTTTCGGTGGATGCCACATCAATCATCGATCCGTAGAATGAGGGCGCGATGCTTCCCCGAACCTTCGCCGATCGAATTCCCCGCCTTGTCAGCAGTGTCTTGCTCATGAGCGTGATTGCCTGTGGCTTGATGGCATGGCGGACACGCCCTGCCTATGCGGTCGACGACCCTGAAGCCCAGCGCTCGCAATATTCACGGAGCGTCTCCGCGCATTACAACTATCGCTTTGGCGCGGACAGGCCGTTTCTCCCTTCCAACGCCACCACGGATTCGGGAGAATTCATCGATCCGAACAGCTTTCTCACAGCGAAATACTGTGGGCATTGTCACCAGGCGGCGTATGCGCAATGGCGCCAGACGGCGCATGCGAACTCCTTCCGCGCGCCCTGGTACATCAAGAATGTGAACATTCTGATGAAGGGCAAAGGGATTGAGTATGCCCGGCACTGCGAAGGCTGCCACAATCCCATTGCGCTGACTTCGGGAGCGATGACCGAGAACTCGCCTGTGAATCGAAAGTTCGACGGGGACGGTATTACTTGCTCAGTCTGTCATTCAATCCAGAAGGTGGATACGCGCGGGACCGGTAGTTACGTGATGGGAGTTCCGTCGGTGCTGGTGGATGCCGACGGGAAGCCAATCTATGGTGAAGTCTCCGACAAGGACATCCTGGCCCACCTCGATCGGCACTCCAAGGCCGTGATGAGGGATTTCTACCGGACCAGCGAGTTCTGCGGCGCCTGCCATAAAGCTGCACTGCCCAAAATGTTGAATGGTTACAAATGGCAGCGCGCGATCTTTCTCTACGACGAGTGGCAGCAGGCTTCCTTCAGCAAGCAAAACCCGTTGCCGTTCTACGTGAAGCCGCAGGTTTCCACGTGCCAAACCTGCCACATGGCGGAGGAGACGACCGAGCAGCCCGATTATGGAACGGAACAAGGCAAGCTGATGTCGCACCGGTGGCTGGGCGCGAATACGGTGCTATCGAAGTACTACCGTTACGACGAGCAACTGCAAAAAACCATCACCTTTCTGCAGACTGGGGTGCTCAACGTCGATCTGTTTGGAATCGAGCGCAATGGCGGCAAGCTGATTGCGCCCCTCGGAACCGAGCCCTTCGACATTGCCGATGGGGATGTTCTGACTGTTTCCGTCGTGATTCAGAACAAGGGAATTGGCCATACGCTCGTTCCCGAGCAGCGCGACTTCTACGAATGCTGGGTGGAGTTCGAGGCCAAAGATGCGGCAGGGAACGTGCTGATGGACTCCGGCGCGGTTGGGCCGGACGGTGCGCTCGATCCCACCGCACACAGCTTTACGAATCGGCTGGTGAACGTTCGCGGAACACTGAACGATCTGCACCAAGTGTGGGATACGCGGGTGGTTGCCTATAACAATACGATTCAGTCGGGCCGTTCGCAGATCGTGCGCTATCAGTTCAAGGTGCCGGAGAATGCTGCCGGGCCGATCACCATCACCGCCAAGGTCAATTATCGCCGCTTCAATCAGCACTTCATCGACTTTGGCATGGGCAAGCACTACGAGTTGCCAGAAGTGGAGATGACATCGCGGACGCGGACGCTTGCGATTGGCTCTAATCCTGCCGCGCCGGCCGATCCCGTGGACAATCCGGTGTGGATGCGATGGAATAACTACGGCATCGGGCTGCTGGATGCGCAGCAATACTTGGAGAGCGTGCGAGCATTCGAGCAAGTCGCACAGCTGCGCCCGGATTATGCGGATGCCTATACCAATATAGCGATCGCCGACTTCTCGTGGCAGCGATACGACGGTTCGCGAACCAACCTTGAGAAGGCGTTGCAGCTTGCTCCGCACAATGCGCGTGCACTTTACTATCTGGCATTGGTTGACCGCATTCAGGGGCGCCCGGACGCTGCGATTGCCGATTTGCTCGACGTGATAACGCAGTTCCCCCGCTCGCGCGACGCGCACAGGGAACTTGGTTTCTCGTTCTATCAGCAGCACAAGTACCAGGAGGCGCGGACTGAGTACGAGACCGTGCAAGCGATTGATCCCGATGATTTGGCCGCGCATTACATTCTTTCGATCGTCTATCGTCGCTTGGGCATGAAGGATGATGCCGCGCGCGAGGCGGCGGCTTTTGCCGATGAGAAAGACGATCCGACAGCCAACACTTATGCACTGGAGTTCCTCAGCAAGCATCCCGAGGTCACTTCGGAGAGCGTGCCGTGGCATATTCATAGCAACGTGACCGCAGATGGCGGCTCGCACGGCGGCGGGACTGGTCAATGAGATCGCTGCTGTCCGTCGCTGCGATGGTTCTGATGTTTTCTTCCTTTGCGATTGCTTCTTCCCGCAGCCAGCGAGCACATGGCGCTGAGGTCTTCAGCAAGAGCGGATGCCAGCATTGCCACAGCATAAGCGGCGTCGGCGGACACAAAGGACCCGATCTGTCGGGAGTGGGAAGACGGAAATCGAAGGCCGCTCTGCGCCAGCAAATCGTTTACGGCAGCAAAGTGATGCCGGCCTTCGGGGACGATCTTGAGGCGGGCGAGCTAAACGACCTCATTGCCTATCTAAGGTCGTGTCGCCGGAAACCGGCGAAGACCGTGCAGGTTTCAAATTCAAACTAAATGCCGGATTGGCCTGTTCGCTTGAGGCTGGTGATCGCATTGTGCAGCGTGTGTGCTACGGCCTGCTGCTGTTCGGCGGTGATTCGGCTAAAGAATGGCAGCGCCAGTGTGCGGCGGGCGATGGATTCGGTCAGGGGTAGATGGCGAGCGTCTGTCACGCACACGGCACGCCACGCAGGCTGCAGGTGAATGGGAGCGAAGTAGCGGCCCGTGGCGATGCCCTGCCGGGCAAGTGCAGTCTGCACTTGTTCGCGGTCGACGCCATCAGGCAGGCGGACGACATAGACAAACCAACTGAGTTCGCAGCGCGGAAGCAGGAGAGGGGGACGCTCGAGGCCGGGCACATCCGAGAGAAGGGCATCGTAGCGCTCGGCAGCCTGACGACGGAGTGCGAGGATTTCATCGATCCGCTGCAACTGAACGCGGCCAAGAGCGCAAGCCAATTCCGAAAGCCGATAGTTATAGCCGGGCTCGGCGTGGTCGAGCCAACCCGCGTTCGGATCGCGGCCCTGATTTCTGAGCAGGCGCAGGCTCACAGCGTGCGCTGGATCGCGAGCCAAAACCGCGCCGCCCTCCCCGGTGGTGATTTGCTTGTTGGGGTAGAAACCGAGAACAGCAAGATCGCCGAAGCTGCCGGCGATTT
>CAYYKV010000118.1:0-9738 GCA_964468605.1 uncultured Occallatibacter sp. | reverse complement strand
CACCATTCAATGCGTTGAAACTCCGGTGAAACGTATCGAGGAAGCTGTTGCGCGTTCCGTTGTCGGTCAGCTTTCCGGTGAACATCGTGCCGCCCGTCATCCAGTTGTTGTATGCGCTCCCTGCGTCCGCTACCACCTGGCTCGTCGAGTTCTCGTTCCGCAGCCCCACAATCGTGTTGTTCTGCGCATTCGGCCCTAAGTGCAGCGCTGTCGAACATCCCTCGACATCCCCTCCGGTAAACGTGTTTCCATCGCCCTGCTGTAAGTTGATTCCGTAAGTGCCGCTGATCGGGTTCCCGCTGCTCGTCGGGCAATCGATGTGCAGCCGCACAAACGTGCTTGCATTCGCCCAATCCGTCGTCGCCGGGTTTGTAATCTGGTGCCCGATCGCATTCACCGCCGTTCCAAAACCGCTGAACTGGTTATCCAGAAACGTTCCACCGGTGTAATTCCCGGTCCCGTCCAGAGTCATCCCTGTTTGATTTGAGTTACCCAGGAAATACAGGCTTTCTAAGTCCATCTCCTGCGTCCGGTATGCCACCAATCCCTGTGCCGTCGCGCTGGTAGCTCCCGTCGTATTGATCACCACGTTGTCCAGGTGGAAACCCTGCGTGTCCGTCGCATAAGTCGGGTCGCCCACTTGCACCATCGCGCTCGATCCCGTGTAAGCGAGCGCCGTTCCGCCCGTGCTCCCGCTCGCCTGCGTCCCGCCGCGCAGCGCGCACCCGCGCAACGACACGTTCCGCGTCCCTGCCGTCACAACAATCTGGTTCGCAGTCGTGATCGTTGCGCACGGCAGCAGAATTGCCACATTGCCCGTCGAAATCGTCAGGCTCTCGCCCCAAGTCAGATTGCCCGTGAAGTTCCGCGCGTCGCACGTTCCGCCATAACTCGCATTCACCGCGTTCACGCACGCCTGGATCTTTGCTCCAATGTCCGCGCCCGGAAATTGATCCACCTGCATCGCCGAGCCGACACTGCTGTTTCTGACCAAAGCCGCGTAAGCGACGCCGCCGGGCAGCGTTCCGCCTCCGCCATCCAGTTGTGTTCCGTAGCTTGCCGAGTTCGCCGCGTTCCACACCGTGTATCCGCCGTTGCCCTTCAGCAGATTTCCGGCGAAGAACGTCATATCCTGCCCGCCGATCAGGTTCACCGGCGCAGCCGTATCCCACGTCCCCGCCGCGTTCAGGCTCGCCGTCGTTGTCGACGAGCAGCCCACTCCGCCCTGCGTGACCGTAATTCCTGAAATCGCTCCGCTCGCATTCACGGCCGCCGTTGCCTGCGCCGAACACGATCCGCTGAATGCCACCGGCACGCTCGTTCCGTACGGATCCCATCCCAGGCCGTGCTCGCTGCCCACCGTCACCGCCGTCACCGCGCCGCCCGCCGTCGTAACCGTCAACGCCGGCTGCACCGCGTACCACGCCGGAACCACAACCGCATTCCGCACCGTCCATCCCTGTTGCGGATTTTGTTGCGGATTTTGCCCGCTTCCGTTCAGATCCAGCACCAGCCCCGTTGGCGGCTCGCCCGTCGCTGAGGAATTCCCCGCCAGCGCCACCACGTTGTCCAGCACATTGTTCGATCCCGCCGCCGCCGTGAACGCGTGCGTCGCCTGGATCGTCACGTTCTGCCAGCGATTCGAATCCGCATTCAAGCCCGCCGGCACCGCAGTCGGCAACGCCGGAATCGCCACGCCCGTATTCACTCCGCGAATGTCGATGTTCCGGAACTCGCTCCACTGCGGCCACTGCGCCAGATAAATGCCGCACGTGTGCGTCGAATGCGCGCCCGGGTATTGCGCTGCCATCGGATCAACGCCCGTCGCCGCGATCTCCACGTTCTCGATCTCCGCCACGCGCAGCCCATTGCCTCCCGCGCCCGTTGTGGCCTGCATCGCAATCGCGCAGTTGCCGATGTTCCACGCCCCGCCCGTTCCCATTGTTCCCGTCAGTCCATTTCCGCCCGGCGAAAAAATCGAGTTCGCTTCTATCGGCCGGTTCGACTGGCAGCTTCCCGCCGCCGCTCGCCCCTCTGCCGGCGAACACGACACATCCACGCTCTGGTCCACATAAATCGTCAGATCGTGCAGCCGTGTGTAGCTCAAAATATTCGTCGCGTCCGGCCCGCTCTCCAGCACATCCTGCCCCGGAAATCCCATCAGAGCCGACACCTGCTTGCCCAATCCTCCAATCGATTGCCCATGCCAGCTCAGCGCTCGCGTCTTGCACGTTCCTTGCGGAATCGTCAGCGCCACGCCGTGCGCACTCGCGTAGCTCAGCGCTGCCTGCAGCGCGTTCGTATCGTCGGTTACTCCGTCGCACACCGCGCCGAACTCCTTCACGCTGCGCTCCGCCTGTTGCGCGCCGGCCGTGCGCAGGTCCGTCACTTTCACGCCGCTCGTATTCGTGAATGTGTCCGTCCCCGCGTACGTCGGCGGAATCTCCATCGCCCCATTCGTTCCCGCCGCATTGATCGCGGCTTGCAGCGTTGTCTGCGCGCTCGCTGTCGCCGGAGCCTGCACGCCGTTCACCACAGGCGTTGTCAGCGCGCCCGTCATGTTTCCGCCCGCCAGTGGCACTGCCGTGGCCACCTGCGTATCCACATAATGTTTGTCCGCTGCTTGCAGTGGTTGCGTCGGATCGCTGCTCAAATACAGTGGCCCGGTCAGCGTTCCGCCTGTCGCCGTCAGCCCGCCGCTCTGGGTCGCCTGCGCAATCGCCTGGTCCACATACGCCTTGCTCACCGCCTGCACCGCCTGCGCCGCCGGCATCACCTGCGCCTGCACTTGCGCCAGGCTCGCTTGCGCCGCCGCCGGAACCACCCAGTACTGCGTGCTCGTCGTCCCGTCGCTCATGTCGTACACGGCCGTGTAGTACTCTCCCGCGGGTGTCGCGCCCACATTCGGCGCGAGGCTCACGCTCACAAATCCGTCCGGCCCGATGGTCACTGTCGTCGAGTCCGCAGCCACCGCCTGGCCCGCCGCGGTCGTGAACGCCGGCCAGCTGATCACCAGTGTCCCCGCGCCCGGCTGCCCGTTCGCCAGGTACACCGTCCCTTGCACCGTCGTCGTGCTCACTGCCTGCGCCATCGCCGCCGCCGTCAGCACCATCGCCGCCGCGCACACCGCGATCGCTTGCCCCATCCTTTTCGCGTTCTTTGCGAAAAGGGTGCGAACCCACGATGTCATTTGCCGCACCCTGAACCATCCGTCTCTCATGAGCTTCATTCCCATCGCATCCCTCTTCTCACTGCAACTCGCAAACTCAATTCGCTGGGGCAGGCCGCAGCAGATCGGCCCACCCCAGCCCTACGTCAAGCAAGAAAACCAAGAAAGCGGATCACTAACCACTAACCACTAACCACTAACCACTGGTCCCTGCCTTTCACGCCGCCTTTGTCTCTTCTTCTTCCTTCGCCGCTTTCTTGGCTGTTAATTTCTGTTGCCATTGGCCCGGCACCAGAAGATCCGCCAGTCCCGGCCCGTCCCAATCGTCGTCCTCGCCGTCTTTCTTCTTTTCCTCCATCAGCGACAACACCATCGCTGCGCAGTGCAAGTCGCCCCGTGCGGCCTCCTCCACCAGCGTTTCCGCAAGTTTCTCCTTGCGGCCCTTCACCACTTTGTTCACTTCACGGCGCAGCGCCTTGGTTCCTCCTTTGCCCTCCTTCTTGTCGCGCTTTTTCTTTGCGGCCTGTTTTCCGCCTTTCTCGTCCTCCTCCAATTCTTTGCCGCCGTTTGCCGGCTGCATGGTCACCACCTTGTTTCCTTGTCCCTGCTTCTTCTTGTTCAAATTTGCGTTTTCCCTTACTGTTGCCATTCCTCCACCATTCCGGCCACCCATCCACGGTCCTTCCCTTGCTTCGAGACCGCGCGATCTGAATCCCGTGCTTCAAGCGGATTCCACTTGCTCTCACCGCTCCCCGCACCGGCTCCTTTCACCTCATCGCGCGGTCACGCTCTCAGCCGCGGAAAAGGAAAAGGGGCAACTCGTCCATCGAGTCGCCCCTCCGCTCTCTTCTTCTTTCCTCGTGCCCGCGCCCTCCGCGGTGATGGCCCGAAGAAGATCGGAAAAGCCTCTCGGCTTCTCCGTCAGTCAGAATCATTTCTGTAAGATTGCTTTCAGCTTACTCCAAACCGCATAAATTACCTGCAAACTTCGCCCCCCTGAATCTTCTGCTTGTTTTCAATCACTTAGCAAATTTCTTGCCCTCCAGCCTGTTGACAAATTTCATGCCCGTCCCTCGTCGCGGCTCGAAACCCCGCTTCCCGCCGCCAACGGCTTTTTTGCTCCTGGCCATGAGCTTTTTGCCTCATCCGGCTCGCGCCAGCCGCATCCGCTCCACTTCCACAGCACAAGCTAAGAGCTAAAAGCTAATGGCTAATAGCTCCTGTTCATGCACCTGCTTAGCCATTGATTCGCGCCTTGCGCCGTGGTATACAACTCGCAGTTCTTCGTGCCGCCCACAACTGATTTGTCTTGCGCGTTTCGCTTAGTGTCCGTCGAGGCAGGGTCCGAGCACCGCAACAGCACCCGGCGATGGGAGTCTTCATCATGCGTATTTTCGTGGCCTTTGCCGCTTCTTTCAGTGCTCTTGTTCTCTCCGGTTGCGCGGGCATGCCGGCCAACACCGTGTCCAACAACGGCCCCGTTCCCGGCACGGTTCTCCACGGATCGGTTCACGGCGGCCAGAATCCCATCATCGGCGCGCACGTCTATCTCTACGCCGTCAACAACGCCGGTTACGGTGGCCCCGGCATCGCTGCCTCCAGCACCAACCAATCGCTCTCCTTGCTCAGGAGCGCCGCCAACACCACTGAAGACGGCAGCAACCACTACTACGTCACAACCGACCAGTACGGCAATTTCACCATCACCAACGACTACAACTGTCCCAGCTCCTACGCGCATAGCTACTTTTACGTATCCGGCGGCGATCCTGGATTGGGCTCGGGCTTAAACCCGGCCATCACCCTCATGGCTCCGGCGCAGGCCTGCAACACCTCTGCGTCCACTGATGTCAACGAGGTCTCGACCATCGCAACCGCCTATGCCCTGGCCGGCTTTGCCAGTGGTCCGCTGAACATTTCCAGTTCCAACACCAGCCTCGCCGCAACCGGCCTCACCAACGCGTTCAACAACCTGGCCAATCTTGAAGACCCCAGCATGGGTGTTGCCCTCGCCACCACGCCCGGTCTCAACGGTACCGTACCGCAGCAGGAGATCAATTCTCTCGCCGACATTCTCGCCGCCTGCGTCAACTCCGCCAACACCGCCGGCTCCGCGTCCACGCAATGCTCAACGCTTTTCTCCAACGCCACCAACAACGGCGTTCAACCCATTGACACCGCAACCGCCGCTCTCAACATCGCCCACAATCCCGGCGCTAACGTCGCCGCCTTGTTTGGACTCCAGACCCCTGACTCGCCCTTCCAGCCTCAGTTGCCCACCACGCCCGTGCCCAATGACTTCACCATCGCCGTTAGCTACTCCGGTGCAGGCATGAACGGGCCGCTTCCCATTGCCATCGACGCCGCTGGGAATGTCTGGGTTGGCAATACGGCAACCGGCGCAAACACTGTCAGCGAGCTCAGTCCCGTGGGCGCGCCCGTCACCGGCTCGCCTTTCTCCGGCGGCGGCATCGAAGATCCATTCAGCATCGCCATCGATAAATCCGGCAATGTCTGGACCGCGAACGTCACTCCCGACAGCCTCAGCGAGATCGCAAACAACGGCACGCCGGTCTCCACGTCCGCCGGCTACACACTCGGCGGCCTCAACGCCCCCTACGCCATCGCATTCGATCAGCTTGGCCATGCCTGGGTGGTGAACAATGTCGGCGCCAGCCTCAGCGAGTTCAGCTCCACCGGCTCGCCGATCACCAGTTCCTCCGGCGATACCGGCGGCGGCATAAACAATGATCCTGTTTCCCTTGCCATCGACGCTTCGGGCGACATCTGGGTAACCGATAGCATCACTCTCGGCGCGCTCAGTGAATTCTATTCATCGGGTGTGAACGCCGGCACTGCCATCTCCCCTTCCACCGGCTATACCGGAGGCGGCCTCGCCGATCCCTGGGGCATTGCCGTCGACGCGAACGGCAACGTCTGGGTAGCTGACAGCTCATCGACCGAAAGCAGGCTCAGTCTCTTCGGCGCATCGGGTTCCAACATCTCCGGCCCCACAGGTTACACCGGCGGTGGTCTCAATGTCCCGGAGGGCATCGCCATCGACGGCGCTGGCAACGTCTGGGTCGCCAATCGCGGCAGCACTGCAACCTCCGCGCCGTATCCCGACAGCTCCATCAGCGAGTTCAACTCCTCCGGCATCGCGATCTCACCCTCCACCGGCTATCAGGCCGGCCTCAACATC
This sequence comes from uncultured Occallatibacter sp., assembly GCA_964468605.1. Classification (GTDB taxonomy): domain Bacteria; phylum Acidobacteriota; class Terriglobia; order Terriglobales; family Acidobacteriaceae; genus Telmatobacter. The sequence continues at coordinate 3,367 of CAYYKV010000118.1, read as the reverse complement.
TCTCTCTCGCTCGCCATCGACGGCTCAGGAAATGTCTGGACGACGAATACCAACCTCAACACCGTCACCGAATTCGTCGGCGCCGGGTCGCCGGTCGTCACTCCCATCGTCGCCAATCTCCTCGTCCCCTACGGCGCCCGCGCCGTCAACCGCCCCTGATCCTGTTGTCAAGCCCCATCACCCACCGCCCACCGCCCACGCCGTGTCATCCCGAGCGGAGCGCGCAGAACTGAGCATTCCCTACGATGTGTCATCCTGAGCGAAGCGGTTTTCAGCGGAGCGAAGGATCTGCGGTTGCTTTTCGCGTCCTCGGCCCCAGACGAACGGAATGGGTGCCCCACGTCCCGATTCTGGGACGTGGGATACCGCAAGCTCAAAGCGTCGAGCTTTGTATCAGGGCATGGCTTTAGCCGTGCCGCAACCCTCTGACCTCTGTTCTCTCTTGTCAAGCCCCTTCGCCCTACCGCCCACCGCCCACCACCCACACCGTGTCATCCCGAGCGGAGCGCGCTTGGGGCCCCAATCACGCTTTTCGTGATTGGGGTAAGCGGAGCCGAGGGATCTGCTTCTGTTTTTCGCGATCTTCAACCACCACACTGAATGGGTGCCCCACATCCCGACTCTGGGGCATGGGATACCATGCAGCTCTTGCCGACTCAGCTAACCCTTTCTGGTGCCGGCAATTCACCTGTCAAGAGCGACTCCACCTCTGAACCCGCGCATCTCGATGATTTTGCGACGAAAATTTCGTTCCCCAACTTTGCCGGTTAATTCTCCAATGTCGCTATCCTTGTCTTATGTGCAGCAACTCAGCCATCGCGATCGATTCCTGCCGCGCTGTCTCTCTGTTCCCCGCCGCTGCCGCAAAAAAAACGAGAGGGAGTGATTTGATACACTCTCAAACGCGATTTTTGACCGTAACTATCTTTAGAATCAACAAAAACTCTTCAAAATTCGTGTCGATTTTTTGCGTTTTTTTGCGATTTTTCGCGCGATTTCACCCTCAAAAGGGCCCAAATTCGACCCCAGAGCGCCGGGTGCCCCCGGTCCCTCGCATTTGGGGACCGGGGATACCATGCCAACCCTGCCGACCCTCCAACTCCGCTAACCCCGCCAACCCCGCTAACCCCGCTAACTCCGCTGTCCTGCATTACCATTCCCCTATGTTCCGCTCGTCACCGAGCTTCCATTACGTTGCGGTTTTCATCGTTACCTGCGCCGCGTCCTTCGCTCACTCTCAATCCGCACCCACATCCGCCGAGCTCAATGAAATCCTCGCCAGCCAGAACGCCGCGCGCACCATCGCTCAGGTAGCCATCTCTCCCGACGGCCAGCGCGTCGCCTGGCTTGAATCCGGCCAGCTTCACCTCGCCTCAATCGACAATCTGGCCCAAAGCCAGCAGATCGCCGCCTCGACCGGCTACTCCTGCAACGCCGGCCCCTTCGTCTGGTCGCCCGGCTCCGCCTCCATCGCTTTCCTCTCCGATTGCGCGGATCCCGGCCGCCAGATCGATCTCTTTCTCTCTCATCTTGACGGCAAGCCGGCCACTCGCCTCACCGAACTCCACGGCTACGTTGAAGCGCCGGCTTTCTCTCCCGATGGAAAGAGCATCGCCTTTCTCTACGTCGAAGGCGCTACGCGTCCCTCCGGAGCGCTCGCCGCCGAACCTCTTCCATCCGGCGTCATCGGAGAAGATCACATTGAAATTCAGCGCGTGGCCGCTGTCTCCGCCGATACTTCTCAGCCCGCTCTCCCTGTCTTTGTCACGCCGCCCGATCTTCACGTCTTCGAGTTCGATTGGTCGCCCGATTCCAAATCTCTCGCCTACATCGCCGCGGACCCTCCCGGCGAAAACAACTGGTGGGTCGCAAAGCTCTACACGCAAAGCATGGTTGCCCCATCAACCTCAATAGCGGGTGCCCCATCCAACGCGTCCGCCGATTCAAGCGGCGGACGTGTTGGGTGGGAAGGGAAGCCGGGTGCCCCATCCTACTCGGACGCGGCGCCGAAGGACGGCGTCCGAGTAGGGTGGGAAACCAAACCCACCGCCATCCTCGCGCCCGCTGATCTCTCCGGCCCGCTCCACGATCTGCAAATCGCCATTCCCCGCTGGTCGCCCGACGCAAAAACAATCGCCTTCATCGGCGGTCTCATGAGCGATCAAGGCGTCGTCGGCGGCGACGTCTGGGTCGTCCCCTCGACCGGCGGCGAACCAGTTGACCTCACGCCCAACCGTCCCGCATCCGCTCAATGGATCACGTGGGATAACAACCGGTCCCTCTATGTTGACGAAGTTGCCGGAGGTGACCAACGGCTCGTCCGCGTGCAAAGGTCCGCAACCGCTGGTGCTGCATCCACCATTGGCGAACCCGTCTTCACCATTCCCGGCGATGTGGATTCCGGACAATTCGATCCCGGCCTATCCGCCTCGGCCGATCGCTCCCTCTTCGCCTTTCAGGCCAGCTCCTTCAATACGCCGCCCGAAATCTTCGTCGCGCGCGCCGGGCTTCATCCGTCCGTCCACTCGCCCGGCACCGGACGCCTCGTTCTGCTCTCTCACTTCAACGACGGCGTCAAGCCTGCCTGGGGCGATTCCGTTTCGCTCTCGTGGACCAACGACAACTTCAACATTCAGGGCTGGCTGCTCTTGCCCAGGGATTATGATCCGTCGAAAAAATATCCGCTTCTCGTTGCAGTCCACGGCGGTCCAGCTTCGTCGGTCGCTTCGCGCTGGAACGGCGGCGCAGGCGGCGTCAGTTCCACCGCTTTTTCCGCGCTCGGCTACTTTGTTCTCATGCCCAATCCTCGTGGCAGCTATGGCCAGGGCGAGGCCTTCACCGAGGCCAATCGCAAGGACTTCGGATACGGCGACCTGCGCGACATACTCGCCGGCGTCGACACCGTTCTCGCCAGGTACTCCGTCGATCCCAATCGCATCGGCATTGCCGGCTGGAGCTATGGCGGCTTCATGACCATGTTCGCCGTCACCCAGACCCATCGCTTCCGCGCCGCGGTCGCCGGAGCGGGCATTTCCGATTGGCTTTCCTACTACGGCGAAAACTCCATCGATCAGTGGATGATTCCCTACTTCGGCGCATCTGTTTATGACGACCCCGCGATTTACGCGAAGAGCTCTGCCATCACCTTCATCAAACAGGCGAAAACGCCAACCCTCACCGTCGTCGGCGATCGCGACGGCGAGTGTCCCGCGCCGCAGTCTTTCGAGTTCTGGCATGCGCTGCGCGATCTGCATGTTCCTGCGCAGCTGGTCGTCTACCCCAACGAAGGCCACGGCTTCACCGATCCCGCCGACCGCCGCGACACCTTGCAGCGCGCCGTCGATTGGTTCGCCCGCTACATGCCGCC
>CAYYKV010000117.1:0-9743 GCA_964468605.1 uncultured Occallatibacter sp. | reverse complement strand
ACTGTTTGCGAGTATTGCGGCCACAACGTACATTACGGCGACGATCTCCTCATCTCCAGCGGCCTCGATCCCGCCGAGTGGCGCGGCTTCGACTTCCGCGAGGGCTCCGGCTGCATGGAATGCGGCGGCACCGGCTATCGCGGCCGAACAGCCATCCACGAGCTGCTCGACCTTACCGACACCATTCGCGAGATCATCCTCGCCAAAAAGCCAACCTCCGAGATTCGCAGGCAGGCGCAAAAGGAAGGCATGAGCTTTCTCCGCGAGTCCGCCATCGAGCGCGTTCGCCGCGGCGTCACTACACTCAAAGAGATCAACAAGGTTACATTTATTGAGGCGTCACGTTAGGCCGGGAATTTATCCCCGGCACCCGAGGCACAGTTGAAGCGGGCTGTAACAGAAACTGAATCGGAGACTCGTACTTGGCATCGTTCCTGAACAAAGCGAAACTCGCCGCGCTGCCAGCCATCCAGTCCGCAGGCCGTCCGCCGGTCGCCGTCGAAATCTCGCCGGAAGGCGTGCTCGCCGCTTCGCGTCCCGCCGCGCGCGCCCGCCGCGCCGCATCCCAGTTGGCGCGCGGCCACGTCTACGCATTCGTTCCCTTGCCCGCGGGCACGATCGTTCCCGGCATTGAAGACCCCAACCTGCGCGCGCCTGAAGCCGTCGCCGACGCCATCCGCTCCGCTCTCGACGATGTCTCGCCCCGCACTCGATCCGTCACCGTTGTTTTGCCCGACACGATTGTCCGCGTCTTCGTCCTCGATTTTGATTCCATCCCTGCCAGAGCCGAGGAGGCCCTCTCTGTCGTGCGCTTCCGGCTGCGCAAAATGGTCCCCTTCGATGTCGAGCATGCCGGGGTCAGTTATCAGATGTTGTCGCAGACCGAATCTGAATGTAAAGTCCTCGCCGCTGTCGTGCCCGGCCCCATCCTCGCCGAATACGAGTCCGCCGTTCGCGCCGCCGGTTATGAGCCTGGAGCCGTTCTCTCCTCCTCACTCGCAGCACTCGAGGCCCTCGACTCCATGGAAGCCATCATGGCCGCCAACCTCAGCGCGCACGCCATCACCACTTCCATCGCCACAGGCCAGGAGCTGCTCCTCTACCGCACCCTCGACCTTCCCGATGATTCCACGCAGCGCATCTCCGAAATGCAGCGCAGCATCGCCGTCGCCTCCGCCTACTTTGAAGACAAGCTCGGCTCGCGTCCTCGCACGCTCTATTACGCTGGAACTCAGGACGCCGCGGAGTTCGCCGCCTCGATTGGCGATCCCGAACTTTCCGTCGTTGAGTGGGCTTCGCGCCCCGGCGAAGGCGCCGTGACTGCGCTTCCTCAAATCTGTTTTGCCGGCGTCGCAGGCGCGCTGGCGGGAGCAAGCTGAGCGATGAGAATCACTCTCAATCTCGCCTCTCGCCCCTACGCCAACCTCGGCCCGGCGCTCAAGCGTCTGCGCATCGCCATGGCGGTGCTCGCCGTGCTCTGCCTCCTTTTCTTCGTCGGCCTCCATCTCTTTGACCGCCAGGCCCACGAAGCGCGCGCCCGCGACCACTCTCTCGACGGCCAGATCGCCCAGATCCAGGCAGAGCGCGCGGCGGCCGAGGCCATGATGCGCCGCCCTGACAACGCTCAGGTCCTCATCCAGGCCGAAGCACTCAATCAGCTCTTTGACCAGAAGGCCTTCTCCTGGACACTTGCGATGGAAGCCATGGAAACCGTCCTCCCCGGGGGCGTGCAGGTCACCTCGATCGAGCCCGTTCGCGCCGAAGACGGTCACATTACCGTTCACGTGCGCGTCGTCGGTCCCCGCGATCGCGCCGACGATCTCGTGGCCAACTTCGAGCGCTCGCGCCGATTCCTGCAACCTCGCATCGTGAGTGAAAGCGCCGAGTCCAGCAACAACCCCTCGCAGCGTCAGGAGGCCATCAGCATCTCCAACCGTTTCGACTTTGATCTGCTTGCGGATTACAACCCGCCCACGTTGGAAGAAGAGCGGATCGCCGCCCGGCCCGCGCCCAATTCCCGTTCGACCGTGCCCCTCGGTATCGCCAACCCCGATCGTTTGCACCCGGAACACGGAGCTCCGCAAGGAAACGGCCGCCCGCCGTACTCGGGACCAGCGAGCGGAGGTCGGCAATGAGCGCGAACGGATCATCTTCGTCTTTGCGGGAGCGCCTGGCCTCTCCGCTTACCTGGCACTTCGCAGGCTTCGCTGTTTTGCTTGTCCTCGCCATCGTCCTCGCCATTCGCCTCGGCATGGACTGGGCCGCCATGAACAGCGATTCCGGCAACGTCCTTGCGGGCAAACAGATTCAGTTGACGGCTCTCAAAATTCAGACCGCGCCCCTTCGCGGTCTCGATCAACGCGTCGACAAATCTCGCCGGCAGATTGAAGCTTTCTACAAAAAGCGCATCCCGTCCGACTACTCCGTCATCTCCAGCCGTATCGGCGAGTTGGCCGTCTCCTCCTCGGTCCGCCTCTCGCGCGTGCAGTACGCGCAGGCCAAGCCCGGCTCCGCACTCACTGAGATCTCCATGGACGCGGGCATTAGCGGCAACTATCCGGACATCATGCACTTCGTTAACTCGCTTGAGCGCGATCAAATCTTCTTCATCATTCGCGGCATGTCGTTGACCGGCCAGCAGGGCGGCCTCGTCAACCTGCGCCTGCGCGTCTCCACCTGGCTGCGCCCCGCCGACGCTGAAGCCAGCGGCCTGCCTTTCGCTCCATCCCCCGGCGATGAATCTCCAGCCGCCGCCGCGCCGGACAAGGAGGGCGAATAATCATGGCCCTCGCTCTTGGAACCGAAAACAAGCGTCAAGTGATCACGGCGAGCGTGCTCGTGGTCATCCTGATCATCTGCGCCTTTGTGGTTTACCGCATGTTCTTTGGATCATCCGCGCCGCCCGACTCCGGTTCGGCGCCGGCCGCGCCCGCGCTGCAAAATCCGCCTGCTGCACCGTCGGCCGCATCGTCGACTGCGAGTAACCAGGCGCAGAGGCTCTCGAACGCGGGCATCGATCCCTCGCTCCACTTCGATAAATTGGCCCAGAGCGAAGGCATTGAGTACTCCGGCACGGGCCGCAACATCTTCTCCGCCGACTCGGCCCCCATCGAAATTCCCAAGCCACTCGCGTCAGTTCGCCCCAACGGCCCAGCCGCCGCGGCAGCGCAAAACACGCCTCCGGCGCCGCCCAGGCCTCCAGCCATCGATCTCAAATACTTCGGCTACTCGCAGGACGGGCAAAAGGTGCTCAAGGCATTCTTCTCCCATGGCGACGACATCTTCATGGCAAAAACCGGCGACATCGTCGACCATCGCTACAAGGTTGGCGTCATTCGCCCCCTCAGCGTCGAAATCACCGATCTCGCTTACAACAACACGCAATCGCTCGAAATCTCTCACTTCTGATTCGCATCGTGACTCCTCCCTCGCTAACTCGTCCACGCAATGCCATCCCATCCTCTGAGCTGGGCTATGTCATGCTCATCCCCATCTTCCTCATGGCGCTCCTCGTTCTCTCGCTCTCCATCGCCGCGCCCGAAATGGCCCGCTCCATCCAGCGCGACCGCGATCTCGAAACCTTTCATCGCGGCATGCAATATCGCCGCGCCATTCAGCTCTACTACCGCAAATTCCACGCCTATCCGCCCAACGAAGAGGCGCTTGTCAACACTAACGACATCCACTTTCTGCGCAGGAAATACCTCGACCCCATCACGGGCCAGGCCGACTGGAAGCCTGTCGCGTTCGGCCAGAACAAAACTCCCACCGCCATGGGCTTCTTCGGCCAGCCCCTCGCCGGCAACGCGTCCACTCTCGCCGGCATCGGCCCCGGCGGCGGCTCCTTCGGCAGTAGCCCATCTGGTTCCGGATCGCTCTTCAGCTCGTCCGACTCCGGCAGCGGACAATCGCCCTCCGCTGGCGCACCCGGTTCCACCGATAACTCCGGCTCCTCGTCGTTTGGCACAACCGGATCTTCCGGCAGCGCATTCTCGAGCGGCACTCCATCCAGCGACACAGGCACTAACTCAGGTTCCAGTTCGGGCTCTCCGACCTTCGGCGGCGCGGGCATCATCGGCTTCTCCCCCGCCAGCGACAAAACCTCCATCCTGGTCTACAAGAAGAAGCAGCATTACAACGAGTGGGAGTTCACCTACGATCCGCTCTCCGACGTGAAAGCCATCGGCGGCGGCAGCACCGGTCTCAACGGCCAACCGGGCGCAGGCCAATCCGGCGGCGGATCTGGAATTGGCGGCGGATCCAGCATCGGAGGCGGGAGCGGCTTCGGAAGCGGCTTCGGCATCAATCCAACGCCTAATCCAACGCCCCCTGAAATGACCCCCCAATAGCCCTTCGCTTCAGTTCTTGTCTTGGCCTTTACCTTCGCTTTTGCGCGATCCGCCGTTTGGACCTCTGGTATAGACGTTCGATAGTGTTTGAGCGCCGGAAGACGTCGCGTAACTGCTGGTTTCTGAGCCCGAACATATTGCGATAGAGATTGTCCGATCCAGGAGTTTCGGCGCCATCTGCATCGAAAGCCAGGTTCATCGCCTGAGCGTGTTCCATCGCCGTGACCGCAAGAAGCTTGACGGCATCCGGATGGGGTTTGAGTGCCGGATCTCCTCCAAAAGAGATGCGGCGGGTTGAAAGCCAGTAGTAGCAGCGGCTGCTGTCCCAGAGGTAGACGATGGCAGCGTCGTAGGGCAGTCCTTGGTCGCTGGTTCCTGGCCCGCCCGGCGAGTTTGGCTTGGCGGCAATTGCACGCGCGCAGCCCCGGGAAATGGCCTCTTCGATCAGCCCCGGCAGAATCTCAAGGGGAGCATAGCTTCTTTTGCCTCTCGCCATCAGATTCTTCTTGAAAAACTGGAAGAATTCTTGTGCGCTTACATCTGCGCACTCCAGGCCCTTGGCAGCTCGTTTCAGATGTCCTCGATGTTTGCTCTTTCGGGTACTCAATACTTCGCCCTCATCCGGGAAGCGAACATAGGTGACTTGGGTCGAATGCTTGAATCCTGCATCTCTGAAAGCATCCCTCGTGAGATCGGCGTAACTCGAATTTGGGTCGCAGACAAAATGAAAGGATGCCCATCGAGGCAACTGCTCGAGCAACAAGCGGATCACTTCGGCCTGTTCGGCGCGATCTAATCCCAGGTCAAGGATGGGGCCGCCGAGATGTGACCAATAAGGTTCCTGGCAGCGGGCAAGTCCCAACCAATTCTTCCGTAAGACGAAGGGGAGGCGCCCGACGACTTGGCTTCCATGCGCGACTCTTAGTTCGCGATATTCCGAAAATCTTCGCGCGTAGTTCAACCACCAATCCTGGCTGAAGACGCACAAATCAGATCGGACGAGTCGTGGATCCTGTGTTGACGGTAAACCGGTTGTCAAATCGGCTTGCATCACCATCTCCTCACTCGCATGCCCAAAAGCGTATTAAGGACAATCCGAGGGACTATGAAAACAGTCACTGCGCACTCGAGGCTTCTGTTCAACCGATTGGAGATTGAGGTTGACCAAAGAATCTCGATGCAATCACCGCGAATCAAGCGGCGGTGCGTACACTGCAATGTGCGAAGGGGTGGTGTTCTCTAACAGCGGAGGATTGGGTGAGGAACGGAAGGAGCTTCAGTGGCAAGGTCAGAGGAGGAGACCGTTCGAGCTGGGTCGACTGCATCCGGTTGGAGCGACACGAGAGATGCAAGACAACTCGCATTCCCCTCCGGGACGTGGTGCGAGAGTGCGTGCATTGCCAAGGGGGAAGAATTTCTTTGAAAGGTATAATCCGGCAGGTCAACCTGAGGCGCAATCAAGATAGCGACAATCAAGCCCAATACCGCAATGAGCATCAGTGTGGAGAGCCGGGATATTTTGAAGGAACCCACAGTCTTTGCGCTTCCCCCTGCGAACCAGTCCTTACGGATTCTTTATGTCCCTTTTATGAAGTATCTGGGCCTTGCGCGACGATGTCAAGGAGTTCACTGATGTCTCAGCATCGGATTTAAGTGCTATTGACAGCTTGTCCAGGTTGCCCTTGCACCGCAATTGATGCCCGGAGGAGGGTTCGTGTAGCGCACAGTGATTGGACCAGGTTTTCCTGTGCCCTGTTCCCTTAAACAAAAGGCCCGCCTTCTTCCGGCGGGCCTCTGATTTTCTGATCTCTGTCTCTTACACCTGGAACGACGAGCCGCATCCGCAGGTCGACTTCACCTGGGGGTTCTCGAACTTGAACCCGGCCGCTTCCAGCGTCTCCACGTAGTCCACTGTGCAGCCGTTCAGGTACATTAGCGAGGTCGCGTCAACGAAAACCTTCAAATCCTCGAAATTGAAAACTTTGTCCATCATCCCGCCCTGGTTCTCAAAGGCCATGGAGTACTGGAACCCCGAGCAGCCCCCGCCCACCACGCCAATGCGCAGCCCGGCCGGCAGCGGATCCTGGGTAGCCATAATCTCGCGTACCTTGGCGATCGCTTGCGGCGTCAGCACAAGAGGTGCTTTCTTAACGGTCTCTTCGGTCGGTGCAGCGGTTGTCGTGGCCATGAACTCTCCCTCAATGTCTTGGAATGCCTGTCTACTACGTAATGTACCTTTCAGGGAAACCTAGCACAAGCCCCACTTTCGGTACACATCCCATTAGATGCACCCCCGCTCGAATGGTCGCTGAACCCAGCCTGCCCCGCTCGCCAGCCCCAGATTCCCCACCCTCAGCCTGCCCGTCCCACCTGCCCAGCCCCCCGTCCTGGCCGCCCAATGACCCAGCAACCGCCGAATTAACCTTGGGGGTTCACTTTTTCATCCAATTGGGGCTATGATGGCAACCGTAAGGGGCCCCTCTGGCCGCGAGACCGCAATTCCCTACGACCCCGCTGGTTCCTGGGACCGGAATTCGTTCGGAGGTGGAGTATGACTTTTGTCCCAGTGATGTGGACCGTCTGGTCCGCGTTCGTCGTCTTCATGGCCGCGATGTACATCTATCGCTCAAACCTCACCAAGAATGAAGAGGACCAGATCTTCCTCGACGACTCCTTCTCGCATGAGCAGGCTGAGCAGGCGGTCATCGCCTCAAAGGTAGCCAAGGTCGAGCCAATGGTGCGCATCGCCCGTTGGCTTGTCGTGGGCATGACCGTCATTGTCGTCGCATACTATGTACGCGACATCATGATTCAGCTCAATCTCGTCCACTAGGACTGGCCTGAGCTGAAACCGGCTAAGCCGTCACGGCATGCGGGGCCTCTCCGGCCTCGCAGGCCCGGCCTTCGCTCTCGCAGCAGCGTACGCGCGTTGCCCCGCTCGCGGTTACATTCCGTCGCGGTTCCAGTTGCCTGATCTTCAGAACTGATGGAAGATGTCGAAGATGTAGTACACCAGCACGATCACCGTCATCGATCCCGCAATCCCCAGTGCCATCATCTTCACCGGGCGAAACCTGTTCACCCGAGCGACAATCGCCTCCTGCTCGGACCTCTCATGGCTTGATGATTCGGCCAGAAAAATCTGTGCCTCCTCATTCCTTCCCAATCTCGCCGCAAAAATGCTTACGCCGGCCATAAAGACCAATGACATACCCCATACTGCCCACATGATCGGAACGAGTCCCATTCCATTCACCCCTTACCAAGTTTTCGCTCGGCCCGCATCCTGCGCATCCGCAAATCCTCGGCGGCCGCATGTAATGCGAACCTCACGTTCGTGATCATAGGGGCTGGTTGCTTTGCGCTCGGGTGACAGCAGTCACACTGCTCCGCATGCGTCCCACAATGAAAAAAGAATCCCTGCCGGCTCGAAGCCGCAACCAAACGGCGGCGCCTTTATCGGGAGAGTGCGAACGAGAACTTGCGTTCGGTCCAGGGGAATTACGCGCAGGGCATGAATTTGCTTTTGCTTTTGCTCTCCCTGATCCCTCCCCCCTGCTTTTATTCCACTTCCTGCTTCGCGCGATACCCGTCACGCACCATCACGTCGTACTTCAGCGGCTTGTGCTTCTCGTCCTGCATGCGCAGCGGCTGGCCCTCATCGTCCACCAGCTCCACGTGAATCTTGCGCCACGTCCCGTCCTGCTTGGCGTTCGAGGGGTGATACACCAGCTCGTATTTGGAGCGAATGTTCTGGTTGATCTCCTTCACATCGTCGGGCAGCTCGCCCACAAACCGCGGCTCGAAGTGCATCCCGCCGGTCATTTCGGAAAATGTCTTCATCTGGTTCGCGGCCTGCAAGTAGGTCATGTCGCGCATGCCGCCCATCATTCCCCCCCCGCCCTCGGTCATCGCCAGCATCAGGCCGCCCGTCGAGACGGTGAAGATGGTAATGTCCTGCGACGCCTTCACCTTCTTCAAGATCTGGTCCAGGTCCAGCTTCGACATCGTATCCACGCCCGAAGCAATCAGGATGATGTACTTCTGCCCCTCAATCCTCGAAAGCCGGTCCAGCGATTCGTTCAGCGCGTCGAAGATTGCCGTTTCCTGAAACGCCGCCGGCATGTATATTTCGTTCCCCAGCTGGTTGATGCCCTCCTGAATTTGTTGTTTGTTCTGGGTAAAATCGCTCACGATGTGCGTATTCAGGTCGAAGGTCATCATGGCCACATAGTCCTGCGGACGCAACTGCTGCGTAAACGCCCATGCAGAATTCAGCGCATCAACTCTGAAGGCAAAGCCGTGCGCCGCATACTCCATCAGGATCAGCGCCGTAATCGGCGCTTCTGTGCGCCGGAATCCTTCAATCTTCTGCTCCACTCCGTCTTCATAGACGCGGAAGTTCGAGGGCTTCAGATTGGCCACGAACTGGTGCGTCTTTTCGGTGAGAACGCCCACGTCGAGCGTCACCTCCGGAACCTCCACGCGCAGGCTCATGTTCGGCGCGCCCTCGGGGTTCTTGAACTCCGGCCGCGCCGGCGCCGGCGGTGGCGTGGCGTCCGAGTTGTCCGGCTTCTTGGGCAAAGCAATCGGTCCGTTGTCGCCGCTGGGCCCTCCGGCGTCCGGAGCCTGCTGGTCTGGCGGTTGAGTTGCCGTCGGCTGGCTTGGCGCCTGGCTGTGACCGGGCCTCGGCGACGCAACCGCCAATGTCAACAGAGCCAGAAACAGCAATCCCGTCAAGCTTCGCCCAAAAACTCGTGCCTTCAAATCCGCCTTCAACATATTCAACCTCTTGTGCTCACCAGCATACGCGATCTGCATTGTCGAACAGCAATCACCCCACATGCCAAACTCGCCATCGGTGGTCAAACTCCGCTTGCCCCGCTAACCCCGCTCCCTCGCTTGGTCGTTCCCTTGTTCCCTCGGTCCCTTGGTCCCGGCCCTTTTGCCGTACTCTAATAGACGTGGAAACTCGCCCGAAGGGAACCAAAGGCTTCCCCGCCCTCGCGCTGCTCGCCGGCCTCTTATTGGCGGGAATCTCCTCCGCCCTCTTGCCGGCTCAGTCGTCACCCGCTCAAGCCGAGCCTGCTTCCAGCTCAACGCAATCCCCCAACTCAACCTCCGGCCCGCCATCGAATCCAGGCATGTTTCCCCTCAGCCAGATTCGCCCCGGCATGACCGGCACTGCCTGGACCGTCTTTCAAGGCTCCACTCCCGAACCCATGCAGGTGGAAATCCTCGGCGTCCTGCGCGGCGCGCGCGGTCCCGGCCAGGACCTCATCCTTGCCCGGCTCCACGGCGATAAACCCGAATACACCGGCGTCGTTGAAGGCATGAGTGGCAGTCCCGTCTATATCGACGGCAAGCTGGCCGGTTCACTCTCCTACCGCATCG
>CAYYKV010000116.1:0-9836 GCA_964468605.1 uncultured Occallatibacter sp. | reverse complement strand
GCTCTACGGTGGCACCTACAATCTCTTCCACTACACGCTGCCGCGCCTGGGCATCAAGGTCAAGTTTGCCGACGCCGACGATTTCGACGGCATTCGCGCCCTCATCAATGACAAGACCCGCGCCCTCTACACCGAGACCCTCGGCAACCCCAAGCTCGACATCGCCGACATCGAGCGCCTCGCCGCGATCGCCCACGAGCACAAGCTTCCGCTGGTCATCGACAACACCTCGGCCTCGCCGGCCCTCTTGCGGCCCATCGAGTGGGGCGCGGACATCGTCGTCAACTCGGCCACCAAATTCCTCGGCGGTCACGGAACGGCCATCGGCGGCGTCATTGTGGACGCCGGCAAGTTCGACTGGGCTACCTCCGGCCGCTTCAAGGACTTCACTGAGCCTGACCCCTCCTACCACGGCCTCCGCTACTCTGAAACCTTCGGCCCGCTGGCGTTCATCCTCAAGGCACGCATCCAGGGGCTGCGCGATACCGGCGCGGCGCTCTCGCCCTTCAATGCTTTCCTGCTCTTGCAGGGCATTGAGACACTCCACCTCCGCATGGAGCGTCACTCGCAGAACGCGCTCGCCGTCGCCAAGCACCTCGCCGAGCACCCCGGCGTCGAATGGGTCAACTATCCCGGCCTCTCGTCCAGCCCGTATTACGCGCGGACGAAAAAATACTTGCCCAACGGCGCCGGTGCTCTTGTCACCTTCGGCATCAAGGGCGGTTATGAAGCGGGAAAGAAGCTCATCAATACGCTCGAGCTGTTTTCGTTGCTGGCCAACATCGGCGACGCCAAGTCGCTCGTGATTCACCCAGCCTCCACCACGCATCAGCAGCTTTCGGCCGAGGAGCAGGCGGCCACGGGAGTCACGCCGGAGATGGTGCGGCTTTCCGTCGGCATTGAAGACATTCGCGACATCCTTGCTGACCTCGATCAGGCCATTGAGGCCGCCAATGGACACACCTTTACCAGCTCAACCCGCGCCGTTGCGGCAAAATAGGAAATGCAGCCAAAAACTGAGAGCCGAACCCGGAACCCTGAAACCTGAAACCTGAAACCTGTCTTTATGACCGATAGTTACAGCCGCAGCGGCGCTTCGCCGCCCGCATCGAAGACTGTGGAGCCAACCTACGAAGGCGACTTCGTCCTGGATGGCTCCCTGCCGCTCGAGTGCGGCCGTTCCCTTATCTGTCCCACGCTGCATTACGCCGTGTACGGCCGGCTGAATGCGGCGAGAGACAATGCCGTTCTTGTTTGCCACGCACTCTCGGGCTCGGCTCTCGTCGGCTCCTGGTGGCCCGAAATCTTCGCTCCCGGCGCGGTCCTCTCGCTGGAGCACGACTTCGTCATCTGCATCAATATGCTGGGCTCCTGCTACGGCTCCACGGGGCCTGGTTCCGTCAATCCCGAAACAGGCGAAATCTACGGGCCGGACTTTCCTCTGGTCGGCGTTCGCGACAACGTCCGCGCGCAGGCGCGCCTGCTCGATTCGCTCGGCATCCGACGTCTGCGCCTCGTCCTCGGCGGCTCCATCGGCGGCATGCAGGCGCTGGACTGGACCATCCTCCAGCCCGAACGCATCCAGCGCGCGCTCATCATCGGTGTTACGCCGCTATCCGCCATGGGGCTGGCCCTCAACCACCTTCAGCGCCAGGCCATTCAGCACGATCCTGAATGGGCAGCCGGTCGTTATCTGCCGCAGCGCCCACCCCGCAGCGGCCTTGCGCTCGCCCGCAAGATCGCCATGATCAGCTACAAGTCCGCGCCCCTCTTCGACGAGCGCTTCGGCCGCAATCCCAACCGCAGCGGCGAAGATCCCTGGGCTGCCGACAACCATGGCGCTGGCCTCATCGGCGAGCGCTTCGACGTCGCCGGCTACCTCGATCTCCAGGGCAGCCGCTTCGTCGAGCGCTTCGACGCCAACGCCTACCTCGCCATCCTGCGCGCCATGGACACGTGGGACCCGCTGCGCGGCTTCACCTCACCGGAAGAGGCGTTCGGCCGCATCAAATCGCGACTCAGCTTTATCGGCATCAGTTCCGACTGGCTTTTTCCCGCCGAAGATGTGCGCCGTTTTGCCGAATCCGTCCGCGCCGCCGGCGCTCAGGCCGACTACCGCGAGATGACCAGCGCTCACGGCCACGACGCCTTTCTCGCCGAGCAGGCCGAACTCGTCCGCCTGCTCCAATAGGCCGTCCTTCGACCTTGAATCGCAGCCCTCGCCCCGGGCTTTTCGCCCGGGCCGCGGCAGCTTTCCGACGGTCCCGTTACCACCGTGCTCCGCGCCCTGTAATCCACATCTTGCTTTCCTTGTCAGCGGCCTGTTGGCTTCTTATAATCCTCCTACGAACCGCTTGTGGCCATGGTATCTTTATTACCGTTGCCCCAGCTCTCAACCGCCAATCAGGATGGTTGCCCTTCGCTGGCGAATGAGTGATTGTTTTGTTCTCCATTTCCGCATTTCCCAGGAGCATTGCATGAAGAAGCTAGTCTTTGCATCTGCGATGGCAGTGGCCAGTCTGATCCTTGTTTGCCCGTTTGCACTGCGAGCGCAGGACTCCAGCCAGATCACCATCCAGGATCCCGCCGAGTTCAATTCCTATCAGAACGCGATCACTCAGACCGACCCTGGCCAAAAGGCCGCCGCGCTCGAAGGTTTTCTTCAGGCCTATCCGCAGAGCGTCGTGAAGAAAGCCGTCCTCGATCAGCTGATCGATTGCTACAACCAGCTGAACCAGCCGCCCAAGGTGATTGATGCCGCCACCCGCCTGCTTCAGGTCGATCCCAACAATATGAAGGCCATCTTCGCCGCCGTCTATTGGAAGAAGCAGCTGTGCGCCTCGAATCTCGATGCCTCCGGCGTCGCTACTGACCCAACCACCTGCGACGATGCCGGGGCACTGGCGCAGAAGGGTCTTACCGTCCCCAAGCCGGCCGCCATGTCGAGCGACGATTGGACCAAATTGACCTCGGCTGCCTATCCCGCGTTCCACTCCGCCATCGCCTTCGACGACGCGGTTTCAAAGAAGGATTTCGCCGGCGCCATCAAGGAATACACCGCCGAACTGATGCTCTATTCGCCCACTGCTTGCACCCAGCCCGGTCCCTGCCTTGCGGATACGCTTCAGTTGGCGCAGGCTTACGCCAAGCCCGGCGACTCCAGAGACGAAGTCAAGGCCGTCTGGTTCTACGCCCGCGCCTGGGACTTCGCGCCGGCCGCCTACAAGAGCCAGATCGAGCCCCAGCTTGATTACTGGTACAACCGTTTTCACGGCACGCTCGACGGCGAGGCTGCCAACAAGCAGCAGATCGCGGCCATCGAATCCCAGGCTCAGGCAACGCTCTTCCCGCCCGCCACCTTCACCATTGCTCCCGCTCCAACTCCGGCGGAATTGGCGCATCACGCCTATACCAGCGGCGATCCCAAGTCGTTGGGCCTCGAAGACAAGGAGTACATTCTCGCCAATGGCTCTGATGCGGATGCCACCGGCCTATGGGCTCTCCTGAAGGGTCAGGCCACTCCGGTGCCCGGAATCATCATCTCCGATCCCGCATCGGCGCTGAAAATCTCCGTCACGACGACTGCTTCGGTCAAGCCGAAGGATTTCGTCGTCAAGCTCACCAATCCCGTCGATTGCAGCGCTGTTCCGCCGCCGCCTACCGAGCTCAAGGTCGCGGACGCTCAGGCCTACATTCTGGCCAATGGCGTCAAGGCGGATACCGACGCGATGGGCGACGTCCTCACCGACACACCGGCGCACATCCATAAGATCTCCATCGATCCTTCCGTCACGACCGTCAATGTGGCCGTCACGCAGGACGCCAAGGACGCCCACACCGCCGACTTTACCGTCAACCTCAAGGACCCGCTCTCATGCAAGGAGGCGCCGGCATCGGGCACTGCGCTCGGATTCCAGCCGGCCGCCACTGAGCTCGACGGCACCTACGATACCTACACGCATACCGCTGCTGCGGGAACCACTGCCGCATCCGCGCAAATCGTCCTCACTGAAGGATTCATTCAGCAGGCAAAGAAGGCAGCCCCGGTGCATCACACCGTCAAGCCTTCACCCGCGCATCACGCGCAATAACCGCGGCGACTCCATCGCCGGCTCAGATCGGCGATCCAGTTTAGCGCTTGGGTCCGCGCAATAAAATGTTTCTGGGAATTGAAAGGGCAGTCGCTTCGGCGGCTGCCCTTTTTGTTGTCCTTCTTGATCGCGCTGCGTCGATGTTTTGTAAAAAAAAAGAGCACCAGTTAAATGTCGTGAAATCCTGAGCGGAGCGCGTTTGGGGGCCCCACGCAAGTGGGGTAAGCGGAGCCGATGGATCTGAGGTGGCTTTTCGTCTGCCTTGAGGGCCCAACGAGCAGGCACGGACTTCAGATCGTACTTCAACTGCCCACTACCCACCAATCACTAACCACTATTCTCCCAGCATCACCCTCTGAATCGCCGACGCCTTTCCCGTCGCGGGATCGCACGTCACCAACGCACCGCACATCTTGGGATTTCCCTTCGCCGCCTCAAACTTGCCCGGCATCGCCGTTAAAAATCTATGCAGCACCAGCTCCTTCTCCACGCCGATGATACTGTCGTAGGGCCCGCTCATTCCCACGTCAGTCTGGTAGGCCGTTCCATGCGGCAAAATGCGTTCATCGGCAGTCGGCACATGCGTGTGCGTTCCCAGTACCGCCGTCACGCGCCCGTCGAGATACCAGCCCATCGCCGCCTTCTCGCTAGTGGCCTCGGCGTGGAAATCCACCACGATCACCTTGGCCCGGACGGACGACAACAGAGAGTCGGCGGTGCGAAACGGATCGTCGATCGCCGTCATGAACACGCGCCCCTGCAGTTGCAGCACCGCGTAGTCCACGCCGCCGGCAGTCTTTCCCTCATAGAAGCCGTACCCCGGCGCTCCCGGTGGAAAATTCGCCGGCCGCAGCACTCGCCGCGCGTGGTCATGCGTGTATGGCGCAGCCGAGTTCAGATAGTCGGCCAGTTCTTTTTTGTCCCACACATGGTTGCCGGTCGTCAGCACGTCCGCGCCCAGCTCGAAGAACTCCTCGGCCAGGCCCGGCGTTACGCCGAACCCTCCCGCGGCATTTTCCACGTTCACAATCGTCAGGTCGACCTGGTGCGCCTCGCGCACATGGCCGATGTGCTCGCGCACGATCCTGCGCCCCGCGCTGCCGAAAATGTCGCCGATGAAGAGAATGTTCAAAGAACGGCTCCTAGCTGCTAGCTTCTAGCTCCTAGCTGAAGCGGAGCTGGCGGTGTTAACGAAGTTAGCTTGAAGTCTCTGGCTTCTCGTTCCCTTGTTCCTTTGTTCCTTCGTTCCCCGTTTTTCGCATTAATGGGAAGAGAATCACATCGCGGATCGATTTCGAGCCAGTCAGCAGCATCACCAGCCGGTCGATGCCGATGCCCTCGCCGCCTGTCGGAGGCAGCCCGTAGGCCAGCGCCCGGACGTAGTCCTCGTCCATCTGGTGCGCTTCCTCGTCGCCCGCGGCCCGCTGTGCGATTTGATCTTCGAATCTTTTTTTCTGCTCCACCGGATCGTTCAGCTCGCTGAAGGCGTTGCCCAGCTCGAACCCTCCGGCAAAAATCTCAAACCGCTCCACGTGATCCGGGTCGTCGGGCTTTTGCTTCGACAGCGGAGAGACAACTGTTGGATAGTCGTAGATGATCGTCGGATGGACGAGGTTTGGTTCGACGACGAATTCGAAAAGGTGATAGATTACCTTTCCGAGCGGCGTGCCTTTCTTTAATTTGTCTAAGGCCAGCGTAAAGCTAATTTGCAAGCCAATCGCCAGGCCGCGGCGGAGCAAAGCCGGGGATGGGCCAGCTTCACCTGCCGTTTCGGCCTCCAGGTTCTTTACTTGGCTTTCAACGCCGAGGGCCATTGTGACTTGATTCAAGCAACCGAGCGCAGCCGTCAGATGTTTTTCAAGCGCCTCCGTGGAGCCGAGCACGTCAACTGTTGGAGCGGCTCCAGCGTCCTGAGGCCACTTTGCGATGATTGCGCCGACCATCGTCAGCCGTTCCCATTTGCCGAGGTCGATCTCGACGTCATTGAACGTCGTCACCGTCGTCCCGTTCACTTCTTTCGCGACGAACTTGATGAGTTCCTCCGTCAAATCCATCAGGTCGTGATAGTTCGCGTAGGCCTGGTAGAACTCGAGCATCGTGAACTCGGGATTGTGCTGCGTGCTCACACCCTCGTTGCGGAAGTTGCGGTTGATCTCGTACACCCGATCCAATCCGCCCACCACCAGCCGCTTCAGGTACAGCTCCGGAGCG
This sequence comes from uncultured Occallatibacter sp., assembly GCA_964468605.1. GTDB lineage: Bacteria > Acidobacteriota > Terriglobia > Terriglobales > Acidobacteriaceae > Telmatobacter. Next base: position 3,534 of record CAYYKV010000116.1, on the reverse strand, counting down.
ATCCGCAAAAACAAATCCATGTCCAGCGCATTGTGGTGCGTCTTGAACGGCCGCGCCGCCGCCCCGCCGGCGATTGGCTGCATCATCGGCGTCTCCACTTCAAGGTACCCGCGCTCGTCGAAGAATCGCCGCAGCGCCTTCAGCACCTTTGCCCGCTTCACAAACACTTCGCGGGCGTCGAGGTTCGCAAACAGGTCCACATACCGCTGGCGGTAGCGCAGCTCCACGTCGGCGAGTCCGTGATACTTCTCCGGCAGCGTGAGCATCGCCTTGGCCAGAAACGTCAGCGTCTCCACATGTATCGTCAGTTCGCCGGTCCGTGTCCGGAACAAATATCCCGTCACGCCAATGTGGTCGCCCAGGTCGAGCAGCTTGTACAACGCGAATCCCTGCTCGCCCACCGCGTCGAGGCGCACGTAAATCTGCAGCCGCGCGCCCTCCTGCTGCAGGGTCGCGAATCCCGCCTTCCCCTGCTGGCGAATCGCCATGATCCGCCCCGCCACGGCGACATTTTCGTGCTTCGCCTCGAGCTCTTCACCCGTCGCCGCGTCCCACTTCGCGCGCACCGCGGCCAGCGGCGTCGCAAACTCGCCCTGCCGCGCCGGGAACCGGTTCGGATACGCCGCCTGCCCCAGCTTCTCGATCTCTTTGAGCTTCTCTTTGCGCAGCTCAAAAAGATTCGCTTCAAACTCCGAGTCGAACACAGTCATTTCCTTCCATCGCCTGCAGCGTACACGCAAAAAAAGAGCGGATGCTCAAAAGGGAAGTATACCGTTCGCGAGTTGGCGCCGTGGGCCTCAGTCGCGGGTCCGTTTGAAGGGCACGGGCTTTAGCCCGTACATCAAGTGAGCAACATGAACTCGGGCTTTAACCCCTAAGGGAAGACGAATTCAAACTGACCGACAGCCCTTGCCGCACTGTATCCTTCTTGAGGAGCCACGATTGCCCTACAACCGTCCCATTCCGGACTCGAAGCAGGACGGGAAGCCTGCCGGCCTAATGAGCGCATGGATTCAGGCCGAAAAACTGATGCAGATCGCGCTCGTGCTGCCCTGCTCGGCCTTGATTGGCTGGCTCATCGGCGCATGGCTCGACCGCCATCTCCATCAATCCTGGATCGCCATCGTCGGCATCGTCTTCGGCGGCATCTCCGGGCTGGTCTACGTCATTCGCTTGGCGATGCACGTCGAGAAAGATCCCGCCATGCAGGACGACGACAGCTCATCCGGGGATGACAGCTCCTCCGGGAAGGGCAGCGGGGGATCAAGCTCATGACCGAAGAGCACTCTTCTCTGGTTGGCCTGACCAACGAAGGCTTGCAGGCTTTGCTCATGCGGGCCATCCGCATCACCCTCATCGTTGGCGCGCTTGCCGCCCTTGTGATCTGGAAGGCCTCCGGCTGGCGCGACGCCGCCATGATGGCCACGGGCGCAGCCATCTCTGCAGCCAGCATCCTCGAGTGGCGTCGCCTCATCCGTTTCCTCAATGCCAAAATGGACCATCAGCAGGTTCCTCGCGGCGCGGCCGTATCGGCTGTCCTTTTTGTGCTCCGCCTGGGCGTCTTCGGCGCAGCCATTTATGGTAGCCTGAAATGTTTCCGGGGTTCTGTGGTTGCGCTTCTCTCGGGCCTTGTCCTGGCTCTTCTGGCCATGGTCTGGGAGGCGCTTCGCTTGCTTCGCGACTGATCGAGCGAGCGACCAACGTGCTTTCTTTGCCCCCTGATTAGGAAGATCTGGACTCTTATCATGCAGGCTTTTGCATTAACGCACTTCGTCAACATTCTCCTCGGCGGGATGGAGGTCAAGCTCTACCAGCTCATCGGTCTCAGCTCCGCGGAGGCGACTGAAAAAGCGACCGCCATCAACAGCGCGTTCACGCTCGAGCTTCTGGTCGCAGGCTTCCTCATCGCATTCTTCCTCGTCGTGCGCCTTACGCTTTCCGTGGAGAAACCGAATCCTGCGCAGCAGCTCGCCGAGATGATCCACGAAGATGTCAGCGACCTGGCCGAGCAGGTCATCGGGCACGACTACGAGCGCTTTCAGGCGTTTGTCACCTGCATCGGTCTTTTTGTCCTGTTGAATAATCTCATCGGCCTCCTCGTCGGCCTCATCCCCGGCGTCGAAACGCCGACCGGCATGCCTGAGGTTCCTCTCGGTCTCGCCGTCCTGACTTTTCTCTACTACAACTACCACGGCATTCGCGTGCAGGGCCCTATCGGCTACCTCAAGCACCTCGCGGGACCGCTCTGGTGGCTTGCGCCGCTCTTGTTTCCGATTGAGATCATCTCCCACCTCGCGCGCATGATGTCGCTCACCATCCGTCTTTACGCCAACATGTTCGCCAGCGATTTGCTCACGCTGGTCTGGTTTTCCCTCATTCCCATCGCTGTGCCCGCGGTATTTTTGGGCCTGCACTTCGCCGTTTCCGTCATTCAGGCATTCGTTTTCATGCTGCTGTCCATGATCTATCTCTCCATGGCGGTAGCCGAGGAGCACTAAAAACAGTTCGTAGTTAGCAGTTCTTAGTTCGCAGTTGATGTCTTCGTCCGATCGGGCATTTTCTGTGAACTACGAACTGTGAACTGCATCAAAAATTCCGCCGGAGCCGCTTCCGCTCCGGATAAACGGAAGGTCGCAAGCGTGAGGGGGCCAAAGGCGTAAGGACAGCTTCCAGCTGCTAGCTTCTAGCCATCGCGTTGGTGAATTAAGGAGGTCCTCAGTTCACCAATGACCAAGCTAGAAGCTAGAGGCAAGAAGCTAGCTTTCCGCCGGCACGGTGAGCCTCAACCACCCACTGGCAGCCAATCTTTGGAAGCAGGAGAACTATGCGTAAACTTCAATTCGTGTTCATGACCCTGGCGGTCCTCTGTTTTGCCGTCCCGGTCTTTGCCGATGGCGGTACGGCTGCAGCCAGCTTCATTCCCATTGGCGCGGGCATCGCCATGGGACTTGCCGCCGGCATGTGCGGCATGGGTCAGGGCCGCGCGGTGGCTTCGGCCGCTGAAGCGGTGGCACGCAACCCCGGAACCCGCCCTGCCATCTTTTTGTTCCTGGTGCTCGGCCTGGCTTTCATTGAGTCACTCACCCTCTTCACCATGGTCATCGTCTTTGTGAAGATGTGAATCACGCGCTCCAACAGAAAAGCGGTCCCGCCCGGGACCGCTTTTTTGTCCGCTTTTCTGCCTCAAAACGTCTCGCCTCTCCTACTTGTCCGCGCGCAGCATCTCAATGGCTTTCTGGTAACCCAGCCCAACCGGCACAGGCTCGTATTCCGTCTCATCCTCCGTGGTGTCGAATACGCGCGACTTCCACACCACACGGCCGCTCATTGCCATCTGAAAGTGGACAGTCCGCCACTGCCCTCCGCCCACGTCTGCTTGTTCGATCACAATCCACCCGCCCTTGTTCAGCCTTCCCAGAATCCCCCAGCCGAAATCCACGTCCTGCTGCAAGTGGCCCTCCATCCGCACCACGCGCAGGTGCACGGGATCGATCCAGATCTCTCCCGCCATCTGCGTCAAAACCTGCGTCTCCA
>CAYYKV010000115.1:0-9869 GCA_964468605.1 uncultured Occallatibacter sp. | reverse complement strand
AGCCCTCCAAGGTGGGGGAACGCGCGGACCGCCGATGCAAGTACTGCCGAATGTTCCCTGCCCTCCGCAAGAAAAGAGCGATTCCGGGAACTTGTCTGGCCGGCCGACTTCACCTGGCCCTGGAAATCTCTCCTTCGATTCGAACCTGCCCGGAGAATTTCCTGACCCCGCCCGAGCTGACACACACCTCAGGCAGTGTTCTTGCGAACCTTTCAAAGATAGCAAGAAAGGAGCTCAGAGTCAACGCTCGAATCGGGGTCAGGAGGGGGCGCTGGAGGCCAGCTACTGCAGCGCCGCAAGCCCCGATCCGGCTGCTTCCTTAACAATTTGGCCATCCCGCATGTGCAGGATCCGCCCCGCAATAGCCGCCGCCTCGGGATTGTGCGTAATCATCAGCGTGGTCTGGCCCAGCTCACGGTTCGATCGCAGCAGCATCTGCAGCACCGCGTCGGATGTCTTTGTGTCCAGGTTGCCGGTCGGCTCGTCGGCCAGCACAATTGCCGGCCTCGTGATCAGCGCCCGGGCGATGGCCACTCGCTGCTGCTCGCCGCCGCTCAACTCGGAGGGCCGATGGTTGAGCCTCCCTTTGATCGCCAGCATGTCGCTCAGGTGGTCCAGATATTTCCGGTCCATCGGCACCCCATTTGGACCCGAGGCGCGCCCGCTCACTTCATAGGCAATCTCGATGTTGCCCATCGCCGAAAGCGTAGGCAGCAGGTTGAACTTCTGGAAAACAAAGCCGATACGGTGTTTCCGCAGCCGGGTGCGCTCGGCGTCGTTCAGGGCCGCGAAATCCACGCCGTCAATCACGACGCGCCCCTCGGTGGCCCGCGTCAGCCCGCCCAGCAAATAGAAAAGAGTCGACTTGCCCGAGCCCGACGGCCCCACGATGGCCACAAATTCGCCCGGCTCAACGGCCAGCGAAATCCCCCGCACCGCAGACACCTGGATACGGCCCGCCGCGTAAACCTTGGTCAGATTCTCAGCGAGAATGATATGTTTCGAGCTTTCGGAAGGCACGACTGCCATTGTAACCGGGGCGTTTCGTACGCGCTTTAAGGGTCAGTTGCGCCGATCACCGCTCCCCAAAGAACCAGAATCGTCAGTGGACCCGCACACGAGCCAAAGGCCAGCGGCTAGCAGCTAGAAGCTACAATGGTTTTGCATCGATCTTCGACTCAGGACTCCCCGCTCATGGCGCCCGATCTCAAAACTTCGCTCGTTTCATCGCTTACCTCAGCCGCTGAAAAGGCCGGCCTGGTTCTCATCTCCGTTAAGCAGGGAACCGACTTTCACGGCCAACCAACCGCCATCTTCGAGCTCGGGCTTTCTGGCCCGGATGCCATCGGCCGCTCGCTCAAGCTCGAGCTGAGCGATGCCTTCGATTTCGATAAGCCGGATCTGCTCCCCACGATGACCGCGCACCTCGCTGGAGAAGCCAGGCGGCTGCGCAATCCTCGCCCCGATTGCTACATGACTCTCGGTGGCCTGCCTCTGGCATTCGGGCAATTCGAGTGGCCCTTCCACCAATCGACCTCTGGCGCCGATACGTACATCGTCCACGGTGAGATCCATTTGGCCGACGGCGGAACGCACAACCTGCACGCAAAAATCTCCGCCTCCGTCACGCTCACCTTTGCCGAAATCGTGCCCGCTATGGAGCAGCCCTACGCGGAGACTTTCGTCTACAACGCCATCCGCAAAACGATCGACATGGGCCAGCTCGAGTTCGTGAAATCCGGCAACCGCCAGCCTGTCCCCGTTACCACGCGCTACTACAGCCGCTGGCAAAAGAAGTTCGTCTTTACTGAGACCGACGACAATGAGCGTCTCCGTTACCTGTTGAGCAAGGTCTACTGGCTGTCAGGTGTTTTAGGAGAGGGCAAGCCGGTTTGGATCGCCGACCCGCGCGACGCGCAGTACCTCAACACCACCGAGGCCGATCTACTGCGCATGGCCGGGGACGAAGCAGGCCACGGACTGATGTTGCTTTCAGGCGAGTTCGCCGCGGCCACTCCCGCGCTCATGGAGCGCGCCGCCGACTACCAGGAAGCGCTTGAAGCCGCTCTCGACTTCACAAAGCCCAAGTTCAACGAGAGCATGCGCTCAGGCCACGCCAACATGTAGGCGCGCCGCCTCATCGCCTCGCTTTTTGATCCCTGAGCCCTGAAACCTGACCCCTGTTCTTACAGCGCCTGCCCGCAACCAACGCAGAAACGCGCGGCCGGCGGATTGGTGTTCTGGCAGCGTGGGCAGGTTGCGGCTTGCACCACAGCCGGCGGCACATTCCCCTGTACATTGATCGCCACATTCACTGGCGGCTGTCCCCATCCCGGCACTGCGATTCCCAGTGACGCCGCAATGGCCGCCGCCTGGATCGAGTTGAACTCGCGCACGCGCCCCGGCATGAAGAAGCACTCGACAAACCCCAGCAGCGATGGAATGGCGGTCCAGCAGAAGCACAGGTAAAGAATTCCAAGCCCTGTGCGGCGCAGATAAAAATGATGCGCGCCGAAGCCGCCAAGGAAGAGCGCCAGCAAAATGCCCACGACCTCGTCGCGGCGCGCCGCGTTGTATTGTTGGTAAAAAATGGCTTGCGGGTTGGGGTATGCGTAAGTGCTCATCCTCTGAGTTCTCCTTGCCTGCCGTGGTTTAGGATACGCAGCCGGCGCGCGCCCGGTTCCGGATCTCCGAAACCTGCAACAACACGCAAGCTCAGACCCACACCGAAACCCACACATTGTCCCACGGCGCCACGCGAGCATACCATCGAAATCGCCACTATTGAAACCGAATGACTGGCCCATCCATCCTCCCCGCGTCACTCAGCGGAACTTTTCTCATCGGCGGCGATCTGCCCGTTCACCGCCTCGGCTACGGAACCATGCGCCTTGTGGGTGAGGGAGCATGGGGCGAGCCGGCCGACGAAGCCGAGGCCCGCCGCGTTCTGCGCCGCGCCGTCGAGCTCGGCGTCACGCTCATTGACACCGCCGACGCCTATGGCCCCGAGATCGCCGAACGGCTCATCGGTGAAACGCTCGCGCCTTATCCTCCCGGCTTGGTCATCGCCACAAAGGGCGGCATCACCCGCCAGGGTCCCGCCAAGACCGAATACGTGGGCCGTGCCGGATATTTGATCCAGTGTGTGGAAATGAGCCTGCGTCGCCTCAAGCTTGAGCGCATCGATCTCTATCAGCTCCACAGAATCGATCCGCGCACTCCGCTTGAGGAGTCTCTCGGCGCGCTCCGCCGCATGCAGGAAGCTGGAAAAATCCGCCACATCGGCCTCAGCGAGGTCACCGCGGCGGAAATCGAGGACGCCGAGAAGATCGTCCCCATCGTCTCCATTCAGAATCGCTATTCGCTCGCCGATCGCCGTCACGAGGAGACGCTCAACTACTGCGAGCGCCGCGGCATCGCCTTCCTGCCCTGGTACCCCAACGCGGGAGGCAAGTTGCTCAAAGCCGACCACCCCGCTGCGCAGGAACTCATCCGCATCGCCGGTTTCCACTTGGTCTCAGTCTCGCAGCTCTCGCTGGCCTGGCTGCTGCAACGCTCACCTGTCATGCTGCCCATTCCAGGCACATCGAAGGTCGCGCACCTCGAAGAGAACGTCGCCGCGGCCGAGATCAGGCTTCCGCAAGCGGAATGGCACGAGGTGGAAGCTGCGGCCAGCGGCGCGCGCTCGAGCTAGACGGAGGCGGAGCCGCTGGCCGTGCTCCTCGCCTCAGAAAGGGTGCCATCCATGCGGTGTCACAAACGCGAGCATGCGCAAAACGAGAATCAGCACGAAAACCATCGCGGCCGCAACGATGAGCCACGTCCCACCGCGCCTCTTCGCTGCATCCGATTTTGCCTTCTGCGTCATGCAGGCTCCAGCTAAAAGCTAATAGCTCGTAGCTGTTTCTCTCGGCTTCGATCCCCACAGCCCGTACCACGCAATGTAGAGATAGCAAATAAGCGGAATCACGAACGCGTGCTGGATTCCGTACTTGTCGGCCGCCCAACCCAGCAGCGCAGGAATCACGGCGCCACCAACAATCGCGGTCATGATCAGCCCCGAGCCTTTGCTGGTCATCGGTCCCAATCCCGCGATGCCCAGCGTAAAAATGTTCGGGAACATGATGGAGTTGAAGAACCCGCACAGTACCACTGCCGCAATGGCCACATGGCCCGAGCCGAGCATGGCGATTATCACCAGCGCAACCGCGGCAAACCCGAAGATCCCCAGCAGCTTGCCTGACTTCACCCTGGTCAGGATCCATGACCCGAGCAAGCGGCCCACCAGCGCGCCAAACCAGTAGAGAGCCGCCACATCCGACGCCGTTTCAAGCGAGCTCATGCCCTGCGTCTTGAAGAAGTTCACTGCGATCGATGCCAGGCCAACCTCTACGCCCACATAGAAGAAGATCCCCAGCGCGCCCAGCACTGTGTGCCGGTAGCTCCAGACGCTGCGGCTCGCTGCCGGGCCGCCAGCCTTCGCCGGGTTCGCCCCCTGCGGTTGGTCAATGTGCGGCAGGTGAGAAAACGCCACGGCGATCCCGAGCACCAGCAGCGCGCCGGCAATGGCGATATACGGCCCGCGAACCGTGTTCGCAATGGCCGCCGGCGTGGCGAACTTTGTGGGATCGGTCAGGATAAATGCGCCCGCGAAAAGTGGCGCTACCGTTGTGCCGATCGAGTTGAATGCCTGCGCCAGCGTCAGCCGCACAGGAGCGCTCGCCTCCGGGCCCAGAATTGCGGCATACGGGTTCACCGAAGTCTGCAGCGCCGTCACACCCGCGCCCACCACAAAACAGGCCGTGAGAAAGAGCGGGAAATTCACCAGCTTGGCCGCCGGAATAAAGAGCAGGCAGCCCACCACCTGAATAAAGAGCGAGATCACCATCGTCTTCTTGTAGCCAACCCACTCGATCAGCTTTGAAGTCGGCGCGGAAAAGACGAAGTAAGCGAGGAAAAACGCGGACTCCGCCAGCATCGCCGACTTGTAACCGACGTTGAAGATCGACCGAAGGTGCGGCACCAGCGACATGTTCAGCGTGGTGATGAACCCGAACGTCAGGAACAGCGCCGTAACGGTGGCGAACGGAAGAAAATAGCCCGGCGATGTGAGTGGTGCCGAAGTTTTCGAGTTTTCAGCCATAAATGTGCTTTCCCGCCTTCTCGGTATCGGTGCTTCTCTGGTTCAATTGCCGGTCGAAGGTCCGCAAGTGCTGATACGCGATCCGGCGTCTTCCCTTTGCTGCCGACCCGCAACTCGCGAATCCGCCTTCCCCAGCCCACACAACACTATACGGGAGACAGCAGCGGGCTGGCTGAGCGCGTCAATGTACTCAGGGACGTTTCTCCACCTCAAGGCCGCGCGATCCGGTATTCTCGTTCCAAAGCGAGGTTTGTCCCATGCCCATCGCCATTCTGAGCGGCGCCAGAAACAAGAGGATTCTTGCTGCCCTTGAGGGCAACTGGCAAGCCGAGATGGAGGGCTACCACACCTACAACACCCTGGCCGACCGCGACTCCGACCCGGTTCGCGCGCAGGTGTTGCGCCATCTTGCCCAGGCGGAGATCGAACACGCCACCTTGTGGGAAGGCCGCATCAAGGAACTCGGCGGGCCTGAGCCGGTCTACTCCGGCGGTCCCGGCGGGCAGGCCGACTCGCTGGCCAATCGCGCCGGCGGCATGCGCATGGCTCTGCGCCGCCTTGAAATCGAAGAGAGCCGCGACATCGCCCGCTACGGCGAGCAATTGAAAGCCCTCGGCGACGAGGGTTCGGTTGCCATCCTCGAGCACGTCATTCAAGACGAAAGGGACCATTACCGCGAGCTCGGTTCGCTCATCCGCGGCCACTACACCGCTCCCGGCGGCGCACCCAAAATCGAGGCCAAAGCCGTTCTCGATGAGTTACTGGCCAAGCGCAATCAGGGGCGCAGGCAGCCCGGCGCGTGGATCGGCGACGCCATATACGGCGTCAATGACGGCCTGGGCGCAATCTTCGGCATCGTCTCCGGCGTCTCCGGCGCCACGTCCGGCGACTCCAAATACGTTCTCCTCGCCGGTCTCTCTGGCATGATCGCCTCCGCTCTCTCCATGGGCTCCGGCGCATACCTCGCCGCCAAGAGCGAGCGCGAAATCTACCACGCTGAAATCGCCCGCGAACGCGAAGCCATCCAGATGAACGGTCCAGAAGCCCGCGAGCTGCTCTCGCTCTACTACCAGGTCAAGGGCCTTCCTGAGGAAGACGCCATTCACATGGTCAACCACATCGCCAGCGACCCCGAGCAGTTGCTGCGCGCATTGGCTGCCGAGCGCCTGGGCTCGAGCGAGGAGGCGCTCTCGAACCCCCTCGTCTCGGCCACTTCCGGCGCTCTCTCCACCGCCGTCGGCGCCATCATCCCCGTCATTCCCTTCTTCTTCATGCAGGGAATCCCCGCCGTCATCGCCGCAGCCGTCGTCTCGCTCGCCGCGCACTTTGCCGTCGGAGCCGCCAAGTCCCTCATCACCGTCCGCTCCTGGTGGTCTTCCGGCCTTGAAATGACCGTCGTCGGCGCTGTCGAAGGCGCGGTCACCTACGGCATCGGTATTCTGCTCGGCAAAGGCGGGGTGTAAGCAGCCTAAATTCAATAGATTGTCTTGGGTTTCCCCTTCATGCTTGCTTGACACATATTATGTGCACACATATACTGTGTTCATGAATATCACCCTCTCCATCGACGAGCAAATCGTCAAGCGCGCACGCGAAAGGCTCCTGGCAGTCGGTAAGAGCGTGAACGAGGAGATCCGCGATCATCTTCAGCACGTTGCTGGAGTGAACGACAAGGACGCGGAACGATGGATCGAAGAGTTACGCAGCCTCTCCGGCAAGGGAGACTCACACGGCTGGCGTTTCAACCGGGATGAGATCTATGAGCGGAGGTAGTCCGCCGAGGACGTTCTTCGACACCAATGTCCTTGTGTATACGGACGACCTGGCCAATCCTGTTAAGCAGACGCGCGCCCTGGACGTTCTCAACGAACACAAGCAGACGCAAACCGGCGCAGTTTCCCTCCAGGTGCTCCAGGAATATTTCGTAACAGTCACTCGTAAGTACGGCCTCGATCCCAGCACGGCCCGGCAGAAAGTCAAACTCTTCGCCGAGTTCGATATCGTAGAGCCCATTTTGGCGGATGTCCTCGCCGCGATTGATCTGCATCGGCTTCACAATCTTTCATACTGGGATGCATTGGTCATTCATTGCGCGAGGAGCGCCGGTTGCCGGCAATTGCTTTCCGAAGATATGCAACACGGTCAGGTCGTCGATGGAGTCAGGATCGTGAATCCGTTTCTCTGACCGTGCCCTGGGTGTTTCCTCGGGTGCGGAATCCGCAAACCAGCCTGCCGCATCTAACGATTGCGCTAAAATAGAAATTGCAATGACCCTCCGCGAGCCCATCCCGGCGCTCCTCTAGCGGCTCCCGCCGCCAACGCTCTTCTGCGCCTCTTTCGTTCTCCCACAACACTCATCCAAAAGTCTGCCACCCCGCAGGGGTCGGAGGGCCAAATGATTGATCGCCTGGAACAAATGGAGCAGCGCTACAACGACCTGCAATCGCAGTTTGCGCTGCCCGAGGTCCTGAACGACCACGAAAAATCCTCGAAGACCGCCAAAGCCCTGCGCGAAATCGAAACTCCCGTCGAGAAGTACCGCAAGCTGAAGCAGGTGCGTCAGGGTCTCGCCGGCGCGCGCGCCATGCTGGCCGAGAGCGACGCCGATTTGCGCGCCATGGCGCAGGAGGAGATCGCTGCGCTCGAGCCGCGTGCTCAGGCCCTCGAAGAAGAGCTCAAAGTTCTCTTGCTGCCCAGGGACCCTAACGACGAGAAGAACGTCATCCTCGAAATCCGCGCCGGCACCGGCGGCGACGAGGCCTCGCTCTTTGCCGCCGAAATCTTCCGCATGTACACGCGCTTTGCCGAGCAGAAGCGCTGGAAGGTCGAGGTCATGTCGATCTCGGAATCGGGCATCGGCGGCTACAAGGAAGTCATCGCCATCATCGAGGGCGAGCGCGTCTTTTCGCAGCTCAAATGGGAGTCGGGCGTCCACCGCGTGCAGCGCGTGCCTGAAACCGAGCAGCAGGGCCGCGTCCACACTTCTGCCGTCACCGTCGCCGTGCTCCCCGAGGCTGAGGAAGTCGACATCAAGATCGAAGCCAAGGACATCCGCATCGACACTTTCTGCTCCTCCGGCCCCGGCGGCCAATCGGTCAACACCACTTACTCAGCCGTGCGCATCACCCACCTGCCCACCAACACCGTGGTCAGTTGCCAGGACGAGAAATCGCAGATCAAGAATCGCGAGAAGGGCATGCGCGTCCTCCGCTCGCGTTTATACGAAATGGAAATGGAAAAACAGAACGCCGAGCTCGCCCAGGCCCGCAAACAGCAGGTCGGCTCCGGTGACCGCAGCGAAAAAATTCGCACTTACAACTTCCCGCAGAACCGCGTCACCGACCACCGCATCGGACTCACACTGCACCAGCTCGACCTGGTGATGCAGGGCCGTCTGCAGCTGATCGTCGATGCCCTCATCGCCCACTACCAGGCCGAGCAGTTGAAGGGTGAAACGCAGGCCGCGTAACAGCGCTGCCGCCAAAGATTCAACCCAATCTCAGACGTGTCATCCCGAGCGGAGCGCGCTTGGGGCCCCGGAATCGCGCAGCGATTTTGGGGTAAGCGGAGCCGAGGGATCTGCGGTTGCTTTTCGCTTCGTATCAGGGCACGAGTTGATTCGTGCCGCAGAAATGCCCCGAAGACTGTGGGCTTTAGCCCTTGATGGACGGCGGCTTTTGATTGCTTCCTCTGGCAGGCGGGTGCCCCTGGTCCCTCGCTTTTGGCGACCTCGGATAGCAAGACTCGTAGCCCAACCGGCCCGCGTTCCTACACGAACAGAATTCGCATCGGCGCTTCCACCGCCACGCTGCTCTTCACTTCGTCGGCCAGCGCACCCGTCGCGGGATCGCGCGCGAACACGCTGATCACATTCGAATCCTGATTCGCCACCAGCATCCATCGCTCCGTGGGATCGAGCGTGAAGTTCCGCGGCGTCTTTCCTCCGCAATTCGACCGCTTCATCGCCGTCAGCTTGCCCGTCTTCGCATCCGCGCGAAACGCGTACAAAAAGTCATCGTCCCGGTTGGCAAAGTAAACAAACCGCCCGTCGCGGCTGATCACCGTGTCGCAGCCCCGCGTCGGGCCGTGATAATCCGAGGGCAGCAAATCAATCCGATCGACCAGCTTCAGGTTTCCATCGGCCCTGTGCCAATCCAGCACGTCCACCGTCGAAACCAGCTCGTTCATGCAGTAAGCCGTGCGCCCATTGGGATGAAAATGCAGCGTCCTCGGCCCGGAGCCAGGCATTCCGCGATACGTACCCGCCGCCGCCATCCGCGCCGTCGCAGGATCGGCCTTGTAAATATGAATCGAATCTCCGCCCAGGTCGTTGATGTAGGCGAATCGATTATCCGGCGAGAACGATGCAAAGTGCGCGTGCGCCGTAGGCTGCCGGTCAGGGTTCGGCCCGTGTTCTGTGTAGTGCTCGGTCCACACCGCCTCGCTCAGCTTGCCGTCTTCAATGCGAAAGCTGGCCGCGCTTGCTCCCGTATAGTCCGCGGCAAGCAACATGCGCCCCGTGGCATCTACAGCCACGTGGCACGTTCCCGTCCCGGCCGAGTTCCGCGTCGAAAGCGGTTGCAGCTCTCCGCCAGCCAGGCGAAAGCTCGCCACTTCCCCGGTCGGTTTGCCTTCAAACACATCCAGCTCTGATGCCGAATAAACAAACCTGCCCGAAAGCGCGAGCCACGCCACATTGGGAATCTTTGCCGCCACGCCCACCGGC
>CAYYKV010000114.1:0-9892 GCA_964468605.1 uncultured Occallatibacter sp. | reverse complement strand
ACGAGGTCCCCACCAGGGCGATCGCGCCGACGGCAGCGCGCCGCACTCCGGCTGTCGCCATCCACGCTTGAAGAGTTGAATACGTCAACAACAGCGGTAAGCCGCTCGAAAAGCCGAGCGCAAGCACCTGGAGCACGCGGGGCTCAGTATAGGCAGCCAACGCGCGCCGCCAGTTGGTTCGGGTTTGTGCGTGCTTGGTTGCCGGTGATTCGTTCATCTTAATCTGCGTTCATCTTCTCTCAGCCTACCTCCGAGGGCGCAGCTTATTCTGAAAACGTGAAACTCGGAATCATCTCTGATACCCACGGCCTCCTCCGCCCTGAAGTCGCTTCCGCTCTCAAGGGCGTCGACCGCATCTTCCACTGTGGCGACGTAGGAAAAGTCTCCATCCTCGATGACCTTGCCAAAATCGCTCCCGTCACCGCCATTCGCGGCAACGTCGACCGCGAAGGCGCCTGCGCCCGCCTCCCCGAAACCGAAGTCGTCTTTATCGAGAACCGGCCCCACGGCAGCCTCTATATCTACATGCTGCACGACCTCAAGACCCTCCACCTCGATCCCGCCGCAGCAAAGTTCGCCGCTGTCCTCCACGGCCACACCCACGTGCCGAATTTCGTCACCAAGAAAGGCGTCCTTTATTTCAACCCCGGCTCCTGCGGCCCGCGGCGCTTCGAACTTCCAGTCACAATCGGAATTTTGACGATTGCATCGGATGGGAAGCTGAAGCCAGAAGTTTTGGCGCTCGAGGTGCAGTGACGCGGAGCCCTACCGCCTCATCCGTGGATTGATCCACGCGTACGCCGCATCCGTACAAAAATTCACAAGCATGTACGTCCGGAGACGCCTGCTAACTCCCGCGAGCTGGAGTCATGAGAGCGCACATTTTTGCCTTTTTGTATCCCAACGCGATTATCTCGTCTGCCCGGTCGAACTCCAGCATCTTACACGCGTTCCTCGGGACTTCTATCACCGTGTCCGGTGGATAGGCGGCCAGCTTCTGGCGGGCTATGGTGCTCTGCATGGCTTCGAACCCTTGAATGGCGATTTCGTACCCTCCCCAATCCCGGCTGCCGCCGCTCCTCGCGGATCGTTGGAGGCGGCCGATGAAGCGATTGATCTTCTCACGGAAGGGGGACGAAGGGGACTGCGAGGGGGTACTCTCAACCGGCTCTACCGGACTCTCAGCGGGCCCGTTCAGATTCACGGCGATGGTGATTTCAGATTCATCGCCAAACGTCGGCGCGATGGGCACGGGATTCAGAATCCCTCCATCGACAAGATCGACCCCCTTGTACTTGAACGGAGTGAAGAAGAGAGGGATTGCGAAAGAAGCACGCATGGCATCGAAGAGACTGCCCGACCGTATCCAAATCTCCTTCTGGCCTCTCAGGTCTGTGGCGACGGCCGTAAATGCGATCGGGAGTTCTTCAATCAGTTTCTCTCCCACCAGGCCGATCAGGGTGTTGACGAGCTTCTCGCCCCTCACCAGTCCACTCTTCTCCCAGGAAAGATCGAGCAGCGTGACAATATCTGCTTTCGTCAAATTGCGCACCCATTGTTCATACACCTGCAGTTTCCCGGCAGCATAGATACCCCCGATCACTGCTCCGATCGAACAGCCAACGACCGACTTGATCTTGAAGTCATTTTCCTCGAGCCAATGAATGACGCCAATGTGCGCCAAACCTCGAGCCCCACCGCTTCCCAGAACCAGGGAAACGGTCTTTCCGTTCGTTGTCGCCATCTTCTCACCGCATGCCTTTCACTCTGACGCCAGCTTATGCCTCACGACCGCCCTCGGGCCTGCACCCTCCAAATGCAAAACTGCCCGGCCGAAGAACAAACCGCCTTTAATGCCCCCGCGCCGACAAAGACTCCGTAACCGCCAAATCTCCCACGGATCTCCTTCCCTGTTCCCGGTTCCCTGTTCCTTACCCATCTCGTATTCCGGTATCGCGTCCCTCTCCTTCATGCCTCCCTTACATCTGCGATGCTGGAATGCAATCAGGACGCCGCCTCGGCGCGCGTTACGCAGACGGCCGATCGATCCCAATCGCATCGCCCGCCTCGATCCAGGAGCCTACAAAATGGCCTTCCGCGCAGTCCTCTGCTGCGGATTGCGGCTTTGCTCGATCCTCCTTTTCCTCCCCATCGGCATAGCCGCTCAAACCACAACCCCAACTCAACCTCCCGCGCAGCCCCCTGCGACCGCGGGCACATCCGCGACAACTCCACCTTCCGCGCCCCCAGCCGACGCGGGCACCTCAACCGATTTCTTTATCATGCCCGGGTCGGACTTCGACCGTCCCGGCCTCCTTCCCCGCGCCAACCTGAACATCGGCATCGGGCACACCTTCGGCTTCCTGCACCGAGACCCCATCGGCGACGAGCTCACCTTCGCCTACACCTACGAGAACGCCGGCTCGCACGGCTTCTTCCACACCAACTTCGGATCGCACACTGAAGCGCTGGGCATCATGAAAAACTTCAACCTGCCCAAAACCAAAGTCGTCACCGGATACACCTGGATTCAGGCCGGCCTCACCAGCTTCACCGGAAACGCGCACCTCGATAACCGCTTCTACGACGGCGAGGCGCTCGGCCTTGCCATCCACTTCAACGATCACAACGGAATCTGGATTCAGGAGAGCTACAACAAAATCCCGACAATCCCGTGGTACACGACAACCGGCATCGGCTACACCTGGAGTTGGTAGGTCTTTGAGCTTCTCGATTGCAGGGCGCGCTGCTCGGCGGCGCACCAGCGCGTAGTCGCAGTTATTCATCGCGCTCAGCGTCAGCCTTCCCAGCCCCGGCCAACTGAAGATCGACTCCGTCATGATCGCCCAGGCCAGCAACGCGCCAAAATCCAACCTCACCGCGGTCACAATCGGCACCGGCGCATTGGGTAGCGCCAGAGCCAGACCCAGCACCAGCGCCGCCAACGTGAGCGCGAGGCGGGTCACGGTTTGCTTCATGGGCAAGAGCCTGATATTCACATTCACGATAATCCACCGCTGGGCATCGCCGGCCGTTGCCGCCCATCGCGATTCGGGCCAGTCGATTGATCGCAACTGCAGGTCACAGGTCGCCGTTAAGTTCCGCGCCATCTGGATCGCCCATGACGAAAAGCGTGTGCTTCGGTAACGTGACGAACAAGGTTCGGCATCCCATCCACCAGCTCGGGTGCTCCTTCAGCGCGCCCATAATCGAATCTGTGAACGCTCGAAACAATCTCGCTCTCTTAAACGACTATGCCGCCTATCTTCGAGTGGAAAAAGGACTTCGCCCGCTCACTTGCGAAGCCTACCTCAGCGATTTACGCATCTTTTCTGAGCTCCTTGAAGACCGCAACGCCATCCTCCTCACCGCAGTCGAGGCCGACGTCTCGGCGTTGCTCGATCACCTCCGCTCCCACAACATCGATTCCCGCTCCGCCGCACGCAAGTTGAGCTGTTTGCGCGGCTTTTATCAATGGCTTCTTCTCGATCGCCGCATTCATCACGACCCAACCGTCAACATCGAGTCACCCAAGGCCTGGAAAGTTCTACCCAAATCCCTTGCTGAGCCCGAGGTGACCGAAATGTTGGAACGCGCCGCCCTCGCTGCTTCGCATCCGCAGGCCAAAGCTACGGCCCTGCGCGATCGCGCCATTCTCGAGCTTCTCTATGCCGGCGGCCTGCGCGTCTCTGAGGTCACTGGGCTCTCCGTCAGCGACCTCGGCCTCGATGCCGGACGCGTACAAGTCCGCGGCAAGGGTGACAAGGAGCGCATTGTGCCTCTTGGGCGCTCCGCGCTTCAGGCTTTGGAGCAGTATTTGCGCGAGGGCAGGCCTCACCTCGAGCGCATCAGTTCGGTTCGGAAGAAAAAGCCTACGCCACAAGACCGCTCGCGCCTCTTTCTCTCTCTGCGCGGAATGCCGCTCACCCGCCAGTGGATCTGGAGCCTCGTCAAGCGATCGAATCGCCTCACAAGCCCGCACGGATTGCGCCACAGTTGCGCTACTCACATGGTCGAGCACGGCGCCGACTTGCGCAGCGTACAAATGATGCTCGGCCACGCCGACATCTCCACCACACAGGTCTACACGCACCTCGCCCTCGGCCGTCTAAAGGCTGTGCATCGCATGCATCATCCGCGCGGAGCCAGGCGAATCGCTGACTCCGCTCCAGACACCGCCGCACTCCCCGGCCCTCGTCTCGTTGTGCCGCGAGTCGAGCCTCGCACCTCCGGCGAGGAAACCCAATGACCGCCACCGCTGCTCCGCCGGTTCAATCCTCGACGCCCGCTTCCTCGCGCATCGTGTCCAAAATCGCAGCCTGCAAAATCCCCGACATGATCGACGCTTACCTCCATGTCCTCTCCGGCGAACGCGGCGCATCGGCGCACACCTTGCGCGCCTACCGCCGCGAGCTGCACGGTTTCGCTGCCTGGCTTTCCCGCCACCATCCCCGCCTCCTCGTCGCCCGCATCGAGCACACGCACATCCGTTCCTACCTCGGCACGCTCTACGATCGCGGCCTGTCCAAAGCCTCCGCGGCCCGTGCGCTCGCCGCCATCCGCAGTTGGTTTAAATGGCTGGCCCGCAACCACCACATCGAGCAGAACGCAGCGTCGCTCGTCTCCACGCCTCGCCTGCCCAGGCACCTTCCCCGCGTGCCTTCCATTGAGCAGTTGAATCGCGTAGTCGATTCAGCGCTCGACGACGCCGCAAGCTGGCCTGCTCGCGACAGGGCGATTCTGGAGATGCTTTACGGCTGCGGCATCCGCAACGCCGAGCTCACGTCCCTCAATCTTGACGACATTCACTGGGCCAACGAAGCCATTCTCGTTCGCGGCAAAGGGCAAAAGCAGCGCTATGTTCCGCTGGGGGACACGGCCGCCGAAGCTCTGCGCGCTTATATCACCGAACGCTCTGCCCGCCTGTCAGCGGACGATGGACAAAAACCGCTAAAGACTCCGGCGCTCTTTCTCAATCTGCAACTGCGCGGTCTCCGTAAAGGCGGCCAGGCTCGTCTCACCACCCGCAGCGTGGGTCGCATCGTCAAGCACATCGCCATTCTGCGCGGGCTTCCTTCAGACGTTCACCCGCACACTCTGCGCCACGCCTTCGGCACCCATCTGCTCGAAGAAGGCGCCGACCTCCGCGCCATTCAGGAGCTGCTCGGCCACGAGCGCCTCTCCACCACCCAGCGTTACACCCAGCTCACCACAGCCCAGTTAACCGCCGTCTACGACCGCACCCACCCCCGCGCAAAATAGGTCATCGTCAGCAGAAACTCATCATCCCGCCCCCACCCAGCGTAGCCGGCGCGGGAGGGTGGTCCTAGGCATAAACCCGGCGACCCATCACGCCAAAACACAAACAACGCGCCCAGTCCCCGGAGCATCCCAATCGGGGAGGTGTTCTCAAATGAAAAAGCTGCACACTGTTTTAGCGCTCGCGATTTTTGCCACAAGTCTTATGGGCGGCGTCGCCCATGCGCAGGACCAGGACCATCACGACAACCACACTTTCGTCGAGCACAAGGATTGGAAGAAGGGTACGCGCCTCAACCACGATGACTGGATTCGCGGCCTTACAATCGACTACCGCCAATATCACCTGACCGCCCCGCCAAAGGGTTACGAATGGCGCATGCTTGATGGCTACTACGTGCTCGCGAATATCTCCACGTTCCAGATCCGCACTGTCGTCCGCATACAGTAACGCGCCCTCCCGACTCATCAGGGTCGCCGGATCACTCTGCACCGGCGGCCCTGGCCACCTTCAAACTCAGGCAGTAATGAATGTGCCCCGTCCTTGGTTCTTTTCTTGTGAAGGGCGGTTAGGAACTCCACCCTTCCCGAAATGTGTCATCTCGAGCCTTCGGGCTCCCGAACATTCGCGCAAAAACCTGGAGGACTTAAGGCCCGAACATCTTGAAGGATACGGGGCTTCAAAGCCTGCCCTGAACGAATCATGCTGATAGCTGATAGCTGCCAGCTGCTGGCTGTCTCATGTCGAGTAGTCGGCGTTAATGTGTATGTACTGCGCGGTCAGGTCCGTCGTCCAGAACACGCACGAACCCCGGCCCTGGTGCAGCTCGATCGAGATCGAGAACTCGTGCTGGCTGATATACGCGTGCGCAGCCGCTTCGTCGAACTCCGCTGCTCGTCCGCCGTCCCGGCAGATTTGTAGTTCGCCAAAGCGAATGTCGATGCGTCCCGGGTCGATCAGCGCGCCGGAATAGCCGATTGCCGCCGCCAGCCGGCCCCAGTTCGGATCGCAGCCCGCCCACGCCGTTTTTACGAGAGGAGAATGCGCGATGGCCTTGGCCACCCTCAGCGCGTCGGCATCGCTTGCCGCACCGTTGATGCGCAGTTCCACCACGTGCGTCGCGCCTTCGCCGTCCGCGACCACCTGCTTCGCCAGCGACGTGCACACTTCGGTCAGCGCGGCCGCAAAGGCCGCGTCGCCCCCGCCGATCCTCGCGTTGCTCGCGCCGGAAGCGAGCAGCAGCACGGTGTCGTTCGTCGAAGTGTCGCCGTCGACCGAAATTCTGTTGAAGCTCACCTCGACCGCCGCGCGCAGGTAGCCGTCAAGAGCGGCCGGCTCGATCGCCGCGTCGGTCAGCACGTAAACCAACATCGTCGCATGAGGCACAAGCTGCGGATGAATCATGCCCGAGCCTTTGCCGAAGGCAGCAATCCGCACCTCCCGCGCGGCTCCATCGCTGCCCGTTAATTCGAGCCGCGCGAAAGCCATTTTCTCAACCAGGTCCGTCGTCAGAATCGCATGAGCCGCTTCCGAAAAATGACTCGCCTCTGAACCGAGGCTCGCCGCCAGTTCCGGCAATGCAGCGATCAGCTTCTCAGCCGACAGCGGAACGCCGATGATCCCTGTCGACGACGGGAAAACTTCTTCCGCGCGGCACCCAAACGTCCCCGCAACGGCAGCGCAGGCGTCTCGCGCAGCGCGAAGACCGGCCTCGCCCGCGGCGCAGTTTGCATTCCCGGCGTTGATTGCTGCCACGCGGACCCGTCCCCCGGTGGCGCTCAGGTGTTCCTTGTCCACAATCAGGGGCGCAGCGATCACGCGGTTCGAAGTGAATTCGGCCGCCGCGCTGGCGGGAGCATCCGCCACGATCAGGGCGAAGTCGGGCCGTCCGCTGGCCTTCAGGCCGGCCTTCACCGCTCCAAATCGGAATCCTCTTGGAATCGCGCTGCTTGTAAGATCGCTCATGCGGTCAACCCCATTTAATCTAGCAGGTGAGGGGCTCTCGATCGTCGATTTATGAGTGATAACGAAATCAATTCGCAAACCTTTCTCGAATTGCGCGCGGCGAATGTTGCACGCGGAGATCGGGTCGTTCTGCATGACGTGAATCTCAGCATCCGCACCGGCGAGCACGTGGCCATCCTCGGACCGAACGGCTGCGGCAAATCCACGCTGATTCTCACAATGACTTGCCAGCTCTATCCCATTTTTCAACCGGACATGCAGGTGCGTATCTTCGGCCGCGAACGCTGGGACCTGACCGAGCTCCGCCGCCACTTCGGCATCGTCACTGCCGGGCCCATGGGCGCCGACCTGCCCGGCGAGCGAACCGCGGTCACGTCCGGCCTCGACGCAGTGATCGCAGGCTTCTTTTCGGCCTCCACTCTCTGGCCCAATCTGCACGTAACCGAGGAAATGCGCGAGCGGGCACGTGAAGCTTTAGCCCGAATAGAAGCGACGCATCTCTCGGCGCAACTCGTCGGCGCCATGTCGGCCGGAGAAAAGCGCCGCATCCTCATAGCGCGCGCCCTCGTCCATCGCCCGCGGCAGCTCCTTCTCGACGAGCCTTCCAACGCGCTCGACCTGGCTGCTCAGCGCGAGTTGCGCGAAACGCTGCGCCGTCTTGCGCGCGAAGGCACTGGCTTGGTGATGGTGACTCACCATCTCGGCGACATTCTGCCGGAGATCGAGCGCATCATTCTCATGCGCGGAGGCCGCATCGTCGCCGACGGCCCGCGCGAGGAGCTGCTGACCGAATCGCGCCTGAGCGAGCTCTTCCATGCACCCGTGCGCATCGGTCGCGACGCGGAGTGGCTGCACAGTTGGTAATGAAAGAGGATGGCCGCGGGCGAAATCATATCAAGGAGGATGCGATGGAAACTGCCGCAAAACCCGCGCGATGGAAGATCCTCCTGGCGTTTGCGATTATCTATTTCGTTTGGGGATCGACCTTCTTCGCGATCCGCGTTGGTGTCAGTGAGCTCCCGCCGTTTCTCTTCTGTGCCATGCGGTTCCTGGCGGCTGGCCTGCTGGTTTATCTTTGGGCTCTCGCACACCGCGAGCGCGGACCAACCGCGCGACAATGGCTATCTGCATTCCTGCTTGCGTTTCTCATCTTCGTCGTCGACTACGGCCTTCTCTTCTGGGCGGAACAGCGCGTTCCATCCGGCATTGCCGCCGTCATCCTGGCCACCATTCCCGGGTTCATGGCATTGTCCGAGATTCTGATTCTGCGAACCCAGAAGCTCACACTTCGGCTGGTGGTGGCGCTTCTTGCGGGAATTGCCGGCGTCGCAGTGCTCGTGAGCCCGTCGCACCTGCTCGGCAATCTCGGCGGCGCCGCGATCGACAAAGCCGGAGCTCTCGCGCTTATCATCGGAGCAATCGGCTGGTCGGTGGCGTCCGCGCTGTCGCGCAAGTTGCCGCTTCCCTCGTCCAAAGTCATGAGTTCGGGCGCGCAGATGCTCGCCGGCGGAATCATGCTGGCTATAGTCGCTGCTTTGCGGGGCGAAGGTCGCGGGCTTCATCTGTCTGCTGTCTCCGGTTCCGCGTGGGTCGCCTTGCTTTACCTCGTCTTCGCCGGCTCCATTGCGGGATTCACGGCATACGTTTGGCTACTCCACCACGAATCGCCGACGAAGGTGGGAACGTATGCCTACGTCAATCCCGTGGTGGCCGTCATTTTGGGCTATTGGCTGGGCGGTGAGCCGGTGGGCGTCCGCACGGTTGTCGGCGGATTATTCGTCCTGGCCAGTGTTGTCGCGATCACGAGTATGCGTCCAAAGGCAAAGCCCGTCGAAGTTGCAAAGTGCGAAGAATAAATGGATGAAATGGAATTGTTGGAATGCGATCCGGCTGACGTTGATCCGTCCGCTCCGGACCTGTGTTACCATTCGGCCAACTGGTCTACTCCCTTTTTTGAAGGGCGGAGGGCAAAATTATGATGCCGATTTCCAGACGAGATTTCCTCAAGACAGGCGTTGCAGCCGGCGCCATCGCGAGCGTGGGCAGCCTTTCTCTGCATGCCGAGCGTGCGACCGCTTCGAGTTTGGTCACGCTGGGTAAGTCGGGCGTGAAAGTCACGCGCCTCGCCTTTGGAACAGGCAGCAACAACGGCCACGTGCAGTCCGCGCTAGGGCAAAAGGAATTCAGCAGGCTCATTGCGTATGCCTATGAGCGCGGAATCCGCTTCTTCGAAACATCGGAGTCCTATACCACGCCGGCGATGCTCGGCGAAGCGCTCAAGCCGTTTCCTCGCGACAGCTATCAGTTGATGTCCAAGGTGACGACTGAAGATGAAGGCGATCCGCTAAAGAAACTCGATGAGCTTCGCAGCATTTCGCAGACCGATTACTTCGACATTATGCTGCTCCATTGGCAGCACTCCGGTACTTGGCCGTCCGATACCGGGCGCTGGCAAGACGCAATTCTGGAAGCGCAGACGCACCAGACGATCAGAACTCACGGCGCTTCAGTACATGGACTGCCTGCGTTGCGCCAGGTGCCCGCCACAAAGTGGCTCGAAATCGCCATGATCCGCATGAACCACAAGGGCACGCGAATGGACAACGAAAACGACGATGGGAGCATTCCCGGCAACGTCAGCGAAGTTGTTACGCATGTCCAGCAAGC
>CAYYKV010000113.1:0-9965 GCA_964468605.1 uncultured Occallatibacter sp. | reverse complement strand
CGCTTCTGCGCGGCTTCTGTCGCAACAGATTTTGTAATGTGCTTGCTTCCGTCCGCGACGGCCAACTGCGCCGCCACTTCCAGCGTGTTGTACGCGTTGCGGCAGTCGCCGCTCGAATAGCCGGCAATCAATTCGAGCGCATCGTCGTCGGCAGTAAGACCGAGAGCGCCCAACCCGCGCTCCTTGTCGGCCAGCGCACGCCGCAGCAGAGTCACGATCTGGTCGTCCTTAAGCGGCTCGAGCACATACACGCGGCAGCGCGAGAGCAGCGCCGAAATAATTTCGAAGGAAGGATTCTCCGTGGTCGCGCCGATCAGCCGGATCGTGCCACGCTCCACGTAGGGCAGAAACGCATCCTGCTGCGCCTTGTTGAAACGGTGAATCTCGTCGACAAAAAGAATGGTGCGCGAATGCAGTTGCGAGGCCTTGGCCGCCGTGACCATCACCTGCTTGATCTCCTTGATGCCGGCGGTGACCGCGGAGAACTCAATGAAGCTGGCCTTGGTTGTCTCGGCAATGATTTTGGCGAGCGTGGTTTTGCCTACACCCGGCGGACCCCAGAAGATCATCGAGCTGGCATCATCGCGTTCGATTTGCACGCGCAGAGGCTTTCCCGGGCCGACAAGATGCTCCTGGCCCAGCAATTCATCGAGGCTGCGCGGCCGCATCCGCTCCGCCAGCGGCACGCCCGTTACACGGTTTGACTCTTTGGAGGAGAGTTGTGGCTCGTGAGCAGGCAAATCATCGAACAAGCTCATCGCCGCGCTCCTCGTTCCGCCACTGCGTGGGGCAGGCTCTTGGAGGGGTGTTGTGGGTTTCCGAAAGGCTTGGTCGGGTGAGTTGACCGCTGCCGCGACGCTTCATACAGCAACACGCTGGCTGCGACAGCGGCGTTCAGGCTCTCCACCGGGCCGGGACAGGGAATTGCGATCGTGCCATCGGCCTTGCGCACGATCACGTCCGGCACTCCGTTTCCCTCGTTGCCGATGACGAGCGCAACCGGGCCGCGCAACTCCGCGAGATCTGCTGACTTCGTTCCTCGTGCCGTCGACGCAAGCACCTTCACGCCCGCCTCGCGCAGTCGCGCAAAGCAATCCTCGACGCTCGTTGCGAGCAGCGGCACTCGAAACACGCTCCCTGCGGATGCGCGTACCGCTTTCGCATTCCACGCGCTCACGGTTCCCGGCAGGCTCACGACGCCGGTCGCGCCGAAGGCCTCTGCGGAGCGCAGAATCGTACCGAGATTTCCCGGATCCTGTACTGCCGCCAGCACCACAATCAGCGTTTTGGTTTGGTTTTGATTGAGAACATGCGACCACGACCAATTCGGCGGCTCAACAAGCGCTGCAATCGATTGCGGCGTTTCGGTCGCCAGCGCCTGGTCGAGCAGCTTCTTTGGTAGTTCGAGAATCTCGACGTCCCGACCAACCTGAAGCTTATCGAGAAGCCGCTCCGATACTCGATCAGAACCTTGGGCGACAAAAATCGTGCGGACGCGCAAGCCCGCGCGCATCGCTTCCGCGAGCAGTTTTGGTCCTTCGATACCCACCAGGCCGCCGGCGCCGCCCACGAGCGCTTGAGCCCCGCGGCCCGGCGCGCTAAGCGCCTTTCGCAGCTCTTTCAAACGCGCATTCTGATTGCTTTCCACCACGCGAACCGGCATCGATCGAGTTCCCCTCAGTGCTCAAGCCGATTCTAAGATCAGCTACTAGCTTCAAGCTACTCGCTTCTACCTACTAGCTTCTACCTACTAGCTTCTAGCCCGTCGTGCGTATCGGAGTGAGGTGCGGTGCAATCGCACTTTTCAAACGAACGCGCGCCACAAACCACGCCAAAGGAGCGGCTAGCAGCTAGAAGCTAGAGGCTAAAAGCTCGTAGCGCAACTTGCACCGCGGCTAGTGCTGTGATAGCTTCCGATTTTGTAGCCTCTTCTTTATTCGGGAACCGAGGTAGGTCTCATTGTCCGCGGAGATATTGCGCGTCCATCCCGATGAACCCCAACCGGACCGGATCGATTACATCGTCTCCTGCCTGCGCAAAGGGGGTGTCATCGCTCTGCCAACCGACACCTTCTACGGCCTGGCCGTGGACCCGGTGAACCTCTTCGCTGTCGAGCAGATTTACCAGATCAAGACTCGCCAGAAGCACAAGCCGCTCTCACTGCTCATCGCCGGCTTGTCCCAGGCTTACGAGCTGGCGCGCGACACCGATCCGCAGCTCGACAAGCTCGCGGACCGTTTCTGGCCCGGCCCGTTGACGATCATCGTTCGCGCCGGAACCAAGCTGCCTTTGCGCTCCACAGCCAAC
Organism: uncultured Occallatibacter sp.; assembly: GCA_964468605.1. Taxonomy (GTDB): domain Bacteria; phylum Acidobacteriota; class Terriglobia; order Terriglobales; family Acidobacteriaceae; genus Telmatobacter. Next base: position 7,658 of record CAYYKV010000113.1, on the reverse strand, counting down.
ACGGGCAACGTCGCTCTGCGCGTGCCCGATGCCGCCATTCCCCGTGCAGTGGTGGAGCGTTTCGGCCTGCCCATCACAGCCACTTCGGCCAACCTGCAAGGCGCTTCGGAATGTACCAATGCCGGCTGCGTTCGTGACCAAATCGGCGAGCGCATTCCGCTGATTGTCGATGGTGGTCCGACAGGTCGAGCGCAGCCAACCACCATCGTCGATCTCACCCTCGGCCCCGGGCGATGGGAGATTCTGCGCGAAGGCGCCATTCCAACTCACGAAATTGTGATGACCCTGCAGCGATAAGATGATGCGCATGGGGCGCGAATCCAAGATGAAGCACCGAAATTGGGTCCTCCGCGTCGCACTTTTTTTTGTCCTCTGCCTGCTGGCCGCGGCTATCGGATGGTGCCATTGGGTCTACGTGCAGATTGAGACCTACGCGAACCAGGACCAAGCCGCACCCGCCGACGCCATCGGGGTTCTTGGCGCGGCAGAGTACGACGGCCGTCCTTCGCCCGTCTACCGCGCACGACTCGACCACGCGCTCGAGCTCTACCATCGCGGCATTGCCCCGCTGATCATCACCCTCGGCGGTCCGGGCGGCGATCAGTTTACCGAGGGCTCCGTTGGTGAGGGATATCTGATCGACAAGGGTGTTCCGGAGCAGGCCATCATCGCTGAAACCGAAAGCCGCAACACTGAGGAGTCAGCCCGCCGCATTGCCGTCATCGCCCGCGTCAACGGGCTGCACCGACTGGTTGTCGTCAGCGACGACACTCACATGTTCCGCATTCATGCCATCTGCGCCGCCGAGGGACTTGACGTGCTCACTTCGCCGCGCCCGCGTCCGGCCGTCGAAGACCGGACGCTCGAGACCGAACGAATCGGCCACGAGATCCTCAGCTATACCTTGTGGCGGCTCCATTTGCATTGAAGCAGCGGAGTTGGCGGGGTTAGCGGTGCCGGCGGAGTCGGCCACCTGGCAAGTTGGCCATGCTGCGCGCGTGTTGGCGGGTTAGCGAGTCAGCAAATCAAATTGCCGGCGGACCAGTGACAAAGTGGTTCTCTACCCGACTCCCGGACGAGGCAGGTACGCGAGCAAAAGAAGCGCAAACGCCGCGGCGTTCGCCGTCGACAGAAAGTTCACTGCGTCGTTGTTGAGCCAGCCGCGCTTCTCCAGCGTTGCCCCCAGCAGGCTGTCGAAAAGAAGCCCGAATACCGCAGCGGCGCAGCTCAGCTTGAAGAGAGTCCAATCACCGCGCAACGCCCAGGTTCCTGCGCCTGCCACGATGGCCGCTGCAATCAACCCGGCTAGTGTTCCGGCGACGCTCACAGCACCGTCAGTGCCCGGTTCAACAGCCCGCAATGTAGTAATCATCCGCGGCATGCCGCTCAGCACCTGCCCGATCTCTGATGAAACAGTGTCTGCCGCGGCCTCAGCCAGCGCCGCCAAAGGCATGGCCAGTAGCAGAGCTCCCGCGTGGGCTGGGCGTGGAAGCCAGCGGCTGTCCAGCAACCAGACGATGACTGGATCGCTGGCAACCAGCGCCGCGATGCCGAGATTCGCCACAACCTGGGAGGCAGATCGTCCCCGCCGCGCCTCTGCCGTTCCCAGTCGTTCCTTCCTGGCTCGTCCAACCCGCGTGGCGACGAAAGCCAGTACCGACACCGCCAGCACTGGAATCAACGCTGTGTGCCAGGGTTTGTACGGAAACTCGCCGGTCGAGAACATCAGGCTTGCCGTGATCACTGCTCCAGTCGCCGCCGCTGCCGGCGTGGCCGCTCGCAGCTTCCACACGATCAGCCCAAGCAAGGCGCTCAACCCGATTACCCAAACCACCACGGCAACGGATTCCGATGCCCAGGCGAAGCACGCAAGCAGGACATCGGTGCCCGCGAACGGCAGCACCGCCAGCAACACGATCTTCGATTGCCACTCCAGCTTTTCCTGAGCCACGCCCCATCGTAGCCTGAGAATCCCACCCAAGAAAGCTCCGTCCACTCCGGGTGGTGTTAACAGGGCCTGGGTCTGAGTTGACCAATTTCTGCGGACTGCGTCGCTTACCGCAGAGAGTCAGGGTGATCCGGCGAGCCCGCCCGCTTGATTTACAATCACCAAGGAAGCAGGGAAGTTTTCGAATGAGGCTTTTTGCTATGAAGTCATGCCCGGCGCGTGTGCACTTCGCGCAGGCATCGGCCGCACTCGCATTGGCAGCTCTTCTTGGCGGCTGTGGCGATAATTACAGGCCGGTGGTCACGCCGATCGCCACGAGTGGCCCGCCGGCGCAACCCACTTCGTATACGGTTGTGGTTTCGACCACTGGCGCCTCAACCCCCGGGGTGGTCACCATCATTGATTATTCCGGTGACTCGATCCTGACCGAGGCGCAAATCGGTCCCGGGCCTAGAGTTTTCACGATCGATGAAGTTGGCGCTACGGGCTACACCGTCAACAGCGACGGCACACTCTCCAATTTCGCTATTTCCCCCAGCCTGCAGGCGAAGAACGTATCGGAATCCACGCTGCCTCCCACCGCGCAGCCGGTCAACCTGCTCTCGCCTTCCAACGGACTTTGGGCCGCCGATCTCAACGGCGACGTGGTAGACCTCTTTGCCGGATCGCCCCAGGCATTCAAACTCGCCATTCCGGTGGCCACGTCGGGGAGCCCAGCCACCATGCCCGTGCTCGTCGCCGGAGCGCCGAGTACTACCGGCGAACGCGAATATGTGGTCAGCCAGGATATCCCGGATACAGCGCCGTTGACCTGCAATCTCTCGCCCACAACGGCTCCGACGGGTGTGGCTACGCCGATTGAGATCTCCAGCGACACTACCGATCCTGCCATTCCGGTCGGTAAATGTCCCGTGTACGCGGTGCAAACTCCAAACCTTCAGCGCCTATTCGTCCTCAACCGCGGAGACGACACGATCACTGTCATCGACACCAAGAACAATACGCCCGATGCGTGCACGCCCTTTCAGAACCAGAGTGGGCAATGGATCACTTGCCATCCCACCATTCAACTTCCCGCCGGATCCGGACCGATTGAGGCCGAATACAATCAGGCAACCCAACAACTTGTCGTCGCCAACTATGACGGTGGGACCGTCAGCGTGGTCAACATTCCGCTGGATGAATTCGGCAACGACTCGAATACCTATTCGAATCCCAGCTGTACTGTCGGCGGGGTCACGAGCTACGCCAACTGCGGGGCCATCACGGGCGGCTTCGGCGCCGTGACCACAATTAAGGTGGGCAACACTGCCACTCCCAACCCGGCCAGCGTCACCGTTCTCGCCGACGGCAGCAAGGCCTACACCGCCAATCAGAACGACGACAGTGGTTCAGGTAATGGCACGGTAACCGTCGTGAACCTTTACACATATACGGTGGAAAAAACCATTACCGTCGTCGGTCATCCGCGCACCGTGCTCAACACGCAGAACTCCGAGTTCTCCAAGATCTACGTGGCTTCGCCGGACAATCCCTTTATCACCATTATTGAATCGAGCCCAACCGTCACTGACCTGATCGACACCACGGTTCTGCTGGAGGGCACGCCGGTAGATATGCGCACCACCACCCAGACCGGCTCAAGCGGCAATAACAACTACAGCAGCCGTGTTCCCGGTTATGGCCAGCCCTGCAACCTTTCGCCGTCGGAGATGGTGGCTGAGTACGGAGCAAACTACACGCTCGCGAATTGCCAGGCCGTTCCCACTCTGTAGCGTGAATGGTAAACGGAGCCGAGCAATCGTCTGAAGGGCTATTCCTCCTGTGGGAATAGCCCTTCGACCTATTGGGGAACTGTTTCGTTGATGGTGAAAGGTGCAAAAGCGAGCGTTTCGAATGAGCGCCCGGGAAAGACACGCCTCGACCAGTTACTTGTTGAGCGTGGCCTTGCCGCCAGCCGCGAGCGCGCTCGATCGCTGATCCTTGCCGGGCGGGTGATGGTGCGCGAGCAAAAGGTCGACAAGCCCGGCACATCAATTCCGATTGACTCTCCCATCCGGCTCCTGGGCGATGACCTTCCGTATGTCAGTCGCGGCGGATTAAAACTGGCAGCTGCTCTGGAACACTGGCAAATCGGCGTCACCGGAGGCGCCTGCCTCGACGTTGGCGCATCGACCGGAGGATTCACGGACTGCCTTTTGCAGCACGGGGCGGCGCATGTCACGGCGATTGACACCGGCTTCGGCCAAATCCACATGAAGCTGCGCAACGACCCGCGCGTCAGCCTGCTCGAGCGCACCAACGCTCGCCTCCTTAAGCCTGGATCATTGGGGATACTCAACCAGGACCAGAAAGCAACGCTTCTCGTCGTCGACGTTTCCTTTATCTCGGCGACTCTTGTGCTCCCGGCTGTGTTTGCCGCCGCCCCCTCGCTCGTCGAGGCGGTCGTTCTGGTCAAGCCCCAATTTGAGGCGGGCCGAGAACATGTCGGCAAAGGGGGAATTGTGCGTGATCCCGAGGCGCACCAGAGGGCCATCGACAGAGTCGCTGAGTGTGTCCGCTCTCTCGGCTGGAGCGTAGCCGGAACCATTCCGTCGCCGATTACCGGAGCCAAGGGCAACCGTGAGTTTCTCATCTACGCACGGCGGGCCTGAGTCAGGATTACTTTGAAGAACGCTGTTCCAAGGCCACTGCCAACGGGGGGAAGGCTACGCCCAACGTCAATAAAGACGTGTGCCGCAATTCCCGCAAAATGGAGATCCGTCGGTTAACTTTGCGCCACATGTCGTGCAAAATCCAACGTTATTCTGGACCGCCATCTGTTGCGGTTGCGTTCCGATCCCAGTCGGGATGAAGCCGGCATTCGCGGCATACATCATTGCTCCCTGCTCGGGATACTTCGGATTGGGTCCGTACTGATTGGCCCCCGGCTGGCTGTCCTGGCACAAGAAAACGATCTGGATGATGGAGCAGATGATTCCTACGAAGGGGATGATACCGAGCACACACAGCAACAAGAGCATCCAGCCGCTCTTGCCAATGTCGTGAAAGCGGCGCGTGGCCGCGGAAATACTGGGAATGAGGGCAGCCAATGCATAAATCCCGATCGGAATAAAAAGAAAAGGCACGGTGTTTTCCGAGGACACTCTTCCTGTGGTTGTGAGCATTACCCCGACTGCAATTGCAGCCGCAGCCAGCGCGAAGATCGCCAACAGGTTGAAGAGCGTAAACATCCAGTATTCCTTGCGTCGCGAACGGCCATCGAATTGGGCGTACTTCCTCCAGACCATCAAATACCATTCCATCGCAGCTTTCCTTTCCCGTTGCTTCCTGAATAGGGAGGTTCAATCAAGCCCTGGTAGCGCCAGACGGGACCCAAGGCCGGCGAATGGCCTCAAATTCCGGTATCGAGCCACTATACAAACAGATGGCCGAGAATGTCAGCAAGATTTCCGGTTAGAATCTCCGGGCAGGCTGCAATTTTCAAGTTGCGCGGTTCCGCACGCCGAGAGATTGGCCCGCGCAGAGCGAGTCCATTACACTTGGACGCATGACCACGGTGGCCATTGTTTCGAAGCCCAACCGGGAAGAGCTCAGGCGGCTCTTGCCGGACCTGATCGCGTGGTTGCGCAGGCACAATTACGACGTCATTCTGGACGCCGAAGGCGGCGCCTATACCGACGTCGCGCACAGCGTAAGTCGCGCGGAGTTGCCTTCGCATTCGCCGGGTCTGGTCATTGTTTTGGGCGGCGATGGCACTTTGCTTGCCGCGGCGCGCATTTTTGCGACCGTCGGCACACCCATCCTCAGCGTGAATCTCGGATTTCTCGGCTTCCTTACTGAAGTGCGCCTCGCCGACCTCTATGCCACTCTCGAGAACTGGTGCTCCGGCTGCCATAGCCTCGACGAGCGCGCCATGCTGCATGCGGTTCTGTGGCGTGCGGGGGTGGAGAGCTCCAGCTTCGAAGCGCTGAACGAAATTGTCGTCTCCAAGGGTGACATTGCCCGCATGGGCGAATTCGCAGTGGAACTCGACGGGAGGAGCGTGGCCCGCTTCCGCGCCGACGGCGTCATCGTTTCCACTCCAACGGGTTCAACCGCTTATACACTGGCCGCAAACGGCCCCATTCTTACGCCCGACGTGGACGCAATGGTGGTGACGCCGATCTGCCCCCACTTGCTCACGTTGAGGCCCATCGTCGTGCCTGGCAGCGCTTCGCTCATGGTGCGCGTCGAGGGCGTTCCCAATGTCGCGCTGCTCACCATTGACGGCCAGCAGGGCGTGGAGCTTCAACGCGGCGACGAAGTGCGGTGCTGCCGTTCGAATCACACGGTCAAGCTTGTCCGCCTTGGCGACGGCGGCTTCTTCGATGTGTTGCGCGGCAAGCTGAGTTGGGGCGAGTTGTAGAGATGCCAATCCAGCGCGCTCTATTGAGTCAGCGCGGCCAGCAGGACCTGAGCCTTGGCCGCCAGGGTGCGCGCGCCATCCACGTCGCCCGATGCCAGTGCCGCCCTGGCTTGCTTCAGGAACTCCCGAATCTGGTCGGCAGTCTTTTGGTTGGAGTCGCTCAACGGACGATTGATGCCGTTGAGCTCGCGCTCAATGGACGCGATCGATTGCTCTGTCTGCTGTCGATAGCTCACAGGGTCGCCAGTAGAAAGTTGACCAATGGCGCTGACCTCGGGGCTCGGGGTTCCGGCCTCTTCAGAAGGAGGCACAATCTCTGTTGGACTTGCCGGCCGCCTGTGGCGGATCAGCGGTTTCACCGTTTCGTCGTGGACCCTCATGTTGTAAAGAGGCTTGCCCGGGATCAATCTCATTGCAGGCGGCAACTCGACGAAGGCGAGTTCAAGGGGCACGGAAGGTTCGATGGGCGGCGCCAACATCGGCTGTGCCGGCTGACCCTTGTGAAAGGGCATGTGGAAGCAGCCGGCCAGCAAGAGCGGCAGCAGCCACGCAGCACACTTGGCAGGTGACTTCATTCCCCCATCCCCTTTTCGACTTCAACAGCCGCCGGCTGTAGATTCCGGCGTCCCCGTTCCGCGGCGGTAAGTGGAATTCGCAGCCTGAATTCCGTGCCCCGGCCTTGCCTCGATTGTACTTCGACACTCCCGTGGTGGAGCTGCAGGATGCGATAGGTCATTGCCAGCCCGATGCCACTGCCCCCGATCTTTGTCGTAAAGTACAGATCGAAGATCTTGTCCCGGATTTCGTCAGGAATTCCGATGCCCTCATCGGCAACGCGAAGCACCGCCGAATACGTTGCCGCATGCGCGCTTCCGCCGGCCGCTCCATTCGGCTGCCCTTGCTGGGCCTGATTTCCGCCGTAATCCCTGTCTTCTTCGAGGGTCACTTCCAGCCGCCCGCCATCCGGCATGGCCTGTGCGCCATTCTGGATCACGTTCAGCGCCGCCTGCTTCAGCAAGTCGGCATCCACATTGGCGATGAGCGGCTCCGCCGGTATGCGGCTGACCAATGTGACCCGGCGCATCGTCAGCTCGTCCGCAGCCAGCGCCAGCACGTCGCCGATCACCGGGCGAAGGTCCTGCTCCCGCAGCTGCACTTCTACCGGTCGCGCGAAGTCGACAAGCGTCTGCACCACGCGGTCCAGCCGCCGTATCTCCGCGTCGATCACTTCCAGGTGCCTGGTGGCAGGTCCGTTCGATTCGCCCAGCTTCGATTTCAAAAGCTCCAGATGCACGACGATCG
>CAYYKV010000112.1:0-10055 GCA_964468605.1 uncultured Occallatibacter sp. | reverse complement strand
CTTTTCCTCCGCTCAAGGGCACGCCGGCGGAGCTGGCGGCTTTGGTCGCGCCCGGAGTTAAAGTTGTGCACTGGAAGCCCGGAGATGAAGTCTCCGTTTAGCGTGGACGGTGGACGGTGGGCGGTGAACGGTGGGCGGTGAACGGTGGACGGTGGACGGTGAACAGTTCTACTGGTCGCGTGTTTGCTTGATCGCGCGAGGCGATTGCACGATCTCGTCCGGACCGTGCGAGTCTTGCATGCCGAGCTTCATGGGAACGCGCGATTTGCCGGCACTGCAATTGCGCAGGTCGCGCAGGATCTCCTGCTTCTCCCGCGCATAGTGGCTGGCCAGACGCGTCAATGCGTAGGTGATGATGTCGCTGTGATGCAGATCCGCCGCCAGGGGATCGCGTCGCATATTGAGCCATAAACGGTGGACGAGCTCCACGTCTTCGGGGCCAAGCGCTGGCGCATGCGGACCGATGTAGAACACCTTGGTCTCGCCGGATGCGCCGATCACGTAGAAGTTGAACTGTCTTTTCGGCTCGGGCAGCGCCTCCCAGGCCTGACCCATGTGGAACGCCTGGTCCTCGGCTGTCATTGAACTGGATTGCCCGGCAACCACCGACTCGACCTCGAGCGAATTCGCCGTCTGAACCAGCGCGGCAAAGACATCGCCCGCCGGCACCACCAACAGGGAAACTCTCTTGCCGAAACTCTCCGCTACCGAAACCGCCTTGGTGAAGAGCATCTGCTCGTGCTCGCTAAAGCTCTGCTGCTCGGCGCTCAAATACTCCGGGCCGCCCACGCCCATGAGGCGCACGCTCACCACCACCACGTCCCGGTCCACCGTGCTCGTCCGCCCCAGGGTCCATTTCAACGCCAGCGGATTGGCCTCGTCGCGCATGGTCACGATCACGCCGCCAGGGCGGATGGCGGTGGACTCGCGGCTGATCGTCTCCTGGTGCTCAAGCTGGAAGTGGTCCTTCATCTGCCGCGCAGTCAGTTCGTGCCTGCGCAGGTTCACGCGCTCTGAAATGGTGAAGATGACGAAGAACGCGATGGAAAACAAGATGCCGCTGATGGTGGCTACCGACTTGGTGAACAGGTTTACCGTGGCCACAGACAGCAGCACCATGAAGACCGACAGCAGGCCCAGCGGAATCTCGGTCTTGCCGATGCGGATATTCGGTGGAACCTTCCATCCGCGTTCGCCGTGATACTTCCAGCGCAGCACCAGCATCGACAAGCCATTGAAGGTAAATGACCAGATAACGCCGAAGGCATACGCCTCGCCCAGCATGATGATGTTGCCGCGGCTCACGATAATCGTGAACATTTGCAGGACGAAGACCAGGTTGACGATGCGATAGCTGGTGCCGAAACGCGCGTGCGGCTTGCGGAACCAGTCGGTCAGAACGCCATCTTCGGCGACGCGCATCAATACGCCCGTCGAGCCGATGATCGACGTATTGATGGCGCCGGAAAGAATGAGAAATCCGACCACCACAACGAAGATGCGGAAGGCGATGCGCCAAAACATCGGTCCTGCCATATACATGGCGAGGCCGGCGATCAGGTTGTCCTGGTAAAGGGTCGTTCGCGGGCCGTTGGGGATCAGCATGGAAGCCAACAGCGTGCCGCCGCCGGTGAAGATCAGGCTATAGATGGCGATGACGATCGCCGCCCGCTTGAGATTCTTGAGCTTGGGATGCGCAATCTCGCGGTTGACCTGCGCCAAGCTCTCCTCGCCGCTCATGGCCAGAATGGAGTGGCCGAACGCCATCAGGATGCCGAAGAACCCGAAGATCGGCAATCCCTTTCCTCGCAGAAAGCCGAGTGCATCATCACTAAAATGGAGGTGAGACGGGATGGGCGATGGAGGCAGCTGCGCGCCGCGCAGCCAAACTGTGTACGTGCCCCAGATGAACAGAACGACCACCATCACCGTGGTGATCTGCATGACACGCAGCGCCTTGTCGCTGGACTCTTCGATCCCCTTGATGTTCTGCCACCAGTAGTAGATCGTCACCACCGCGCCAAGCAGCGCCGACGTGTAATCCATGTTGAACTGGATGGGTTGACCGCTTGCGCTTATCAGGGCGGGGGGCAGCCAATGGCTTTGGTTGGCCACCGTCAACAGCTCGTTGACCAGACCGGTGATGTATTGGCCGGCGGACACGCCGGAGATCGGCCCGGTAAGAATGTAGTCGAACATCAGCGCGGAGACGCTGAGCTTGGCGAATCCGCCTCCGAGTGCCTCTTTCACCACGCGGTAAACGCCGCCGCGGGTGAACATCGAACAGCTCTCGACGTAGACCGCGCGGACCGCGAAGCTGAACAGCATGATGCCGAGAATGAACCAGGGAGCTGCGGCTCCGACCGCCTGTTCGGCGATGCCGCCGGCGTAGAAAGCGGAGGAGCCCAGGTCATTGAGAACGATGGCCGCCGCGCGCCAGAAGGAGATGAAAGTGAGCATCACCGAGGAGGCGACGATCAGCCTCACGCGGTCGTTCGGGGGAGCTACGGTCGTTCGGTTTGAGGCCATCGCTAAGGGTCCGGCGAGGCGCAGCCGGTGGTTAGAATCCTTTGAGCGAAACCACCGCTCTGCGCTGAGTCTAATTTTCAATCAAAGCAGTGTCAACGAAAAATGAAGATTCTATTATTCACGCCACTTCGGCGCGCGCACTTCTGCCATCGCGAGCCAGGAATCAAGTCCATGATTTCAAACACATATGCTGTTTCAAAAGGAAGGCAACGGGAAGATTCCTGATTTGGTGCAAAGGGGGATTGGTTCGCCGGACGAGTGTCGGCGTCAGCGGCCCACTGGCGGGCATTCTAGTCTTTGCCGAAAAGCTCTTTTCCGTCCTCGAAGAAGCTGATCAGCACCACCACGGCCGACCCGATCATCCCGAGAAAAAACATTGCTTCCAACAGCCGAATCGCAGCGATCGCCAAGATCATGTTGTCGATTCTAACCCAGTTCAATGTTTTACACTCGCCCCAGTATGCACTCGTCTTCTTCTTCCCGGGACTGGAGGCCGTGGGCCGCTGCGGGACTCTCTGCCGGCTTGCTCGAGTTGCCCTTCCCTTTTGCCGGGCCAATGCCCCCGTGGCGCTCCGTCTTTGCGTGGTTTGCCCTGGTACCGCTGCTTTGGGGTCTTCTCTCAGCAGCGAATCACCGCCGCAGGCGTCCGCTCCTCCGCGCTTTCTTCATCTCCTACGTTTGCGGCGTCCTTTGGTACGTGGGCAACTGCTACTGGATTCGCGACACCATGATGCACTACGGCGACATGCCGCCCCTGGCGCCGGAACTGCTCACTCTTGGATTCAGCCTCGTCCTCGGACTCTATTTCGGCCTCTTCGGCCTTGGAGTTCTGCTGGTCCGCCGCGCCACCGGCTCCGTGCGCATGGCCCTCGTGTTTGCGCCATTTCTCTGGACCGGCCTCGACATCGCCGCCGCGCGCATCACCAGCGTTCCCTGGGATCAGCTCGGCTACTCGCAAATCGACAACATCCTCGTCAACCAACTCGCGCCGTTTGCCGGCGTCTACGGCATTACCTTCATTCTTGTCGCAGTGAACGCGCTCCTCGCCGGTGCTTTGCTGGTCGAGCGCGGCTCCAAAAGCCGCCTCGCAGGCCGCTGGGCATGGGCCGTTTGCGGCGCAGTTCTGCTCGTCTCCGGTTTCGCAGGAGTATTTGTTCCGCCACCGATTCCCGACCCCAGTGCGACCGCCGTTCTGATTCAGCCGAATCTCGATGTGGGCGCAGGCAACAACTGGCGGGGCCCGGAGTGGGACCGCCATATCGCTGAATTCACGCGCCTCGCCGGCGAAGAGTGCAAAACGTATATCGCGGGAATTCCGCAAACCGGCGCGCCAACAGGCGAAATCATGTGCCCGCCGTACCCCACGCATCCGGACCTCGTCGTGTGGCCGGAATCGCCCGCGCCATTTATTGAAGACGATCCCAGCTTCAAGCAGGCCATGCGCTCGATTGCTCTCACTACAGACGCGGCGCTGGTGGTTGGTGGCATCGGCTCCGATTTCTCGCAGCAGGAAAATGCCTGGCACGAATACAACTCCGCCTTTATCGTCGACGCAAACGGCCAGATGGCCGGCCGCTACGACAAAATCCACCTCGTCCCTTTCGGCGAATACATCCCTTTCCAGAACCTGCTGACCTTTGCCCACAAACTCACTGGCCGGGTTTCGTCGTTTACGCGGGGCAGCGAACACAAAGTTTTCCTCCTCGACACGCAAAACGGAGGACGTCATCGCTACGGCGTCTTCATCTGCTATGAGGCAGTTTTCGCCGACGAGGTCCGCCAGCTCGCGCGCAACGGCGCCGAAGTGCTCGTGAACATCAGCGACGATGGATGGTACGGCGACACCAGCGCACCCTGGCAGCACCTCAACATGGCTCGCATGCGCGCCGTCGAAAATCGCCGCTGGCTCCTGCGCGACACCAACACCGGCGTCACCGCCGCCATCGACCCTTACGGCCGCGTGCGCCAGAGCGTTCCCCGCCACCAGGTTGACGCGCTGCCGGCGGAGTTTGGCTTCCGCGACGGCATCACCTTCTATACCGCTCACGGCGACGTCTTCGCGTGGCTCTGTGCCATACTGTCTTTAGGCATTCTGGGTTTGTCGTTCGAGCGCGGACTGCGTCCCAAAACTGAAATCAAAGCCAGGTCTTAAGAGCACAATGTCGTTGAACGATCTCGAATTCGCCTACGCTCCCGTGCGCAACCAAGTGCGCGACCTGCGGGAGTATCTTTGACCCTGCCCGCATCCGCAGGGAACTCTCCGAAATAGAAACCAAACTTGCCAATCCAGCGTTGTGGTCCGATCCCGCAGCGTCGAAGCCGTTGATGCGCGATCGCAAGCGGCTTGAAGGGCTGGTTCGCGACGACGAAGAGCTGGTCCGCCGCACAGGCGACATTGAAGCCTACTTCGAGCTGGCGCGCGAGGGCGAGGATGTTCTGCTGGATCTGGAGAAGAGCATCAAGGAGCTGGGGGCTTTTGCCGAAGATCTCGAGGCGAGGACCATGCTCTCGGGCGAGGCCGACGCGCTTAATGCGATTGTTACGGTTCATCCCGGAGCGGGCGGCACCGAGAGCCAGGACTGGGCCGAGATGCTGTTGCGCATGTACCTGCGCTGGGCCGAGCAGCAGGGCTTCAAAACCGAGATGAATGACTACCAGGCCGGCGAAGAGGCGGGCATCAAGTCCGCCACATTCACCATCATTGGCGAGTACGCATTCGGCCAGCTCGCCGGCGAAAGCGGCGTGCACAGGCTCGTTCGGATCTCGCCGTTCGACTCTGCCAAGCGCCGCCACACGTCGTTTGCCTCGGTCTATGTTTCGCCGGAGATCGACGAAACAATTCATGTCGATCTGAAGCTCGAAGACCTGCGCGTCGACACGTATCGCTCCGGCGGCAAAGGCGGCCAGCACGTGAACACGACTGACTCCGCCGTTCGTATTACACACATCCCTACAGGAATTGTGGTCCAGTGCCAGAACGAACGCTCGCAGCACAAGAACCGCGACAAGGCCATGAAGATGCTGCGCTCGCGGCTGTACGAGTTCGAACTTGAAAAGAAGCGGGCTGTGAGCAAGAAACTTGAGGACTCCAAACTCGAAATCAACTTCGGCTCGCAGATTCGTTCCTACGTCCTGCAGCCTTACCGCATGGCCAAAGATCATCGCACCAAAGTCGAAGTCGGCGACGTGGACAAAGTCCTCGACGGCTATCTTGAGCCATTTCTGCGCGGATACCTGCTCGCCAAGCGCCGTGGGACAGCGGTGATGACAGGCGCCGACGATGATCTGGACGAGTAATTCGCCTTTCCGGGCTCTGACCGCTGAGAGCTTCGAAGTTTGAACTAAGAACTGCGAACCGTGGATTTATGGCTAACGACCCCGCAATCATCGACGAGATGCTCCGCAATGCGAAGACCATTGCCGTTGTCGGCATGAGCGACAAGCCCTGGCGCGCGAGCCACAACATCGGCCGCTATCTTGCCGAATCTGGATTTCGGGTCTACCCGGTCAATCCCGCGCTCAAGGAAGTGCTGGGCGGGCCCTGCTATCCGGATCTCGACGCCGCTCAGGCAGCCGCGCTTAAAGAGGCGAGCTCCGGCCAAGCGGGGAGGGGAATCGACCTCGTTGACGTCTTTCGCGCATCCGAAAACGTTCCGCCCATCGTCGACGACGTTATTCGCCTTGGTATTCCTTATCTATGGCTGCAGGACGAAGTCATCCACGATGAAGCCATTGCCCGTGCGCGCGCGGCCGGCGTCAAATGCGTTCAGAACGACTGCATTTATCGCCGCCACGCCGCGATGGCCCAATAATCCGCGGTTAATCGCCGCCAATTCTGCGACCCTTGTCCGGTAAACTGAGTCGAAAGACAGGGTACAGGTTTCAGGGGTCAGGTTTCAGAGATTGGGGTTCAACCTTCTGTGCGCTTCTTCTCTCCCGTCTTCGGATTGGCATTCATCGTTGGCGCGGCGTTGCCGGCGCATGCTCAAGCCAATTCCGCCGATGCGGCCCATCTGCATGTTCAATTGATCGTGCCCGCAGCGCAGCTCAATCGCGGCGCGAGTTCCAACGCGGGCCTCTATTTCAAACTGGAGCCGGGGTGGCATGTCTACTGGGAGAATGCGGGCGACTCCGGCGAGCCTCCGCGGATTCAATGGACTCTGCCCGGAGGCGTCACTGCCGGCGCGATGCAGTTCCCGGCGCCAAGCCGCTTGCCTCTCGGTCCCCTGATGGACTTCGGATACGAGAACGAGGTTCTCTTTCCGTTCAGCCTCGATGTGGCGAACTCGGCCAAGCCGGGCCCGGCCGTTCTGCGCGCGAAAGTCAACTGGCTCGTTTGCCGCGAAGTTTGCATACCTGGCAAGGCGGAGCTTGAAGCGGATCGCGTTATTCCGGGTACCCCTGTGCAAGTCGCGGAGCTTTCACCGGACAAAGGGATTTACGACCGCCTGGTGGGCCGACTTCCAGAATCGCTTCCGCCGAATGACAGCGTGATCTTCGAGCCGACCGCAACTGGCTTTCGCCTCGCCATCTCAACAGGCCAGCGCGAAACGCAAGCTGCTTTCTTTCCTGATGACGAAAATATCGTCGACAATCCTGCGCCACAGGCGCTCACTCCCACGCCGAAAGGATTCTTTCTCGATCTCAAGAAGGACGCGAATCTAACCGCAACACCCGCGCAGTTGAAAGGCGTGGTTGAGCTGAGTGGCGGGCGGAACTACGAGATTGCGGCGACGCCGGGAAACGTGGCCCTGCCGGTCGCGGTGCCGGCGTTTTCGTTCGCGGCGCTCGCGCGCATCGTTGGCCTGGCCTTCCTCGGCGGACTGCTGCTCAACCTCATGCCCTGCGTCTTTCCTGTGCTTTTCCTGAAAGGCCTGGCGCTGGTGAACTCCAGCAATGAAGAAAAGCACAAGCTCCGCGCGCATGGTTTTGTTTACACGGCTGGCATTCTGGTTTCGTTCTGGGCGCTCGTGGCCTTGCTACTTGTGTTGCGCGCCGCCGGCGCCACGCTTGGCTGGGGCTTTCAGTTTCAGTCGCCGGTTTTCCTTTCGTTGATGGCCGCGCTGCTGTTCTTTCTCGGGCTCTCGCTCGCCGGCCAGTTTGAAATTGGCCTCACGCTGACGAGCGCCGGAGGTTCTCTTGCCGCGAAACAAGGCTATGCGGGCAGCTTCTTTACCGGCGTTCTCGCGGTTGTCGTCGCCACGCCGTGCACTGCGCCGTTTATGGGAGCGGCCATCGGCTACGCGCTCGCGCAACCCGCGGCCGTGACCTTCGCTGTCTTCACAGCGCTCGCTCTCGGACTCGCCGCGCCTTACGTTGCGCTCACGCTCCAGCCCGCATGGACCCGGCTGCTGCCGACGCCCGGCATGTGGATGGACATTCTGAAGCAGGCCATCTCGGTTCCTATCTTCGGGACCGTGATTTGGCTGGCGTGGTTGATCGCCGCGGCATATGGATCTGCGCTGCTGGCCGCATTGCTTGGCAGTTTTCTCTTGTTGGCGATTGCCGGATGGTTCCTCGGTCGATGGCCAGCGAAGCGCTGGGCTACTCTCGTTGCGGCGTTGGTTGTGCTGTTCGCAGTGTGGATGGACGTTTACTTCGCGCGAAGCAGTGGAATTGTCGTGTATAAGTCGGCGGCTAGCGGTCAGCAATCCGCTACGCCGACCGCCTGGCAGCCGTGGTCTGCCGACGCGGTTCAGCACGCGCTCGCCGGAGGCCAACCCGTCTTCGTCGATTTCACCGCGAGCTGGTGTTTGAGCTGTCAAGTCAACGAGCGCGTTGCCCTCGACCGGCCGGAGGTTGCGCAGACGTTTGCAAGCGCCAACGTCGCGTTGTTTCGAGCCGACTGGACCCGCGAGGATCCCGCGATCACGCAGGCTCTCACGGACCTCGGCCGGAGCGGCGTTCCAGTTTACGCGCTTTACACGCCCGGCCAGAGCGCGCCGCAGCTCCTGCCGCAGGTGCTTACGCCGGGGATCGTGACAGACGCCGTGGCCAAGCTGCCGCGTGGAGCAGCGAAGCAATAGGGGCGCGAAGGCTCAGGAAGAAACGGAATTCTCCACTTGTGCTATCATGATAGCAGTGGAGGGCGCCGTGGCCCAGATTCTCATCCGCAAAGTCGACGAACGGGTGAAAGCCCGCATCCAGCGCCGCGCCAAGCGCAATGGCCGCAGCATGGAGGCCGAGGCTCGCGAAATTCTCAAGAACGGATCTAAGGAAGAAGAGACTCCGGAGGTCGGATTTGGTACTGCTTCTGTTGCGCTTTTCAGCGGAAGCGGAGTCTACCTCGACGAGCCCATCAAGGAGATTCGGGGGATGCGCATGGAGATCCCGGATTTCAAGTGATGGTTCTGCTCGACACGAACGTTATTTCGGAGATCATGCTTCCCGCGCCGGATTCTCGAGTATTGCGCTGGCTGGACGAGCAGCCGTTCCAATCCATCTGGATCACTACCATCAATCTTTACGAGATTCGCTTCGGGCTGCTATCGATGCCCGCCGGGAGAAAACAGGCTACGCTCGAGGCGCGGCTTGAGCGCTGGTTCGCCGAGGTCGTTCAGCATCGAATCGCCAGTTTCGATCAAGCCGCCGCACGGCAGGCGGCCGCTCTCGCGGCCTCGCGAAAGTTGAGAGGACGCCCCGGCGAGCAGCGCGACACGATGATCGGCGGCATCGTGCTCGCCTCGCACGCCACCCTGGCCACGCGCAACACGAAGCACTTCGAGGACATTGCGAAGTCGGTTGTGAATCCGTGGGAGTGAAACAGGGACCAAGGGAACAAGGGGACAAGAAAGGCGGCCGGGGTGAGGGGCGTGCTATCCCTGGTCCCCGAATGCGAGGGACCTGGGGCACCCGGCTTGACGATCATTGGTCCGAGCCGCGCTTGGCAGCGCGAATTCGCCGAATCTCATCCATTCGCGCAGCGAGCTGCTTTTCCCGCCCCTCCTGCGTGGGGTGGTAATAGCTGCGACCTTTCAAGGATTCCGGAAGGCAATCCATGTCGGCAACTTTGCCTTCTTCTTCGTGCGCGTAGCGGTAGCCCTCGGCGTAGCCCAGGTCCTTCATCAATTTCGTCGGCGCATTACGCAGGTGCAGCGGCACCGGCTCCTGCCGCGTGTGCTCGATGTCGTCCTGCACTGCGCCGAAAGCCGTGTAGACCGCATTCGACTTTGGCGCCAGCGCTAAGTAGACCACCGCTTCTGCCAGCGCCAAGTCGCCTTCGGGCGAGCCGAGAAAATCGTACGTGTCTTTCGCTGAAAGGCACAGATGCAGCGCCTCGGGCGCGGCCAATCCGATGTCTTCGACGGCCATGCGCACAATCCGGCGCGCGAGATAGAGCGGATCTTCGCCGCCGGCGAACATGCGGCCTAGCCAATAAAGCGCCGCGTCGGGGTCGGAGTTGCGCACGCTCTTGTGCAGCGCGGAGATCAGGTTGTAGTGCTCCTCGCCGGCTTTGTCGTACATCAGCACACGCTTCTGCGCGGCTTCTGTCGCAACAGATTTTGTAATGTGCTTGCTTCCGTCCG
>CAYYKV010000111.1:0-10091 GCA_964468605.1 uncultured Occallatibacter sp. | reverse complement strand
GGGGTTGGCGGGATTACGTCGCGTAGGACCCGGCACTGATTGATTTTATCACTCGATGCGAAGACGACGCAGAAGCGAAGGCCCATCCAAATCGGACGAGCCTTCGGTGCGGAAACACGCTAACGAGGTCAGGCGAGGTCGAAGCGATCGAGATTCATCACCTTGGTCCAGGCGGCGACAAATTCGCCGACGAACGCCTGCTCAGCATCGCTGCTCGCATAGACCTCGGCGAGAGCACGAAGCTGGGAGTTCGAACCGAAGACCAGATCGACGATCGTACCAGTCCATCTCACCTCGCCGTTCTTCCGGTCGCGCCCCTCCAAAATACTCTCTGACGTCGCGGACTTCTGCCACCTGGTGTTCATGTCGAGGAGATTGACGAAGAAATCGTTTGTCAACGTGCCGGGACGCTTGGTGAAGACGCCGAGCTGGGACTGGCCGAAGTTCGCGCCCAGAACTCTCATACCGCCGATAAGGACCGTCATCTCGGGAGCGGTGAGGGTGAGCAGTTGCGCCTTGTCGAGCAACAACTCGGCGGCACAGTTCTCGAGTCCCTTGTGGACGTAGTTTCGGAAGCCGTCGCCTTTCGGCTCGAGCACTGCGAACGATGCGGCATCGGTCTGCTTCTCGGACGCATCCGTCCGGCCCGGCGAAAACGGAATCTTCACCGTGTGGCCGGCCTTCTTTGCGCCGGCTTCCACGGCTGCGTCACCTGCCAACACAATCAGGTCGGCGAGAGAGACCTTCTTGCCGTTCTTTTGTCCAGCGTTGAACTCCTCCTGGATCGCTTCGAGTTTCGCCAGCACCTTGGCCAGCTCGGCAGGCTGGTTGACTTCCCAGTCTTTTTGCGGTGCGAGGCGAATACGCGCACCGTTGGCGCCGCCGCGCTTGTCGCTGCCGCGGTAGGTTGAGGCCGACGCCCAGGCCGTTCTTACGAGTTCCGCAATCGACAGCCCTGACTCCAAAATCTTTCGCTTGAGCGTTTCCGCGTCCTTCTCATCGATCAGCGGGTGGTTTATGGCCGGAACCGGGTCTTGCCAGATAAGTTCTTCCTTTGGCACCAGCGGGCCGAGGTAGCGGGAGCGCGGACCCATGTCGCGGTGCGTGAGCTTGAACCAGGCGCGGGCAAAGGCGTCGGCAAACTCGTCCGGGTGCTCCATGAAGCGGCGCGAGATTCTTTCGTAGACCGGGTCGAAGCGCAGCGAGAGGTCGGTGGTGAGCATTGTGGGCGTGTGGGTTTTGGAGGAATCGTGCGCGTCAGGAACAGTGCCCGCGCCCCCGTTGCCCTTGGGCTTCCATTGGTGCGCGCCCGCAGGGCTCTTGGTTAGCTCCCATTCGTAGCCGAAGAGGTTGATGAAGAAATTATTGCTCCATCTGGTTGGCGTAGTGGTCCAGATGACCTCAAGCCCGCTGCCGATGGTGGCTCCGGCGTTGCCGGTGCCAAAGCTGTTCTTCCAGCCCAGCCCTTGCTCTTCGATACTGGCTCCCTCAGGTTCGCGACCGACATACTTCAAAGGATCGGCAGCGCCATGAGTCTTGCCGAAGGTGTGACCGCCGGCGATGAGAGCGACCGTCTCTTCGTCGTTCATCGCCATGCGGGAGAAGGTTTCGCGGATGTCGCGCGCGGCAGCGATGGGGTCGGGATTGCCGTTGGGGCCTTCGGGGTTTACGTAGATCAGGCCCATTTGAACAGCAGCCAGAGGGTTCGCCAGCTCGCGGTCGCCGCTGTAGCGCTCGTCGCCGAGCCATTTAGCCTCCGGGCCCCAATCGACGTCCTGCTCCGGCTCCCAAATGTCGGCGCGGCCGCCGCCGAAGCCGAAGGTCTTGAAGCCCATCGACTCGAGAGCCACGTTGCCGGCGAGAATCATGAGGTCCGCCCAGGAGATTTTGCGGCCATACTTCTGCTTGATGGGCCAGAGCAGGCGGCGCGCTTTATCGAGGTTGACGTTGTCGGGCCAACTGTTGAGCGGCGCGAACCGCTGCGAGCCGCGGCCGCCGCCGCCGCGTCCATCGTGGATGCGGTACGTGCCCGCGGAGTGCCATGCCATGCGGATGAAGAGCGGACCGTAGTGTCCGAAGTCGGCCGGCCACCAATCCTGAGAATCCGTCATCAAGGCTGTGAGGTCCTTGATCACGGCATCGAGATCGAGGCTCTTGAATTCCCTGGCGTAGTTGAACTCCTCGCCCATGGGATTGGAGAGTGAGGACTGCTGATGCAGAATTCCCAGATTCGGCTGATTGGGCCACCAATCGGTGTTGCTCTTGGCTCCTGCCGTTGTGTGCTTGAGCATGTTACCCGAAAATGGGCAATTGGATTCCTTAGGCATGATTCCTCCTATGACAATTGCAGACATCTGTCCAACTCTTCAGTATAGGAGCCGCGCGCGGCCGCAAATCAATGGGCCAGGGCGCCAGAGGTTAAGTCCGGAACAGTGCGGGCTTACACGGCTCAAGAGATGCGATCAAACTCGGACGGGCTGCCGCTGGCCAGACGCGCTACCGCAAACCAACCAAGCCGATGACCGACTGGATCAGCTTGGCGGGATCGTAGCCCACGCCGTCTTTGAATACGGTTTCGACCTTCTCGATGTTCGCGATGTTCTCCGCGGGATTTGCGCCGAGCACAATCAAGTCGGCTGATTTGCCTTGAGCAATCGATCCGATCGTCGCATCCTTGCCCATGTACTTCGCCCCGTTCAAGGTGGCGATCTGGATTGCCTGGGCCGGTGTGAAACCGGCTTCGACGAGTAGTTCGATGTTGCGTTGATCGCCAAAGCCCGGGACAACGCCGCCGTAGCCGGTGGGATCGCAGCCCGCCATCAGCAGCCCGCCGGCGGAAACGAATTCGCGTTCAAACTGCATTTCGACTTTTAGCATCCCGGGATTGCCCCCTCGCTGCAAAGGGTTGAGATTCGCGGTTTGCTCGGCCAGTCGCGCGCGCGTCGCCAGATAACTTGTCTGTGCTTCAGGTGTAAGAGCCTTCAGTACTGCGTTCTCATATGCCAAAGGAGGGCGATTGGGAATGAATGTCTCGAGGATCGCCAGCGTGGATGTGACGGCGACATGATGCGCGACGAGATCGAGGATCAATGCTGTAACATCAGGCCCCGCCATGTCAACGTTCGTTACGAGGTCTTTCTCCGCGGCTTTTGCATCGGGGCAAACGTCGGGTTGCTTGCCGGGATAGAACTCCGTGTCGACAACGATTCCGTGCTCAAGGTTGTCGATGCCCATGTCGGCGGCTTCCTTGAATCCGATGGAGCAGAGATGACCGGTGATTTTGAGGCCGCGGAAATGCGCGTGGCGGATGGCCATTTTGAGTTCATCCGATGTGATGTAGTTGTAGGCCTTGAAGGAGGCGACGCCTTCTTGAGCCCAGTAGTCGACGGTGCGCCCGGCGTCATCGGCGTCGGCTAGTTGATGCATTTGCAGGGCGAATGTGCCCTTGCCTTCGAGGTACGGGCCGGTCACGTCGAGCTCTGGGCCGGGAATCAGCCCGGCGTCAATTTGCTTCTTGAGCTCGAGGTCGGTGTAGGGTTCTACACTTCCGGCGGTGCGCGCCGTAGTGACTCCGCCGGCCAAATAGAGGCGCACCGCGCTGTCGGCCATTTCCCCATAGATCGCGTTGCCTGCGTCGGGGCGCTCGGGCAGCGGGTAAAACAGATGCTCGTGCATGCCGACGATACCGGGGATGACCGTTTTGCCGGTGAGATCGAGGATCTTTGCACTGGGCGGATAGGGGATGGACGGGTTGGACGGCTGAACGGCAATGATTTTGTTGCCCGCGATGTCGATGCGCATATCCGACTGTGGCGCAGCGCCGGTGCCGTCGATGAGAGTGACGTGCTCAAGCACCAGCACAGAGGAGTCTTCCTTGATGTATGGGGCGAGGGGAGAGGGTTGCTGCTGGGCTGCTAACGAAAAACCGAATGGCAAGAGGGCGGCGAGGAACACGATGCGAAGAGACGTTTTCATGGCGGGTCCGTTCAGAAGAAGATTGAGGCCAGTTCCTTGAGTTTCAATGGGCTGAAAGGGACTGTCAATCGAAGATCGCGAGCGGTCGCGGGTTCCTGCCCTCTTATCCACATTGGCGCCTTTGATCGGCGTTGACCCTGCGGTTCCGCGTCCGTAGAGTCTTAAGTGAAGCGGCAGAATCGCCCGCGTGGGTAGCGTTGTGCGCGGCAGTGGGCGAGCGCATAGAGATCTTTTTGGGCGGGTCCGTCGGTTCTGGCGCGGGCCGGATCGGGCCGGAGTAAACATGCTGAAACTAAAGAAGATTCACATCCTCGGATTCAAGAGCTTTTGCGACCGGACGGAAGTGACGGTGGCGGGCACGGGGATCGCCGTGGTGGTAGGGCCGAACGGGTGCGGGAAGTCGAACATTCTGGATGGAGTGAGCTGGGTGCTGGGCGAGCAGAGCGCGAAGAGCCTGCGCGGCTCGCACATGCAGGACCTGATTTTTGCGGGAACGCGCGAACGCAAGCCGCTGGGAATGGCGGAAGTGACGCTGACGATGATCGATCCCGAAGCCTACGAGGGACCGGTGCCTGTGACGCCGGAGATCGAGATCGATCACGGAGTCGATCATGAGGGACCGGCAGACTGGGATGAGGACGAGATTCGGCGGCAGCGCGCGAGCGAGGCTGACGAGATCATTGCCAACGAGCAGCCAGGACAGACGATTGAAGAAGAGGGCGGCGAAAGGGCTGACGGCACGCAGGCACAAGGAGAAGGAGCGGAGGAGCGGGGTCCGGGTTCGCCGCAAGGGGTCGTGCTGAAGATTCGGCGGCGGCGGTTCCGCAGCGCACCGCAAAAGGGCGAAGTGGTGATCACGCGTCGGCTGTTCCGGACAGGCGAGAGCGAGTACCTGCTGAACGGCAAGCTGTGCCGGCTGCGCGACATTCAGGACATCTTCATGGGCACGGGCCTGGGTCCGGAGAGCTACGCCATCATTGGCCAGGAGCGCATTGGGCAACTGCTCAGCTCAAAGCCGTACGAACGGCGGGCGATCGTAGAGGAAGCCGCGGGAGTGACGCGCTTCAAGACGAAGAAGCGGCTGGCGGAGCTGCGGCTGGAGAGCGCGAAGCAGAACCTCGCGAGAGTGGACGACATCTTTGAAGAAGTAACGCGGCAGATGAACAGCCTGAAGCGGCAGGCGGCCAAGGCCGAGCGGTATGCCGCGGTACGCGATGAGCTGCGCGGACGCTTGCGCGTCGTGCTGGCAAGCCGCATGGCTGCAATGGATGCGGATCAGGCGCGGCTGGAGCAGGAGATTGCAGCGCTGACGGAGCGCATCAACGGTTCGGCCGAGACCATCGCAGAACACGAAACGAGCCAGCACACGCTGACCGAGCGCGGATATGAGCTGGACCGCGAGGGCGAGGCAGCGCGAACCAAGGCGAGCGACGCGGCGGTGGAGCTGGAGCGAGCGACGGCGCGTGAGCGCAGCAATACCGAGCGCGTGAGCGAGCTGGATACCCGGATTGCGGCGTCGGGCGCGGAACTGGAGCAGTTACGAACGCAAATTGCCGGAATTGAAGAGGAACGTACGCAGCAGCGGAACTTTTTGGAGACGGCGGCCGGCGAAGCACACGCGTTCCACGAAAAGGTGGAGGCGCGGCAGCGTGAGGCACGCGCCGCTGCGGAGGAGGTTTACACCGCGGAGCGCGATTTGGAAGGCGCGCGGCGTCATGCGATGCACTTGCTGACACTTTCGGGCAATGCGCGCAATTCCATGGTTCAGGGCGAAGAAAGCCTGGCTGCGCTGGAGCGCGAGGCGGAGCGGCTTGAGGGCGAGATGGGACAGGCCCGCAACGAGCAAGAAAATCTGGGCGTGCAGACTGGCGAGTCGCGGCAGCGCTTTGACGCGGCTGACACTACCCTGAAGCGGCTGGAACAAGAGATTGCAAAGCTGCGCGAGAGCGCGCAAAGCAAGCGGACGGACGAAGGCGCACGGCGGGCGCTGGCGAACCAACTTCGCGGCGACCAGGCAGCGGCAGCGGGACGGCGCGACTCGCTCAACGCGCTGATCCGGAATCACGGCTACGCCACGGACACGGTTCGGCGGCTGCTGAAGCCCGGAGCGCTGGGGCCGCAAGTAGCGCCGGTGGGCACGCTGGCGGATTTTGTCGAAGTGAGCGGCGAGCACGAAGGCGTGGTGGACGAATTCCTGCGCGAAGAGTTGAACTACGTGGTGGTGGAAAGCTGGGGCGCCGCCGAAGAGGGCGTGCGCGTGCTGAAGACCAGCGACGGACGCGCCACGTTTCTCGTGCACTCCGATGCACAAGGCGTGCTGTTTGATACAGGCGAGGGGCCGGTGAACGAGCCGAGCGTGACGCCGCTGCGCGACGCCATTAAAGTGCTCAACGGATTCGGACGATCGCTGGAGTCGCTCCTTCCCAAGCTGCGTCACGGCTATCTCGCCGAGAATGCGATTGAGGCGCAGCGGCTGGCGTTGCGCTATGCGCATGCCTACTTCCTCACGCCGGAGGGCGAATGCTTTCATCGCTCCACAGTGACGGGGGGCAAGCCTGCGAGCGAGGGCCCACTGGCGCTGAAGCGCGAGCTGCGCGAAACGGAAGACCGGCTGACGAAGCTGGAGCAGGAGCTGACGGAAGCGGAGAAGGAAGCTGAAGCGCTTACGCGGGCGATCGAGAGACTGACGGCGGAACTTGAAACGCGCACCGAGGAGCGCAGGCATGCGGAGAGCGAGGCGGCCAACCTGGGCGCGGCGCTGAAGCAGATGGAGGCCGAAGCGCAGCGCATCGAGCGGCGCCTGCAGGAGTGGGAGGCGCAGGCGGCGCGCAACAAGGATGCGCGTGAGGCGAGAAGGCAGTCGATCGCGGAAAAGCGCGAGGAGGCGGCGCGGCTTGAGACCGAGCATACGCAAACCGAGAGCAGCCTGAACACGCAACTGAAGCAGTTGGAGATTTTGCGGCAGAAGCGCGATCTACTGCAGCAGGAAGCCGCGCAGATGACCGCGGAGCTGGCGGGCCTGGAAGAGCGGCGGCGCGGAGCGGAAGCGGCTTTCCAGCGCATCGACCGGCTTTTTGGCGATCTTGACCGGCGCGTGCAGACGATCGAGCAGCAGCGTACCGTGGCAACGGCGGAGCGCGAACAGCGGGTAAGTGAGAATCTCGAGCTGGTGAAGCGCCAAGCGGAGCTGACAACGGCGCGAGCGGAGGCACTGGACGCGGCGCGGCAAATTACGGAACAGGCACAAGCCCTGCGCCTGGAATTGGCAGAGCTCGAAACGCAGTTGAAGAACGAAAGGTCGGCGGTGGATCAATTGCGCGAGGATCGCGCAGGACATTCGGCCGAGCTGGCCAAGCTGCGTTCCGATCTGGAGCACCTGGAGGCAAGCTGCCTCGCCGAGGTGAACGTCGAGGCGCAAGTGCTGCGCACAGACGTGGAGATTGCAAGGATCGCCGGCGAGGAACTGGCCGCCGAGGAAGAGACTTGCCGCGGTCTGCGCCAACGGCTGGAACAAATGGGCCCTGTGAACATGATGGCGCTGGACGAATACAAGGAGACTGCGGAGCGCCACAGCTTCCTGACGACTCAGCGGCAGGATCTGATCGAGTCGATCGAGAACACGCAGGAGACGATCAAGGAGATCGATCAGATTTCGCGGACAAAGTTCGACGAGGCGCTGGTGGCCATCAACGAGAATTTCGAAAAGGTATTCGCGCGGCTCTTCCAGGGTGGCCAGGCATTTTTGCGCGTGAGCGATGAAGGAAATCTCGAAGAGAGCGGGCTGGACATTGTGGTTTCGCCGCCGGGCAAGAAACTGCAGAATGTGCTGCTGCTCTCGGGCGGCGAAAAGTCGTTGACGGCGCTGGCGCTGCTGGTGGGAATCTTCCAGTTCAGGCCGAGCCCCTTCTGCGTGCTGGACGAAGTGGATGCGGCGCTGGACGAAACCAACGTGGGCCGGTTTGCGGACCTGCTCGACTCGCTGAGCCGCGATACGCAGTTCCTGATTGTGACGCACTCGAAACGCATGATGCAGGCCGCCGATATGATCTACGGCGTCACCATGCAGGAGCCCGGCGTTTCGAAGGTGGTTAGCGTGCGACTGGGGCAGCATCGCGAAGCACAGCGGGCGACGGCGTAGGGGCAGGGACCAAGCCACCCCAGCGACGAGGACCCGTCGCTGGAGACCCCGGCAGGGAACGAGGACCGACGTCGCCGCGAGCCACGGTTCACGAATCACCGTTCACGGTCTACGGAGCAGGACGTGCCAGGCAAGCTGGAGATGATTGTTGGGCCGATGCGGAGCAACAAGACCGCGGAGTTGCTGCGCAGGATCGAGACGCGCCGCGAATACGCCAAGCAGCACGTGATGCTGCTGAAACCGAGCGCCGACACCAAGGCGGCCGCCGGGCTGGTGGAAAGCCGCAATGGCAACGGCTGCCGAAAGATGGAGGCGGTCGAGTTCCCTTCCTTCGATCCGTGGACCGTGCTGCCGGTAATTGAAGCGACCGAGCAGCGAATCGGCAAGCGCATTGAGTGCATCGCCCTGGACGAGGGCCAGTTCGTTCAGGATCTATTTCAGTTCACCAAGCGACTGCTCGACCTCGGCTACGACGTGATGGTTTCGGGCCTGGAACTGGATTTTCGGGGGATGCCGTTCGGCGAGATGCTCGACCTTTCGTGGCTGGTGCGGACGTACGCGGGCAACGTGACCGAGCTGGTGGCGTATTGCAGTTGCGGAGCCAAGGCACTGTATCCGCAGCGGCTGTTGGATGGAAAGCCCGCGGACTACTCCAGCCCGATCATCATGGCCGGCGACAACTATGAACCGCGCTGCGAGGAACACTTTGTGCTGCCCGGAAGGCCGCATTAATAAAGCAGCAAGTTAGCAAGTCAGCGAGTTAGCGGGTTGGCGAAAGCAGACCCCAAAGAGGCCAGACTCGGGGCCTCAGATCTGCAAGATTGCAGGAACAAAAAATCGCCCCCGAAGGAAAACTTCGCCTCGGAGGCGCTTGTAGAGCTAATTACACAAGATAAAGACGGGGACCAGTAGCCGGCACTGGAGGTCGGTAGTACGCGGCTACTGGCGATCCCTGTATTAAACGAAGCTAGCCGCGGCTTCCCCTTTCCACTGCTGCCTCGTGTCGCCCGGCTCAAAGAGAGCTTTTCTTACACGCCCTCCGAACCCTGTTGACAGATGCAGTGTCTCCCATGCGGTGTCAGGGGTCCGTGACGGCCGTCACACCATGTTGTGTTAAGGAAAAAGGGCAAGCCTGGTGGCTGAACCTGGCCTGAAAAGGGGCCGGGACGGCACGCCAGCCGCGGCGGGAAACACAAAAGTTGCAGGCAGATCATCGTTCGCATTGGTCGCAAAAGCATGGGCGATTGACAAAGCACGCCTGCCGCTCGAAAATCGTGAATTCAGCCCTTCCGAGGAAGAATCTCCATGGCAGCATTGTTAACGACCAACCTTGGCGACACGCCGTTGCTGGGCCGCGGCAAGGTGCGCGACCTGTACGCGGTGGATGGCGCGTTGCTGCTGGTGGCAACCGACCGCATCTCAGCCTTCGATCATGTGCTGGGATCGGGGATCCCGGACAAAGGCAAGATCCTGACGCAGATTTCGCTGTTCTGGTTCGACCTGCTCAAGAGCCTGGTTCCGAATCATGTGATCACTGCCAATGTGGAGGAGTACCCGCCGGCGCTCCGACCGTATAAAGATCAGCTGGAAGGGCGCTCGATGCTGGTGGAGCGGGCGCAGATGTTCCCGGTGGAATGTGTGGCGCGGGGATACCTGGCGGGATCGGGATGGAAGGAATATCGCGCGTCGAAAGCGGTGTGCGGGATCGAGCTTCCGGCCGGTCTGGAGGACGGGTCGCGGCTGCCAGAGCCGATATTTACGCCGGCGACGAAAAGCCAGGACGGCGCGCACGACGAAAATATCTCATATGCGGCCGTGGAAGAGCTCTTGGGCGCTGACGAGGCGGCTGAATTGCGGCGGCTGACACTTGCGATCTACCGAAAGGCCGCCGCGCACGCCGAATCGTGCGGGCTGATCCTGGCCGACACAAAATTTGAGTTTGGCAAAACCGCCGGAGGGGTTATCCTTGCCGATGAGG
>CAYYKV010000110.1:0-10145 GCA_964468605.1 uncultured Occallatibacter sp. | reverse complement strand
CTGAAGGAAGTGGAAAAGGCGATCCAGACCGCGGGCCTCGGCTTCAATCCTCTCTCCGACGGGAAGATCATCCGCGTTCCTGTACCGGCCATGACCGAGGAGCGGCGGCGCGATGTATGCAAGCATTTGAACAAAGTGCTCGAGGATCATCGCACCGCTGTCCGCAACGTCCGCCGCGACGGCAACGATGCCCTGAAAAAGCTCGCCAAGGAAAAGAAGATCAGCGAGGACGACGAGAAGCGCGCACTTGAAGAAGTGCAGAAAATGACCGACGGCGAAATTCGCCGCATGGAAGAGCTGTCGCAGAAGAAAGAAGCCGAAGTGATGCAGGTGTGAAGCGCGGGCGGCTACTGTGCCGCCACACGCTTGCGGTACGCATTGAGCCCCATCTTGACGCCCATCCACGCGAGTTGAAGGATTACGAGCGCAACCACGATCGACAGAACCTGAAAAGCTCCTTTGTTCACCGCTTCCAATGACCCGCCGAGCGTTGCCGCGTCTGCCGGGTTTTTCAGCAGGAACAGCTTTTGCTCTGGAGCGGCGAGCAGAATGCCAACCGGAATGAGCGAAAGAACGTGCATCGCCAGGTGCCGGGCGGGATTCTTCCGCTTTCGCCATGAGCCTCGCGCAAGGTCAACCAGCTTCCACGCCACTTCGAGGACATTGATCGCGACCAGGCACCAGTAGAACGGCCACCACACAGGCGCAAGCTGGTAAGGCAAAGAATGGAGATACCAGGCGCCGGGCCCAAGCAGCAGGAACGGATAGTGAGGAACGAGCAAAATGTAGGCCAGAAACAGGCAGCCAAAGAACACTTCGAGCAAGGATTTCGTGAAGCTTCGCGGCTTGCGCCAATCGAGGTCTCCTGCTCCTGCGGGCGGCAAGTCCAGGGGCGACCAAGGCGGAGTCATCGGCGCCAACGGGTAGATTTTTCCCGGAAATCGCGCGCCCGCCAGCTCCACCGCGGCGAAGATCAGGGTTACGATCGCGGCGTTGATGAGCCATATCCACGGCAGGCGCAGCGCAGCGTGCACCAGCGAAATGCCCGCCAATGCCTCCACGCCCAGCCCCCGTGCCGCAATTGTTACCACACTGGCGATGACATAAATCACCGTCGCCCACGTCAGCACCAGCTTCAGGATGTAGGAATACGTCGGAAACAGCGCCGGTCCAATCAAGTACTGTTGGCGCTGATAGCGCGCGGCAACCTGGATCGGCGAGCCGATTTGCTTGAGCCACTCTTCCGCCTCTTCTTTGGTCAGCGCCCGGCCGAGCGCAGCCTCTTTGTCTTCGAGCTGCGCTTCTAGGTTGGCACGCAGCTCGGCAATAATGTCGTCCTGCCGTTCCCAGGGCAGGTGCTTTCTAACGGCTTGAAGGTATCGATCGAGAAGTTCCATTGCAGTTCCTCAGTTCCTTACAGAAGATTGGTTATGGATGTGTTGATGGCGTTCCACTCGTCGAGCAGGCGGGCGAAGATCTGCTCGCCATCGCTCGAGAGCCGGTAGAACCGTTTGTTGCGCTTTTCTTCCTCGCGCCACTCGCTGGTGAGCAATCCCTGCGCTTCAAGGCGGCGGAGCAACGGATAGAGGGTGCTTTCGTCGATCTCCATGCCGCGGCCGGCCAGCGCCTTGCGCAGCGTGTATCCGTAGTGCTCCTGCTTGAGTTGCGCCAGAACCGCCAGCGTCAGGCAGCCCCGCCGCAGCTCCAGGCGAAGGTTTTCGAAGAGGTTTTCGGTCAAGGTCATGCTGTACCCCATACACTGTACAGAACACACTGTATGACACACAGTGTACGGTGTCAAGTAATTTTTTACTGGGTTTTTCTAAATAGGCTGTGACAGCCATTCGTAGACCCGCCCAGCGGCGGTATAAAGAACTATCCGGTTCCCCGTTCCAAACCCCTATCTCCAGAAAGGCAAATAAGATGAGCCTCACGCGACGCGAGTTTCTGATGCGGGCCGGCCACGTGGGTGGATATAGCGCTGCATTCGTCCTGATGCAATCTCTCGGGCTGCTAGCGATACCCGAGGCGGTTGGCGAAACGGGTCCACTGCGCCTCGTCGACGGCAGAGGCACCCGTGTTGTGATACTCGGCGGGGGCATCGCAGGCCTGGTGGCGGCGTACGAGTTGGGCAAGGCCGGGTGGTCGTGCACGATTCTCGAGGCGCGCCAGCGCCCCGGTGGCCGGAACTGGAGCGTCCGTAATGGCACCGAGGTGGATTTCACCGACGGAACGCGCCAGACCTGCGCGTTCGAGGAGGGCCACTACTTTAATGCCGGCCCCGCGCGCCTGCCTTCGACGCACCACACCATGCTGGGCTATTGCCAGGAGCTGGGCGTTGCGCTTGAAGTTGAAGTGAACTCTTCGCGCAGCGCGCTGATGCAGAGCGACAAGCTGAACGGCGGCGGGGCTGTGCCGGAGCGTCGCGTGGTGAACGACACGCGTGGCCACGTCTCGGAGCTTCTGGCCAAGTGCATTCGCAAGGGCGCTCTCGACCAGGAGTTTGGCGCCGACGACCGCGAGCGCATGATCGAATTCCTGCGCCAGTACGGCGATTTGAATCCCGATCTGCTCTTCCGCGGCAGCGACCGCTCCGGTTACAAGGTCCCGCCCGGCGCTACGCAGCAAAAGCCGGTCCTCAACGATCCGTTGGCCATGCGTGAGCTGCTTGACGCCAATCTGTGGCAAGGCATGCTTGTCGAGGAAGTGATCGAGTGGCAGCCTACAATGTTCCAGCCCATCGGCGGCATGGACCGCATCCCCTTCGCCTTCGCATCGCGGCTCGATTCCGTGATCCGCTACGGCGCGGTGGTCAGCCGCATTCGCCAGTCGGACTCTGGCGTCGCCGTGGCCTACAGCGGCGGCTCGGGCGCGGACCAGACCCTGAACGCCGACTACTGCATCTGCGCCATGCCGCTCACCATCGCGCGCACTCTCGATGCCGACTTCAGCGCGTCCATTCGTGCAATCCTCGATTCGGTCCAGTACGACTCGGCTTACAAGATCGCGTGGGAGGCGCCGCGCTTTTGGGAGAAGGAAGCAAACATTTTCGGGGGGATTTCCTATTTGCAGCAGACCGTTGACCTCGTCTGGTACCCCAGCGCGCGGTTCTTCTCGCCGTCGGGCATCGTCATCGGCGGGTACTCCATTGAGGAACCAGCCACCCTCGGTGCGCTGCCTGATCTCCTCGCGAAGTCGGATTTAACCTATCGAACCCAGCTCGCAAATGGATACGCCTTCGCCTCGTTGCCCACGATGCAGGCCAAGCTCGACGCCTCACGGCGATCGATTGAGTTGCTCCATCCTGGGCACGGCAAGGATCTCGCCAACCCGGTCTATGTGAGTTGGGGACACATCCCGCACAACCTTGGCTCCTGGATCAGCCTCGCGTGGAACGATGAGAAGGCGCTGGCCACGCTGCAATCACCCGATCGCCGCGTCTACTTCGCCGGCGACCACACCAGCCGCCTCGTTGGCTGGCAGGAAGGAGCGGCACTCTCGGCTTATCGCGTGATCAACCAGCTTGGGGAGCGGATTCAGGCGACTGCGAGCTGAAAATAATCGCGGCTACTTCTTCGGCCGTTTGTAGAACGGTAGCGGGACCTGCTTTGCGCGCACCTGGTTGGCGCGGCATTGAACAATCAGATCCACACCGCTGGCGGCGACGACTGTGGGAACAAGCGCCAAGGCAATGTTGGTTTTCAAGAACGGCGCGGGTGAGCCCGAAGTCACCGTACCGATATGGCTGCCGGAAAGATCGTGCACTTCGTAGCCGTCGCGCGCGATTCCGCGCTCGACCATCTCGAGGCCGACGACCCTGAGTTTGGGCCCGCCTGCGGCTTGAATCGCCAGAAGTGCATCGCGTCCGATGAAGTCGCCCTTGTCGAGCTTGAGCCAGCGATCAAGCCCGGCTTCGAGCACATCGATCTCTTCAGAAATTTCGTGCCCGTAAAGGCTCATGCCGGCCTCAAGGCGCAGCGTGTTGCGCGCGCCCAACCCGCATGGCCGAATGCCGAACTCTGCGCCGGCATCGAGCAGCGCATTCCACATCTTCACAGTGGTTGCTTCATCCGACGGAATGTAGACCTCAAAGCCGTCCTCGCCGGAATAGCCGGTGCGCGCGATGAGCGTGTTCGGAATGCCGGCCACCGTTCCCCAGGTAAACCAGTAGTTCTTGATCGCAACGAGATCGACCTTCGTCAGTTTGGCCATTGTCTCCAGCGCGCGCGGCCCTTGCAGCGCCAGTTGCGAGTAGTAGGCCGAGTAGTTGCTCAGGTGAATGCCAGGCCAACTGCCCACTTGCTTCCGGATCCAATCGAAGTCCTTCTCCGTGGTTCCCGCGTTCACCACCAGTAGGTAATCGTTCGCGCTCAGGCGATGTACAAGAATGTCGTCGACGAATGTGCCCTGCGGAGTGAGCAGTGCAGAGTAGTGCGCCTGCCCGTCCTTGAGGCGCGACGCGTCGTTCATAGTGATGTGCTGGACGGCAGCGAGCGCGCCGGGACCACGAAACTGGATTTCGCCCATGTGGCTCACGTCGAAGAGACCGACGGCCGTGCGCACCGCGATATGTTCGGCAATCAGGCCTCCGCCGGGCCCGGGATATTCAACAGGCATGTCCCATCCGCCGAAGTCGACCATCTTCGCCTTGAGCGCGCGATGAGTGGCGTTCAGCGCGGTCTTGTTGAGAGGTGTGGCAGGTGCGGCTGTATCGGACATGCGGGCTCCGTTCGATGACCTGACTTCAACTCTCATGATAGGGCTGCAGGGCCGGGGGCGATCCGGGGCAGTGGCGTTTAACATGGTTGCGGCCGTTTCTCGGTTGGCCCGCGGCGGCGAAAGGATGCGTGCGTGAATCCCATTCGAGGCATTGTGATGCTTCTCGCAGCCGCCGTTGCTTTCTGGAAGGGTTGGCAGATTCATCGCGGCGAGACGGCCATGCTGGCTTACGGCCTTGGCGCGCTGGCTCTGGCAATGGGTGTGTGGCACCTGACGCGCGAGCGGCGGCGAATGTCGATGCGACGGCTGTAGAAACTTCGTATGTCCACCTCTCGCGGAGTTCATCGCTTACCTGCTGGCGCTGGGCATCTACTGGCTGGACGTCTTGGTGCTCGGCGCGATGCTCTTCTGGAGCTGGTCGTACGCGATGCACGCCAAGCTGATCAAGCCGGATACGCCGCAGGAGGTGCGCGGCAGCATTTGCCGGTGAATCGTGATCGCCCAGTTGCTGTATGCGGGCAGGGCGGCGTTGTGCTTCATTCACACCTGGTTGAGCATCGCAGCGATCGTATTGGCGCAGTTGAATAATGCGATCGCGCCACGGCTGCGGTGGCGGCAGCGCAGCTGAACGGCGCGTTGGCGGGGAATCCACGACAACTTGATGAGCTATTTCGGGTTTGCTCCAATGCGGTAAAGATTGATTCAAGCCGGTGGAGGAAACATATGATGACTGCAGAATTGAACTCGTTGGCGCTATTGCGCTTTGGCGGATTCCGATTGGGACACGGTGGCGGGCCCGGCGGTTTCGCGTGGCTTCTAATCGGGCTGGCAGCGGTCGCGATCGGAATCTGGGCGTTTTCGCGGACTAGTGAGAGAGCCCCAGCCAAGAACTAATAGCGTTAACTGCGACGCGCGCGCCAGAATGAGCTGACTCCCAGGTAGAGAAATACCACGGCCGCGCCGATGGCGAAATCTCTCGAAATCCCACTCATCCCAGACCAGTTCTGCCAAAGCCGCAGGGCAAACAGAATCGCGAACAAAAGGAAGAATGTGCCCGTAACTTCGAGCCAGACGATGCCGCCAACGCGGCGGAAGGGGCGAAGAAGGCCGCCGATTCCTTTGCTAACGCCGCGACTGGCTTGAGCTGCGATGCCTCCGGCGGTTTGAATTTGAGGGCGAGCCTGGGTAATGAGCCGGACGGCAACTGACTGCGGTTTGGAATGGGGCGAACTCGCGTCAGACGGCGTGGGAACCACAACCCGCCGGCCCGCAATGCGCCCGGCGACGCGAACGCCGATGCCCAGAGCGCGGCCGATGATTCGCGGTTCCATACCGTTTATGATGGTAGCAGTGGCATACGGTGCTATTCGCGGATTGTCGCGGGTCCAGGGTTGCTCTCAACTCTGAATGGAAGTAATGTAGATAGATTCCGCGCCGCGGCCCGCGTTTCGATCCCGCGGGAGCGCCGCTCATGGAGGTAGCTGTGACATCCCGTCTGCGTGAACTCATTCAGCAACTGGGCGAGGCCATCCATGAGTCGGTCATCGAGAGCGAGCAAATCGCCGGCGTAGTGCAGGACATCCGCAAGCACGGGTTCGATGTACTGCTGATGCTCGAAGCGACAATCGGTCTGAACGAAGTCACTGAAAAGAGCGCTGTTGCTGGGGCACCGGAACTCGGCGAAGGCGAATTGGGGAAATTCACCCCCAATGATCTGCACTTTCTGCGCTCGCTGCGGATTGCGGTGGAAGGTGAGCCCGACGAGTCTGCAACAGACGTAAAGTAGAGTTCGTGATTTGGTGGTCGCGAAGGAATGGCGGACCGCACGGCACCTCACGCAGACAGATACCTGAAGATTCCCAGACAAATCGATTTCCAATGAGCTTCGGATCGCGCTGATCGTGTGTCCACGAGCGATTGACCCGCATTGATCAGCTTGATAAGATGAAGGTGCGGGGTGGAGCAGCCCGGTAGCTCGTTGGGCTCATAACCCAAAGGTCGCTGGTTCAAATCCAGCCCCCGCAACCAATTAAGTCGCAGGAGCTACTAGGCTTGGGAGACGCGGTCTTCCAAGCCTTTCGTGCGAATAAGAGTTAAGCAGTCATTGAGACCGGCGCTGGCTTCGTCTGTAGCTGTTTTTCAGCTTCGATAACGACTCGCTCAAGCTCCGCGCAGATTGCTCGCGCGGCCTCGGGGTGCCTTCCTATTCGGGCTGTTCGCAATACACATCCAGAGAGAACGACCGGGCGATTATTTCACCTTCGACTTCTCTGAGGCGGCGGCAGCCGGTACGCAGGAACCTGTCCGGTGCCCAAGCAACTCACCAAGCATGTACCGCAACAATCGAAGGCGCGCCTGTCTTGGCGTTGATCACGCCGACCTTCAGCACCACCTCGATATTTCGGTTACCAAACTTGCCGCCCAGCTGTTGCTCAAGCAACTCCAGGTAATGCGGGCTGGTGGCAAACTGCGCAGCAGCTTCGGTTCCGTTGCGGCCAAGCCCGGCCAATGCCATCACCCATCCGTCGACATTCGGGTCGCGAAAACGCGCCACAACCGCGTAATCGTCGGCGCTTGAATACGGAACCGATTCATCACGCTGCCAGCCGATCTTTGAATTCATCCCGTCTACGATTCTCGCCTGCGGATCCGGCAAAAAATGGAACCGCAGCGGTTCCAACAGGCGGATCGTCCATTGGTTGTTGTATGCGCCAATTAGCGTGATGGAATGTTCGCGCAAATCCGTCAGCGTCGTCCAGGGAGAAGCAATTAACTGCGTACTTGCTCCCGAGCGCTCGATCGCCTCGTCGATCTGAGCAATCGCCGACGCGGTTTGGATGGAAACAAACGGATAATCGACGTTTCCATTTGTTCCTGCCGTGATGACACCTGAGTACTTGTCCTGCGCAAAGACGACGCTACCGGTGCAGAGTATGACAGACCGCTGGTCGCGCGTTAGCGGCGCCCAAAAGTCGTCCACAACCGTTTCAGAATGAATGGAGCGATGCGTCCAGAAGAGTTCCACACCGATCGCAACCATCACAATCAAGGTCAAGCCCAGCAGCCGCTCAAGATTTACGTGGCGCCGTGCGAGGGGTCGACTCGCAATGGATTCCCGTGGCCGTGCCGGCGGTAGAGGCCGAACTGTTTGTGCAGGTCTTAAGGCCGCTCTAAATTCCGGCGTTCGGCCGGCCAGGTCCAAGGGCCCGTCAGATTTCAGGATTGTTCCAGCTTCTTGGCCTCCGCTGACTACCGGGTCTTCGAGCCTATCGTGTTCTCGTAGAAACACAGGAACATACGAGCCTGCCGGAAGAGAGATGCGAATGCTGGAATTCCTTCCCTCCTCGGAATAGAAGAGCAGGAGACGCTTGCGGACCTCGCCGGCTGTATAGCGCACAACGGTGTCTGCGTTTGTGTCGTAGGTGGCGGGCCGATCGAAAACCTCAACGCCAAGCGTCCGCTCCTTGAGCAGATCTGATTTGCCGGCCAATGTGTGCTCGACGATGTATTTGAGCAGCGCAGGATAGCGCTTGCTGTTGGAGAAATGCGGACTAGCCAAAACGGTCTGCAACTCGCGGAGGACGGCGTCGCATTCCTGCTGGGTCTGCGGATGCCATCCGTCCGGCGCTGTATCGGTTCTACTCATTTCCCTCCAGTTCACCGCATCATACTAGCCCGTTTCGCGGCTTGCAAGGACGTTTGACACAAGAGACACATCGATGTTAATACGCTCATTGTAAACGAGATAGTGACAGAATGTGGGGCCAAACGGTGAGTCACTTGCCAGTGGAGCATTGCAAGGCCGAGTATTGGCCGGTTTTATTAAACGGTAGAAGACTGAGCGCAAGTTGCGAATCGCGTCGGAGTGTCTGAACGCAAGCCGGATTGCGCCACGAGGTGCCCGGCACCGATCCCGCCACGACGAAGTTCGCGACTTGAAGTAAGTTGCGGAGTCCACAATCATACGAATGACGAAATCGCAACCAAGGAAACACTCGGAGGCAACATGAGCATACGCAATCTGGCAGGGAGCGCAAGCACGCGAGTCGTTATGGCGCTCGTCTTTATTGTCGCGGGCAGCATCGCCGCGTTCGGACAGCAGACAACCGGGTCCATCGTCGGTACGGTGAAGGATCCACAGGGCGCGGTAGTCAACACGGCTACCGTGAGGGCAACCAACCTAGATACTGGGTACTCCCGGTCGGCGCCGACGAACGGTTATGGGGAGTACCGCATCGATTACCTTCCCGTAGGAAGCTACACCGTCGACGCTTCGGCGGCCGGATTTGAACGCTTCGTACAAAAGAATGTCGCCCTCGACGTGGACCAGGAGCTAACGGTAGATATTTCGCTGGCCGTGGGCGCGCAGTCTCAGACCGTCACGGTCACTGAGGCTCCCCCGGTGGTCGATACGTCCGACCCGGTGTTGGGCGTGACCCTCGAGCCCAGTGACATCATCAGCCTGCCGATGGTCAACCGCAACATCTACTCCGAGGTTTCGCTCACACCCGGTGTGATGGCGAATAACAATAGTTCCACCTCGAACCCCACTGGCAACCCCACTTTCGCCACTGGGCTGTACGTAGAGGATGTGCAGATCAACGGCTCCATCGACGGGGGCAATGCGGCTGTGGGTTTTTATCTGGATGGCGGCAACAACATCACGGGCATGCGCAACTACGGCAACCCGTCGCCCAACCCCGACGCAGTCGAAGAGTTTCGCGTAGAGACCAGCGCATTCGGCGCACAATACGGCCAATTTTCCGCTGCTGTGGTTTCGGTGATCACCAAGTCGGGAACCAACCAGTTTCACGGCGGGCTATTCGAGTTCAACCGCAACACCGACTTTAATGCCAACAGCTGGGCCCCGGCACACAACGCCGCAGGCAAGATCATCGTTACGCCTTACCACCGCAACCAGTTTGGTGGTGACCTGGGCGGGCCGGTCAAGAAGGACAAGGCCTTCTTCTTCTTCAGCTACGGCGGTTTGCGCCAGATAACCGATGCAGTGTTTACCGGCGCCATTACGCCTACGAATCTGGAGCGCGAAGGCGACTTTACGCAGGACACCTTCAAGGTCTATACGCCGGGCACGGCGCATGTCGCCGCGAACCAGGTGGATGGAACCAACAGCAGCCCCAATTGCCAGGTTGCCACGCTGAACTGCATCCCCACGGCCCTGCTGGACACGACCATTGCCAACCTCGACAACGTAACCAACACCATCGGCTCTTTCATCCCGCTGCCCAATGGTGCCCTCAACGCGGCGAAAGGGGGCGGCGCTTACTCGGGTCTCTTCCCCATTCCGGCAACGGAAAACGAATACCTTGGCAAGTATGACCAGAACCTCGGCCAGAAGGATCATGCGGCGGTGACCTACTTCTATTCGAAGAACGTGCTGGGCAACTCCCCGGGCGGCAACGTCC
>CAYYKV010000109.1:0-10160 GCA_964468605.1 uncultured Occallatibacter sp. | reverse complement strand
TGCCGTACTGCATCATGTTGTTGCAGGCGCTCATCTTGCCGCAGAAGCTGTCGCGACGTACGGCGATCGTCATGTTGTCTGAGCTGTCGGGTGTGGCCTGAACCAGCACTGGAACCTTGAGGCCTGAGAGCCGGATGGCATCGACGATGCCTCGCTCTTCACCGAAGTTAGGTAGCGTGACAATGATGCCGTCGATCTCTTCAGCGTGCTTCTTGAACAGCTCGGCGCATCGCTGCGACTCGGCGAAGGTCTCGACTGCGCCGTGTCTCGACTCCTCCGGACTCAGCACGATGGCCTTAGCGCCAACTGATTCCAAAACTGCGATGATCTCTTCCCGGCCCGTCTTGGCCAGATGGCCAGGGAAAAAGCCGCGATTACCCACTACGATTCCAAATGTCATTTTGCGTTGCGCTGCCATTTTCTTGCTCCTTTAACCGTTATTCCTCAAAAAAAACCTTGCCGCCAGGGAGGCTCTCTACTTGCTCGAATTGCCGGGATGAAACTTGACGACGTAGAAGAAGCCGAGCGCCGCCAGAAGGCCACCCCACCAAACCGGTGTATGCAAGTTAGTCATCTGCACACCTGGCGCGTAATTTCCAGTCGTCCATTCAAAGACACCGTAGCCGAGGATCATGGCGCCGTAGACCACCAACAGGACGCCAATGAAAAACCAGATCGGAATTCCTGAACCATGCATGACTCTTTATCCCCTTCCACGCGACATCCACGCAAGTTTCCTATACTTCGACGAGCCACTCCCACTACCAGAATATGATGTTGAGTATGGCAAAGATGATCACCGCGAGGCTCGCCCACAGCCACTCCTTCTTGTAGAACGGCGCCGGCTCTTCCTCCGGCAATTGAGTGGCACCGTAGACCAGTCCGTCCAATTCCGCAACCGGCCGCGGCTTCGTCAAGAAGCTCACGAAAATGATCACGATGGCGCTGAAGAGAAATGCCCACAGCGCACGGAAGACGTTTTCAGCCATCGGTTTGGCGTCGGGCGAAAGCGCAACGTTGGCCAATGCGGCGGGATCGAGCTTGACCCACATGAACAGACTGGCTGAGAAAACAATGCCGAACAACAGGCCCAGAAAGCCTGCCAGTTTTGTTGCGCGCTTCCAAAACATGCCGAAAAGAATGGTGGCCAGTAGCGGGGCGACGAAGATGCTGAAGAGCGCCTGCACATAGTCCATGATGCCGTGCGCGTGCATCACCAGGTAGGCCGCGCCAATGGACACGGCAACGCCAATCAGGATGGAGAGACGGCCGACCATTACATAGTGACTGTCGGAGCCTCGCTTGTTGATGAGCGGCTTGTAGATGTCGTAGGTCCACACCGTCGAAAAGGCGCTGACGTTGCCGGCCATGCCGCTCATGAAACCTGCGATGAGAGCGGTGATGCCGAGACCGAGAAGGCCAGGGCCGAGATAGCGGACCATCATCAGGGGCAGCGCCTGGTTGTAGCTGTGCAGTTCCGCGCCGGGCTCGCCACTAAGGACCTTCTGCCGATATGCGGCCGGTAGCGAGGTCTTGGCCATGGCCGCGGAGCAGGCTGACGCGTCATCGACCTGTCCGGAAGAGGAAACAGTGCAGGCGGCCACCACATCTTCGCCGACAAGCTGGCGGCGGCTGCCATCGGGATTCTGCAAAAGCACGAGGCCGAGCAGGCCGGGCAGGATAACGATAAAGGGCACGGCCATCTTGAAGAACGAGCCAATGATGGGCGCCATGCGGGCGGCGCGCAGGTTGCGGGCGGCGAGCACGCGCTGGACGACGAGGAAGTCCGTGGTCCAGTAGCCAAAACTGATGACAAAGCCGAGGCCGAAGACGATGCCGGTCCAGTGCACGCCCATGGGATTGGCGGCAAAACTGCCCGTGTCGCGCCACAGGTGGAAGTAGCTGTCACTGCGCACGCCGGTCATCGACTGCATGTTGGTCATGATTTGAGTCTTCAGTCCGGCGACGCCGCCAGCCTGAATCAGGCCGAGGATCGGCACCAGCAGCGCGCCGCCCCAGATGAGCACGAATTGCAGTACTTCATTGAAAATAGCCGAGCGCAGGCCGCCGAGGCCCACATAGATGGCAACCGCGATCGAGGAGACGAAGATGCTGAAGGTGATATCCCAACCGAGGACGACTTTCATGACAACGGCCATGGCAAACATGTTCACGCCGCTCATGAGGATCATCTCGGTGGCGAAGGAGATGGCGGCCACGCTGCGGGCCCCGCCGCCGTAGCGCAGGTCGAGATAGCCGGGTACGGAGTGGGTTTTGCACACGTAGTAGAAGGGCATCATGACCAAGCCGAGGAAGAGCATGGCGGGAATGGCACCGATCCAGTACCAATGGGTGGCGAGGATGCCGTACTGGTAGGCTGAACCAGCCCATCCCATCAGCTCCAGAGAACCGAGGTTGGCGGAAACAAAGCTCAGGCCCGCGATCCAGGCCGTCATTTCGCGACCGGCCATGAAGAACTCTTCGCTGGTGTTGGAGCGGCCCTTCAGGTAGAAGCCGATCCAGAGCACCATGGCGAAGTAAAAAGCGATGACAAGAATATCGAGGGTGCGTAGATGCGCAAGCGGCTCCGTGCTCAGCGCAAGCAAAGTCGGCCAAGAGCCGATAAAGACATCGGCGACAGCAGCGGGAGCGAATCCGAACATGAGCATCACCCGAAACGGCGAGAAGGCGTCCTTAAAGGCTGTTAGACGTTCGCCCCTCAGTAAATTGCTTTACTCGAACACTTGTCAAGCAGAGCGCGCCTTTGCCAGGAGTACCGCATCGTACTGGATGCTTTCGCGGCAAGTGGGCGCACAAAAATCTGTCCGCCTGGGTTGAGTAAACGTTTCCCAGACGAAGTCTAACATAACGGCTTTGACGGGCAACAATTCGCGCCCCACCAATTACCAAACGATTCCAGCGAAGCAACCGCCCGGATTATTCGTTGCCGACGGCGATTTCATGCCGCCAGTTGGGGGCTTTGAGGAGTTCGCGGGGCCGCGGACCATCCGCGGCGCCGACGAGGCCGTCACGCTCCATGAGATCGATCAAATGCGCTGCGCGGCCGTAGCCGACGCGCAGCCTCCGCTGCAGGAGGGACGTGGAGGCCTTGCCGAACTCGAAGACGAGACGAACGGCGTCGTCAAACATGGGATCGTCTTCATTCGCGTCTTCGTTTTCACCTTCCATGGCGGCGCGTTCGTCTTTGGGCGATTCGAGGAAGCCTTCGACGTACTCGGCCTGCCCTTGAGATTTCCAAAAATCGACCACGGCTGCGGTCTCCTTCTCGCTGACGTAAGGAGCGTGCAGGCGCATCAGGCGGCTTGTTCCTGGCGGAAGGAAGAGCATATCGCCGCGACCCAGCAGCGCTTCGGCACCGTTCGTGTCGAGGATGGTGCGCGAGTCAACCTTGGTGGCGAGGCGGAAGCTGATGCGCGTGGGAATGTTGGCCTTGATGAGGCCGGTGATGACATCAACACTGGGCCTCTGCGTAGCGAGGATGAGGTGAATGCCGACGGCGCGCGCCATTTGCGCGAGGCGCGTGACCGATTCTTCGACGTTGGCACGGTCGAGCATCATCAAATCGGCCAGTTCGTCAATAATGATGATGATGTAGGGCAGCGGCTCCTCCTTCTCGCCCTCATCAAAGAGCGAAGGCATCGAACCTTCGAAGAGCTTGTTGTATTGGTCGATGTGGCGCACGCTGCGGCTGGCCAGCAGCTTCAGGCGGCGCTCCATCTCGCGCACCGCGTTGCGCAGAGCGTTTGCGGCCAATTTGGGCTCTGTGATGATGGGAGTAAAGAGATGCGGAACGCCTTCGTACATGCCCAGTTCCACGCGCTTCGGATCGACAAGGATGAGTCGAACCTGGTGAGGCGTGGTGCGGTAAAGCAGGCTCATGATCATGGCGTTGATGGCCACAGATTTGCCCGAGCCTGTGGATCCGGCAATCAGAATATGCGGCATGGAGGCCAGATCGGCGGTGACGATGCGGCCGTTGATGTCTTTGCCCATCGAGAGCGTCAGGCGCGAGCGAGCTTTGATGAAGGTTTCACTTTCGATCACGTCGCGCAGGTGGATGGTCTCGCGCTCGTGGTTGGGCACCTGAATACCTACCGTGCTTTTGCCGGCCATGCGCTCAATGAGGATGCTTTCGGCGCGCATGGCCAGGCACAGGTCGTCGGCCAGGCCTGTCACGCGTGAGTATTTGACGCCGGCCTCAGGCTTGAATTCAAAGGTGGTGACCATTGGCCCAGGATTGATTTGCACCACCTGGCCGCGCACGTCGAACTCGGCGCACTTCTCCACGAGGACTTTGGCCTCTTCGCGGAGTTCGTCCTCGCGAACAGATTGCGGGGCTTCGCCCGCGCTCAGCAGCGTGCTTGAGGGCAGCTTGAATCCGCTTACATTCTTGGGCGCGATCGTGACGGCGCGCAGTTGCGCGTCGGCGCGGTCGTGTATGGCGATTGCTTCCGCGTGAAGCTGCGACGCTCCCTGGGCCGGCTCCGGTTTCGCGACGGGCCAGGGATTCGCCTGGCGCTCGGCCACTGGTTCAACTTGCATGGGCCGGAGAGGCGCAGCCACCGCCGCTGGAACTGTTGCGGGAGCGGCCGTTGCATTTTCCGGCTCACGGCGTTCCCAGATGCTGGGCCTGCGCTGCGTAATCGGAATCGCAGTTTCGGCTGGAATCTCAGACTCCTGCCGCAGATCCTCGCGTTGATAAGCGGGGATTTCGTCCAGCGGGTCCTGTTGCGTTCGGCGGAGACGCGTGAAGAACGAGAGGAAGCGATTCGGTTTGCCAGCAGGCGGTTCCGACTCCTGGTCAGGTCCGTCTGCGGTAACAAGCTTCGGAAAGGGCACGGGCTGGTTCTGTTCCAGTTGCAGAGCATTCT
Source organism: uncultured Occallatibacter sp. (assembly GCA_964468605.1). Classification (GTDB taxonomy): domain Bacteria; phylum Acidobacteriota; class Terriglobia; order Terriglobales; family Acidobacteriaceae; genus Telmatobacter. The sequence continues at coordinate 5,268 of CAYYKV010000109.1, read as the reverse complement.
GTTCCGCGCGCATTTCCGCACGCTCTTCGCGACGATTCTGCCATTCTTCTCTCCAGGCGCAAAACTGAGCCCAACGTTCCGAAAGACTTTCGCGAATGACCCAGAAGCTGATGGCGGATGCAAAGTAAAGGCCGCAGGCGGCGAGCGCAGCGGCGACCAGCCAGGCTCCCTGAATGTTCAAATAGACCACCAGCAGTCCGGCCACCAGCCGTCCAACTACGCCTTCCACTGGAACGATGTGCAGCCAGCGCCAATGCCAAGGGAGCAAGCCAAAGACAGCCGGCAGAAAAATCAGAGCGAGGATAGTACCCATCCAGCGAAGGATCGGCGAGCCTCCGGGACGCGATCGCATCCATGTCCAGCCCACGCCACCCAGCCAGAGCGGCAGCAAGAATGCGGTCAGTCCGAGCGATTGCATCAAGACGTCGCTTAGGTAAGCGCCAAAAAGGCCGACCCAGTTGCGGGCCGTTGCGGAATCCGTGGCCGTGTTCAGCGAGGGGTCAGAGGCATGAAAGGTTGCCAGAGCGAGGAAAAGGAGGAGCGCGACCAGCATGAGAACCAACCCCAGGAAAATGTTCACCGGGCGGCTGCGCGTGGGCGACAGAACAATGCGGATGGGCTTCATGACGAGGGCGGTCCCGTCCTCTTTCTGCCACTCAGAGCTTTATCGGCAGGGGAGAGGATGCAGGCAAAATCATCCCAGAGCAACTCCCATTATCGGCGTCCAGAGGGGCGAAATCGGTCAAAAGGGCGGCGGGGGGAACCACCGACATTAACCGTCACCGCTTACGGGCCATAAGAGCAATGGCGTGGCGGACATAAGAGGCGCATCGGATTTTAGTTTGGCGAGATTAGCGCGCGATCAGGCGTGAACCCCAAATCAGCAGCGCGCCGCCGAGCAAAATGCGGTAGATGGCGAACATGGTGAAGCCGTGCTTGCGGACCCAGTGAAGGAACCACTCAACGACCCCAAGCGCGACGATGAAAGAGACGACGGTGCCGATGATCAGAACAATCCAGCGTTCCCCGTTCATGACCACATGGGCGGTGGCAACAGCGGCATCGGCAGACTTGGAGGCATGAACCTCCTTGATCAAATCCCAGCCGGTCGCGGCAACCATCGTAGGTATAGATAGAAGAAAGCTGAATTCGAGCGCCGCGGGGCGGTCGAGACCCGCAAGCTGGCCGGCGGCAATCGTCGACATCGAACGCGAGGTGCCGGGAAAGATCGCAGAGAGCGCCTGGCAAAGACCGATCCAGACAGCTTGCGGCAGGGTCATCTGCTCCACGTGCGTTGTGCTCGCCTCGCGGCGCGTGCTCCATGCGTCGATGACCCACATCACGATCCCGCCCGCGAGCAGGGCGATGGCGATTGCATTCATGTTGTCCAGGTTCTTTTCGCTCCACTTGCGCAGCAGCAAAGCGGGGACGGAAGTGCATGCGAAAGCGATGAGCGTCAGCGAGATGGGATGGTTGAACCAGGTACGGTCGCCGGCGTCGCCGCGGGGAAAGGTGCGGAGAAAGTTGATGATTCTTTCGAGGAACAGAAGGCACAGCGCCATGATTGCGCCAACCTGGATGACGATTGTGTACATATTCCAGTAGGCGACATCCTGGAGGCATGCCGTGTTGCCAATGGAGCAGGCTGAGTCACCCAGCGGGATCTTCATCAAGGCTTCGGCAATGCGCAGGTGCGCCGTCGAACTGACCGGCAAAAACTCGGTCAATCCTTCCACAATTCCCAAAAGGATGGACAGAATATACGGGCTCAAAAAGCCTCCTGGTTCTCTCTCTGATGCGTCTCGTGCCTCGTCCGGGAGGCCATGAGCCTCTCACTCCCGTTCAATGCCGTAGACAGGAACACCTTCATCCAATTTGTACACCAGCGCGCCAGCCTGCAAGGCATAATCGGAGTCGGCAAAGTGAGCTTTCAGTTGGGCGGCCATGGTGCGCGCCTGGTTGTGGGCTTCGTTGCTTTTGCGATCATCCCCGCTGGCGTCGTACATGTCCTTAAGGACGGCGAAACGATAGGCAGCCTCGTAGAGTGCTCGCGCGGTGCGGGGACCGTCCGGGTATTCATCGGCGTACTTGAGGTAGATGTCGGCCTCTTTCTCGGGGCACTGCGTCGTGCCTTGCCAGTCGCCGCAGAGCTTGTTGTCAATCAGGTCGAAGGCCGCAAAGGCGGCCCAGCGCGTGCGGGGATAGTACTTGATCACCTTGTGCAAGGCGTCCTCGTCCATCGCCATGCGATACACCGGATCGCGCTCATGCGCCGACGGCATGGTTGAGGCGTCGGCCTTTTCCAGTTGCCACTGAATGTCGGCAGCCCGCCACGCGGCTTCGGGCGCAAGCGGCGAGTTGGGAAACATCTCGACGACGCGGCGATACAGGGAGCGCGCGCTCTGGGCAGCGTTGGCCGGGCCGCGCGGATTCGAGGCCAGCGCCTCCTGGTTGGCGGCTGCACCCACTAAAACCTGGTCGCCATTCGGCGTGGTTTCTTCGACGACTCCCTTGGCCTCCATCCACCCGGAGATTGGCGGCGGTGTCGTGTCTTCGCCAACCATCGGTGTGTCTTTATCGCTGTGCTGCTCTTCGATGTCGGTGTTGGCGAAAACGCGAAACCACGCGCCGTTCTTCTCCGCTACGACCATTTCACGACCAACTTGTACCTTTTCGACCTTTTGAGAGCCGGTGTCGGGCGAAATGTAGAGCCAGGTAACGCGTAAGACCGTGGCGCGGGGACCAGCCATGGGTTTTACGTCCTGCTGAGGTTTCTTGTCGGCGTGCGCGGCTGATACGGCGCAAGCAATTCCCACTCCTAAAGCGAGAGCACGAAACGCTGTAATACGCGAATTCATCGTATGCAAAATCATAGTTGAACGACGCTACGATATGGTTTCAGTGAGCACTTCGGCCAGCATCACGGGATCCACGTTGCCGCCGCTCACCACGGCCACGGCCTTCCGGTACGCGGGCAGTTGATCACCATGAAAGAGCAGCGCAGCCGTCGATACAGCGCCGCTGGGCTCAGGAACCAGCCGAGTGGCTGCCACGATGGCGCGCATGGCAGCGCGGATTTCGGCCTCCGTCACGGTGATGATGCCGTCCACAAAGGCCTGAATGTGGGCAAAGTTGCACACGCCTACACTTTGCGTGCGCAAGCCGTCCGCAATGGTCCGGCTGGTGGCCTCCGCAGGCCATGTGACGATTTCGCCGGTGCGAAAACTCTCCGCCGTATCGCCGGCCAGCTCGGGTTCAATGCCAAATACTTTGGTTTTGGGACTAAGTTGCTTTACCGCCGTGGCGACGCCACTGAGGAGGCCGCCTCCCGAGACGGGTGAGACGACGAGATCCACGTCTGGCAGCTCTTCCACAATCTCCAAACCGCACGTTCCCTGCCCGGCAATGATCTGATCGTCGTCATACGGCGGAATCACGACATAGCCATGTTTTCGCACGAGCTCCTCAGCAACGGCCAGGCGCTCGCTTGAGGCCAAGCCCACGTCGACGATCTCGGCGCCGAGCGCCAGCGTCGCCGCGCGCTTGATGGCCGGTGCATTCGATGGCATCACGATGACCGCTTTGGCGCCGACCTCGCGCGCCGCGTAGGCCACACCCTGGGCATGATTGCCGCTCGAATAGGTGATGACCCCGCGCGCAACCTGATCGGGAGTAAGTTGAAGAATTTTGTTCGCCGCGCCTCTGATTTTGAAGGCCCCGATTGGCTGCAGGCCTTCGGCCTTGAGCCAAATCTCTCTGTCCGTCCCATGGCCCGACACACCCGGAAACGCGGCGCGGACCAGAGGCGTTTTCACGGCAATGGGCGCAATGCGCGCAGCAGCGGCGCGGATGACGTCGATCGAAACGAGATTTTGCGTTTGATTCAGCACAGCACACTCAATGGGCCCGCATTGCGCGACTCCGCGGAGCTCCGCCCTTAAGTATCGCCTATTGCCGAGGGGGAAACATCCGCTACGAATTGCCGCACACTATTCGTATGCGAGGGCATCGATGGGATCCTTGCGAGCAGCCATCCAAGCGGGATAGAGCGCGCCGCAGATCGATCCCAGGAAGGCGATCAGCGCTCCCTGTCCCAGCCAAAGCCCGGAGATCTCAAAATGCTGCGTCGGGAAAGCGTGAACCATGATGAATTGAACGAGATAAGTTCCTAAAATGCCCACCACAACGCCGGCGGCTGCCAGCACCGCGCATTCCCGCAGCACCACACTCACGATCGCCATTTTGGACGCGCCCATCGATTTGAGAATGCCTATCTCCCGGGTGCGCTCAAGAACAGCGGTGTACATGGACTGAAAAATGACCAGGAATCCAATAATCACCGCGATGCCGGTGATGATCTCAAGCGAAAGGTTGAATCCGGGGATCTTGTCCGGGGTCATCTGATCGAGCCACTCGTCGACGGTGGTTAAGGTGTTATTCCCGAAGCCGCGGGTATTGCGTATCTCTTGCATGACCAAATTGTCGTTGGCCGGGTTGTCGCACTTGATGTAGAAGAGCGAGGCCTTGCCGTCGGCGCCCATGAGCGCTCCCATGGTTTCAATCGGGATCAGCTTGCGGCCACCCTTTCCCTGCTCAACGATGCCCGATACGCGAAAGGGTTGGTCCATGATCATGACCGTGTCGCCCACAGCGTAGGCATTTCCGGTAGCAGGATTCCGGCGGCTGGCGAAGACGTCGTCAATGATGGCGTCATTCGGTCCCTGAAATCGACCACCAGCGAGAAAGTGAAACGGCTTAAGCGCGTCGAAGCTCGGGTAATCGATGCCATAGAGAATCTCTACACTGCCGCTGGTCGAGATTTTCTGGATTGCCGGCGAGACTACTGTCACATGAGGCATCTTCAGCAGCACTTCTTCATCTTTGATCGGCATGGAAGCGCCGCCGACTCCGTTGAACAGGCTGGCATTGGACGGAAGCAGCATCAGGTCGGCACCGATACCGTTGGTGCGCTGTTTCTGGTCGTTCAACATGCCCATAAAGATGCCGACAATGGACAGAATCATGATGACTTCAATGGCCACGGCCAGTACGCTGATGACCGAGCGCATGGGGCGGTGCAGGAGGTTGGCGAAGATGAGCTTATTCATATTCGTTCGTGGATCAACAGCGCAAACCGCGCCGAATTGCCAAGTTTAAGGGTAACAGCCGAGTGCGGGCGGGATGGATCGGCAGCAGGAACGACAGTTCCGATCAGGCGCTGTTACAAAAGTGTGTTCAAACCCCAAAAAAGAGAGGCGTTTAGCCAGG
>CAYYKV010000108.1:0-10224 GCA_964468605.1 uncultured Occallatibacter sp. | reverse complement strand
TGCGGCGCAGGACGGGATCGTTGATGAGGGAGGCTTTTTCAAGGAGGAAGTTGACGAGGCGCGACTCGGGATTGAAGCGGAGATGGCGAGCGAAAAGGTCAATCTGATCGGCGATGTCTTTGTGGAGGAGGCGGTGTGCGCCTATACCGATACCAATGAAGAACAGTGCATGAAGAAACTTATAGACCGCGATGAGGAGCAGCAGGCGATTGCGGCGCTGGCCGCTGGGGCGGGTTAGGAACGAGAAGCGAGGCATATTGGAGGGGATGGGTGCTTGACTCAAGGGTAAATGATGAGGGGGCAGCGGAGTTCGCGGAGCGGGCAGTTCAACAAGCGAGCGCAGCTACCTTCCAAGGTGGAGAAGAGCGTTGCGGTCGAGTGGTTCGCCGTCAAGAATGATGGCGGAGATGCGGCGAGCGTTCCAGATGTTGATGGTGGGGTCAGCGTCAACGACGAGGATATCAGCGCGGCGGCCAGGAGCGACGAGGCCCAGCTCGTCCCAGCCGAATTGCAGAGAGTAGTTGTTGGTGGCCGCAGCCAGTGCCTCGCGCGGTGAGAGGCCGAGACGAACGAGCAGCTCAAGCTCGGTGTGAAGCGAGATGCCGGGCATGGTGCCCATGGCATCAGCGCCTGTGCCGGCGAGGTAGTGGGGGAAGGCGGAGAAGATGGTCTGGTTGATGTGCCAGAGACGAAGAGCGGTCTGACTGGCCTTTTTTTGCAGATCTGCTTCCATCCAGCGTTGCGCGGCGGCGGGAAGATGCCGTGACCAGGTGGGGAGAGGGAACATCATTTCACCGGTGGAGGGGTCGGTGGGCCGGAACATGCGGCCGGGATCGAGAAGCGCCGCTGCGGGCTCACGCCAGAGGTTGCGATGACCCGGGAGCTCAACGTAATAGAGGCTGAACGCGGGCATGAGAGCGGCATGGTGTGTGGCAAGGAAGTGCGCGTAGTCGCGAAGGCGGGCGTCAGTGGGTGGAACGCGCTCTGAGTAGTCGTAGGCGGTGTCGGCGGAGGGGCCGTCGGGGTCGTCGACGAGGGGGCGCTGGAGCTCGTCGGGAATGACGCCAAGGTCGTAGTGGTCCATTTGAACGAGCGCGTCAACGCCCGCTTCATCGCCGACGCGGTAAGGCGTGGAAACAAACTGACCGTAGGTGACAAGACCCATCTCGTGTGCGTGTGCGATGATCCACTGCGAGTTCGCGGCGGTGATGTGAGCAGTGAGGATAAGCACGCGAGTACCAATACGAGCGGTATCGACCATCTGACGCGCTGTGTCCTGCGGGTTGAGCTCGGCGGGATGTGCACCTTCGCGGAGCTTCGAGACCCACTCGGGATGGCGAGCCAGCAGGCTCCAATTGTCGGTAACTCCAATCGTGTCGACGGGATAGATGTGCGGGCTGGGCTGAGCGCCGGTGTCGATGAAGCCATGTTCCGAGTCAGCGCGGGCCACGACGGTAGTCACGCCCATGTAGAGGTTGGCATTGGCCTGAGCTTGGGAATTCATGCCTGCAAAGCCGTCTATGAGCCCGGGGATAAGGAATTTGCCGGTGCAGTCAACGATGCGGGCGTCTTTTGGGATGGAAATCTGGTCGGGCAAGCCAACATCGGTAATGCGGCCGTCGCGGATGACGACAATTGCTCCGGCAATGTCGCGCGCGGAGTCGCCCCAGGCTGTGACGTCGACGACAGTGCCGCCGACGAGAACCAGCGATACGGAGGCCGGCGTGGGCTCCGGTTGAGATTGGGCCGGAACCGAGGCCAGAGCGCAACCGATCACGAGCAGACCCGGGAAAAAGTGAAGCAGTCGCATGAAAGAGACAGTCTGATGAGGATTGTCGCACAGGAAGCAGGGACCAAGGGACCAAGGGAACGAGGAAACTGGGGCTGGCGAGTCAGCAAGTCAGCGAGTTAACGAGTCAGCGGGTCGGGGAAGTTGAGCTGTGGGATGCGCCGGGGATCGCGCGGGAGTGTGCGAGCGCGGCTGCCGCGGCGACGATAAAGATGGGGAAGCATTCGATGGTGTATCGCGGTTCAGGACTCTCTATGGCGCCGAGGACGATGAATCGCAGAATCAGATACGAGCCCAGCATCCATGCCCAGGGGACGCGGCGGCGGATGAAGGCCCAGGCAGCAGCGGCAACGTAGAAAAGGTTGATGAGGCCAAGGAAGATCGCCCAGCCGGATTGGGCGGGGTGGTCGCGCCAGCGCCACCAGAAGACATCGAGGTCGTATTCGATGGTTCTGGGACGGAACAGCATGTCGGCGTCGCGCAGCAGGGGCAGAGTGACGTAATAGCGGAACGGATGGTCGTGAATGCGCTGATCGGCCAGAGCTGCGAAGCGGTCGTTGAGCCAGGGCGGCAGGTTGGTGTTCTGGTTGTACTCGGCGATGAGCGCAAGGGTTTGCTCGCGCTGCTGCGGCGAGTCGAACGCGCGCGGAGGAAGATCGGCGAGGTCGATGGTGTCTCCGGGGAAGTTCCAGCAGACGTTGGCTGTGGAGACGAACTCCACGGTCCAGGTGCGAAGCCAGCGGCGCGCGCCGGCGAGCGACGGCTCGCCGGGATCGGCGTAGCGCGGGGCGAGTGGCTGAAAGACGTGAAAGTCCAGCCAGTTGCGCACGGTCCAAGGGACGAGTGGCAGCAAAGCGGCGGCGCAGAAGACGGATAGGACAGCGAAATTGCGCCGAAAGGCGAAGCACGGAGAGGCGGGGCTCGCAGGTTGCGCGCCTGCACGGCCGCGAATGCCATAGAGGAACAAGGCCAATCCGATGGATGCGAAGAGGAGAATACCGTCAGGGCGCAGAAGCGCGGCGAAAGCCGAAGCGAGGCCGGCAAGGATCAGCGCAGGGAAGTCGCGGCTTCCTGCGATCTGAGCGGCGAGGGCGCGACCAGCTGCGTAAAGACCGAGAGCAATCGCGAAGACGGAGAAGCACTCGGTCATGGCGATGCCTGCATAGGCCGCGGTAAAAGGGCAGAGCATGGCCAGCGCGAGAGCAACTTCGGCCGCACGATCGGAGAGATGGCGTCGCGCAAATGCCGCGAGGAAAAGGCCGGAGGCGAGATCGGCGAGGGTCTGGAAGAGAAAAACGGCAATGAACCAGGTGTTGGGCCAGAAGCGCGCGAAAAGAAATTCGAACGTGCCGAGAAAAATCGGATAGGCGGGCAGGCGATAGGTGGTGGGTGAAAGATCGGAGCCGGAGCCCATGCCGTAGATGCCGTAATGCAGCAGATTGTGGCCTAACTGGAGGTAGTCGAGAGTGTCGTCGTCGCCGGGCCGCGGGAACCAGATGAAGAGAAGGCGCAAGACGACGCCCGCGGCAATCCAGAGATATGCGCGGCGCGGCCAGAGAAACCAGCGGCGCGGCCAGCGCGGCATGCGGATGAGACGGGACATATATTGAGGAGGATAAATGGGTGAGCGAGTGAGAAAGGGTCAATAGGTGACGGAAACGGTAATTGTGTCGGTATAAGAGCCGGGCGTGGAGTGCTGCCCCGCCGGAATCTGGCCGTAGACAGTGAGGGATTGGACAACTCCATTTCCCGTACCGGCCACAGTATTGGTGCCAACGGTGTTACCCCAGTTGGTGGTATAACCGGCGTTGCTGAAAAGACTGTAGTGCAGCAATGCCGAGCCAGGGCCAGCCATACTGCGGTTGGTCACGGTGGCGCCGGTGGCCAGTCCGGCACTGAGGCCGACATTGTATGTCGTGGTGTTGGTGCACGTGACGGAAATCGTCGATGTGGAGTCAACGAGCACGCCCGTGTAGTTGCCGAATGCGAGATTGGTTGCCGTAACCCCGCAGTCTTTGGCCACTGTCACACTGACGGAGAAATTCGTCGTGTCGGTAGCAAGCGTATCGGTGTACGTACCGGGAACGACGTATTGCCCCGCCGGGATCTGGCCATAGAAGGTAATATTCGCGTTGCCTGTTCCGGTCAGCTCGGTGCCGGTCGTGTTGCCCCAATTGATGGTCCGCGCGGCATCCTGAAATACCTCGTAGCTCAACTCGGCGCCGCCCGGGCCTGTCATCTTACGAACGGTTTCGGTTGCGCCCGCTCCCGTTCCGGCGTTGAGGGGAATGTCCCAAGAGCCGGCGCAAGTGACCGTTCCCGTGGAAGTGCCGTTAAGCAATGCGCCGGTGTAGACACCGAAGATCATAGAAGTGTCAGTGAGCGTGCAGGTTTGTGCCGCGGCCGGCCAGGCGGCGAAAGCGAATAGAAGAAACACCGTAAACGCATGTTTGCGCATCATGGCTTTTTCTCGACACAGCGAAGCGGCCCAATCAGAGGAATATCTCCAGCGATTGATTTGTAGTCGAAGGCGGCCGTGCAGCGCCGCCCGTCCGGGAATTCGATCAGAAGTTCGTTGTGGGGGCTGAGATCCTCAACGTAAGCGTCGCCGTCGTAGCCGACTGGGACAACGGTTCCGGTAGCGCGCAAGGTTGCGGTGCTGCCCAGCGGGACCGCCACCCCGGAGGCATCAGCCAATTTCAGCAATGCGCCATGGCTGAATTTAATCGGAAATCTGACGACGACACCGGAGCGATCCTGGGGGCGCAATTCGCGCGTGGCGGTGTCGATGGTGGCTTCAGGCGGAATGTCTGTGGGCTCAATGGCGATGCGGTTGAGATCGAACGATCGCATATCCGGTACCAGCAGCCGCCCCGAGGAGTCGGTTGTACCGACGTCACGATTCTCCTGCAACACATGGACATGTGCCACGGGATTGGTGTCCACAATGGCGAAGCTGTCATAGATTGTGTTGGAAGGGAACAGGCCGTGGTCAACGAGCGAGACTGCGCCTTGCGATTCCAGACGCACAGTGGTCAAACCGTCGTCGTTGTCGACGCCAGCCGTAAATAGGCCTACGGGCGACTTGTGCTGCACTTGCGCGAATAGATGGGTCGTACCGTCAACGGACAGAAAGGCCTGGTAGCCCCAATCGCCGATCATGGGCGCCGGCTGTTGCACCTGAATCTGCGCCGAGCCATTCGACGACCCACTGGCGGTGATCGAGTTGCGCTTGCCGAAGGGGATGGTCAGTCCAACTTGCAGCCCGCTGGCACCCTTGTTCACGAGGTCGCGAAACTCGGTGGCATAGACATACGCGTGGTGGATTTGGAGCGAGTAGTTGGCAGAAACGACCTGGGAGTGTTGGGCAGACGCGAAGTTTGACTGGAGCGGTGTGGGTGAAGCGTCCATGTCGACCGCCGCGTAGGCCAAGCCACCGGAGCCGAACCGCCGGGGAGACAAGCCAGTGAATGCGCTGAGCTGCTTCCGCGGTACCCCGCTTCCGTTCATCGACGCGACATCCCTGTAGTTGCGGTCCGCCATGATCGCGGCGCCGCCCAGGCTAAAGACTCTGCCGATGCGTTGAGCTCCTGCGGAGAATTGAACTCCGGCTTGTCCGGAACCGACGCTGGGCGCAATGGCGAAGTTGACTATCCCAAGATTGCCGACCTGCACGACACCGCCCGCGCCCGCCATGAACGCCCCCGGTGTGCCCTCGACGCTGCCTTCGAACGTGAATTTCGGGGTTAGACCGCGGCGATAGATGGCGGCGCCTGCAAGCTTTCCGTAGTCGTAGCTTGCTGATCCCCAGTTGCGGCGCACCAGGCCAGACTGCACGGCGTAGGTCTGGAGTCCAGGGGCCAGCATCGTGGAGCTGGCGTAGAAAGGCTGCGACAAGGTCACTTGATGGCCCATTGCATCCGTCACCGTCATCGAGATCGTGCCTGCGCCCTGGACCACAGGAAGCTGTGGGATCTCGAAGGGGCCAGCGGAGACCTGGCTGGAAACGGCAAGGTTACCGTCCGCGAGCACGTTCACGGTGGAGGGAACAGCGGCCGAGCCTGCGATTGACGGCATTGGAAACGTCACGAGGTCGGGGCGCATGCTGAAATCGGAGACGATCTGGACGCCCTCGAGATGGATGGGACGTGTCCAGGCAAGACCGCCGTTGATGTAATCGCCGACAGAATACCGGCGCAGCGTATTGACGTCGGCGAAGGTATAAGCCGAGTCGAGACGGACGGCCGTGTTTGCGCCGGAGGGACCCGCAGTTGCGCCGCCATAGCCAAGCCATTCGGAACTGAGGATGCCGCGAGGCGAAAAGGCTGTTATTTCCATAGAGCCGCTGCCTCCACTTTGGCCGCCGGAGAATGTGCCCACGGTGTCGTAATTGAGTGTCATGCCTGTACCGCTTTCGATCACTCGACGACCTTCGAGCGCTCCTCTTCCATAGGGTTGCAAAACTGTCGGAAGCAAGGCACTATCAGCGGCTGTCACTTGAACCACCTGGTTTTTTTCATCGAGAACATAGGCCAATCCGGGCAAGTCAGACAAGGCAATGAGAGCTCCGGCTTTCGAGGCGCGAGACACAGGAACGCGGAAGCCGAGATCGCGGAGTTCGTCTGGCCGCGCCATCAGCATGCCGTGCCGCAAGGTGAATTCGCCGATCTTGCCGATGAAATGACCGTTGACCTGAACATCCAGAAACAGTGTTTCGTCTGTGTCCGCGGCAACAGCCGGGGCTGAAGCTGCGGGAGCCGTTGAGGAGACGGCGGGGCCGGTGGCCGCGGCCAGTTGAGGCACGGCGGCCATCACTATAAAAACGATCTCAGCACAGCCAAGCCACCTGGCCATTGGACCTCGACGATCATGGCGCCGTGCCAAAGTCGACCTGCTGCTCGATGACACCGGCGTCCGTGTGGGCTGTCAACCGCAGGGTTTCGCCTCGCAGCGGCAGGGGGCCTTGCGCGGCGATGGGCCAACGCCGAGTGGCGCCGGCGAGAATGTAGGGTGAAGCGCCGGACTCTTCCTTCAACTTTCGACCGTCGCTGGTCGTTAGCACGATATCGTGAATCAGTTCATGGCTAAGGCCATCGTTGATTCCCACGAGGACGAGCTTTCCGGAATCGGTCTCAAGGTGAAACTGCACATGCGAAACCGCGCGCGTCGACGGCTGGGCAAAAATTGGAATCGACAGGCGCAGCACCATATGCACAATCCCCGGCTCAGCCGGAGGTGGAATCTGGTCGATGAGAATGCGGTAGGTTGCCTCACGGCCCTGCGGCGCCTGGCGGAGAATGAGGCGGATCACCTGAGAGGCCCCTGGAGCCATTCTGGCAATCGGAGGGCTCAGTACAACCGCGTCCGAGTCACTCAGTTGATCGTCGCCATCCTTCTGATTCCAGGCGTATGCGCGAATCTGAATTGCGGTTTCGGCCGTCCCCGTGTTTGCCACTGTCAGGGACGAAGCCTTCTGCCCGGGCGCAAAGAGAACGTTGACGGGAAGAACAGACAACGACTGCGCCGTTGCCCCCGGAACTGAGAAAAGGAGAATGACGGCTGCGCCGGCGAGCGCCAGGGCCGCCGCCATTCGACGGAATGAGTTTCGCAAAGTCATGGGGATCCCGACTGCAAATGTTGCAAACAACAGTTAATAGGTGACGGAAACAGTGATGGTGTCGGCGTAAGAACCCGGTGTCACGTATTGTGCCGCGGGGATCTGACCGTACACCGTGAGCGGCTGGGCAGCACCATTGCCCGTCCCGCTTACCCAGTTCGTTGCGGAGGTGTTACCCCAGTTGGTTGTCCATGCGGCGTCCGAGAAAAGTCCATAGTTAAGCTTGACCGTGCCATTTTTCATTTGCCGCGTGGTAACGGTGCCGCCGCCCAGTCCTGCATCAAGGCCGACAGTGTAGGTTGTGGAGTTGGTGCAGGTGACCGTGACAGTGGAAGTGTTGGTGTTGACCGCTCCGGTGTAGTTTCCGAAGGCGAGAGCGGTGGCAGAGACAATGCAGTCTTTAAGTACGGTTGCGGAAACCTGGAACGTTGTGGTTGCCGGGTTGGCCTGCGCAACGGCGGATGTGGGGGTCAGACCCAGCGCCAGAAATCCGAGAACGGCGGCGGGCAGTGTGTATTTCAGGGGGTTTGAGAACCTCATGACACTTACTCCTGATCCATGAATCGTTTGAAAGTGAAGTCGACGGCCGTTCGAGGATGAGTCGGACGGGATCAGTTCTTATCTGAATCAGGCAATACTGAATGAGAGCGGACCACAAACCAGCAGAGCTCTAAGATCAATTGCCGCCGAGTACCGAACACAGGTCTCCTGTGTTCGTTGCAAACTTGCTCGCAAGAACGGTGAATGCGCAGGCGCGGGCAGTATCTCAGCAATGCCCTCGCCCGACAATCTGTCATTGAGCGTTATTGGGACAATATCCGTTGCAAAAATCGGCTTCAATAATACCTTTGGGTTACTTACGGGAATGTACCAAGGTAATAAATAGGAGGTTGAATCAACGCCAACGACGACGACCGGACGCAATGATTCTGCTTCTTGTGCGCGGGCGATTTATCGAGGTGTTGGCAATGATCCCGAGGACGCGCTTCCGGCGCAGGTGCGATCGCCTAATATGTCACGACGACAATCATCGTATCGGGGTATGCGCCGGGCATCGTGCACTGCGCTGATGGGATCTGGTCATGAATGGCGAGCAAGCAGTTAGAGTCGCTGCCTATCCCGGCAAATCTACCGTTGCTGGAAACCAGGCCCCGGTTGGCAATGCCTCGTGGATTCGAATTGAGCGCAGAGCCCAGAAGTTCGAAAGCAGAACCGAGCATCGGCCGGGTTGCGAGATTGCCGTCTTGCACCACTGCCGCACTCAGGCTGATGTTGTACGGAACGGAGTTGTTACAGTCGACCATTACTGTCGATGCTACGCAGGAGGCCTGAACCGTCGCGGATACGCTGATAGAGGCGCTGGCAGTGGCCGCATGGATCGATCCGATGGCGACGGCCGGCGCCAAAATGGCCAAAGCGAAGCCCTGCAATGGAAGTCTTACCGACACTGCGTTTCTCCCGACCGAGAAGAACTCATGATATTTCTCTCATCGGCGGCTCTTGGAGAATCCTTAGAGATTCCGGTGGATATCTCGTCTTGAATTCGATCTACGATCCGAGCAGAAGGCCCGGGAATGAGCGTGCAGCCGACTTCGGCCGCCAAGATGCGAGGACGGGAATGCAGATTCTGCCACTTCAGCCTCTGGAGTGGATTTGGCTCAGGAGGCGACGAGAGTAGGTCGGCGGCGGCGCTTGAGAAGCGGCAGAACCTGGGCGAGAGCTGCTTCAACAGTAAGCCCGTAGCGGGCCCGGAGTGCATCAACCTTGCCATGCTCGATGAATTGATCGGGCCAGCCAACGCGGACGACGGGAATGGATAGGCCCATCTCATCGAGAGCTTCAACGACAGCGGTGCCAAAGCCACCCATTTTGGCGTGATCCTCGAAAGTGACGAAAGCGGCCACGCGCGAAGCATAGTGCGCGAGAACTTCGCGGTCGAGCGGCTTGATGAAGCGGGGATTGATGACGGCGGCAGAATAGCCGTCGGCCTCGAGGGTTGCAGCCAGCGACTGCGCCATCGTGATCATGGGGCCGAGACCCATGATGGCGACATCGGAGCCGTCGGAGAGGACTTCTGCCTTACCAACGGGGAGTGACTGCGGCTCGGGCTTGCGAGTCACGCCGGCAACGGTACCGCGCGGATAGCGGATTGCGCTGGGGCCGGGCAGGTCAATCGCAGTCTTGAGCATATCGGCCAGTTCGTCTTCGTCCTTCGGAGCCATAAGGACGATCTCGGGAATGCCGCGCAGATAAGCGATGTCGAAGAGGCCGTGATGCGTGGGGCCGTCGTCACCGGAGAGCCCGGCGCGGTCCATGCAAAAGAGCACGGGCAGCTTTTGCAAACACACGTCGTGGACGACGGGATCGAAGGCGCGTTGCAGGAAGGTGGAGTAGATGGCGCAGACGGGGCGATAGCCGCGTGTGGCCATTCCCGCGGCAAAGACGACGGCGTGCTCCTCCGCGATACCCACGTCGAAATAGCGTTTGGGGTGGCGAGGCCGGAAGTGATCGAGGCCGGTGCCGTTAGGCATGGCGGCGGTAATGGCGACGATGCGCGGGTCTTTTGAGGCGAGATCGGCAAGGGTGTTAGCGAAGACCTCAGCGTACGTGGCCGAGCCATCGGGAGTCTTGCCGGTCTCAGGGTCGTAGGGCCCGAGGCCGTGAAACTTCTTCTGGCCGTCAAGGGCCGGCTGAAAGCCGCGGCCCTTTTGCGTGAGGATGTGGAGCAGGACGGGGTGGTCGAGGGACTTGAGGAATTTGAAGGTCTCGACCAGCAGCGGAAGGTTGTGTCCGTCGATGGGGCCGAAATACTCCAGGC
>CAYYKV010000107.1:0-10245 GCA_964468605.1 uncultured Occallatibacter sp. | reverse complement strand
CGGAGCCGCTCTAGAACACCTTCAGTTCCGGCAATGAGTGAGTACGGAACGGGTCGACGTCATTGAATGTGTGCGGGGCCGGATGCGCCATGCAGTGGCCTTGCTGCCGGACCGGTGCGGTTAAATACGATCGCGTGACGTGCAGGCGATCCATGATGACATACCGCGTGCGCAAGCCGTTGATCGTGGCTGCAAGCGTGGCAGGAACCTGCCTGCGATCGACGTAAATCACGAGCGCCGCTTCTTTCGGATTGTCCAGGCTCTGCCCGACGCCCACGCCGAAGAAAGCGGAATTCTGCTTCATCAGGCTCTGCGCCACTTGCTGCTTGGCCGCGATTGCCTGTGCGAGCACTTCGGACGTCAGCGTCGAAACGGTGCTGGACTCGAGAGCCGTATTTGGCGCGGCGCCCGCGGCCACTGCCTGCGCGGTCGTCGGAATCACTTCAGTGCGGACCCCGTTGACCGTCTGCGGCGCAGTCACGTTCATGCTCTGGTCGACATAGAGAATCACGGTCGCCTCGCCGGCATGGTCGCTGCTCTTGCCCGTGGCCGCACCCAGGATGCCCGCGGAGGGATTGATCAACATGCGCGCCTGCGTGAGCGCCTGCTGGGCAAGCGCGGCCTGCGCGCCAGAGAGCGTGGTTCCCTGCGCGGCGGTCGCTGTCGCATTGCCGTAGTTCAGGCAGCTGACCGGGTGGTCCGTCGTGCCGACAAACGTATACGTGGTATGTTCCTGCGCGTTGAGCTCGGCGAGCACTGTGGTCACGGGATTGGCAATTCCCTCGCTCACGCCCGTGTTCGTCTGTCCGCCGGCAAAGAACAGCCCGACCGGCTCGGCATCGCTGGCATCCACCACCAGCGATCCGGAGTCGCCCGCATCGCTGAATTGATTGGCTTCGATGGCGATCTGGTTGGTGTAGGTCTTCGTGAGATACGCCTCAGTCTCTTCGCAGTTCTTGAAGTAGCTCACCTCGACCGAAAGATTGATCGCCGAAATGTTGGCGCACGTGAGCCCGGTGGTCCGGCCGCTCTTGGCCACGGTCATATTGATGGCCCCATTTTCACCAGTGCCGCCCGTCGAAGAGATTCCCGGCGGCGCCGCAGCCAACACGCCGCCCGCTCCCGGCAGGCCCAACTCAAGAATTGCACCCGTGGGGCTGACGGCGCCCGAGTTCACCGCCGCGATGGCCGCATCGGCATTGGTCGAGGCGGAACTGAGCGGGAGCCACGCCGTCAGCGTGCCCACTTCTGTTTCCGTGCCCTGGCCGCCGACCGGATAACATGCTCCGCCGGCGTTATCGATCAATCCCGGCTGAATGATCATTTCGCCGGTGCTGGCCTGGTCGCTGCGCGCCAGCACGTGATTGCAACTCAGCAGATATTGTGTGCCGCTGCTGTTCTGGATCAGCGAACCGAGCGTGCCGCCGCAGCAATCGGTAATCTGCTTGTTGGAGTTCTCGTCGTAGTCGTTGTTGTTGCCGCCGGAACTTCCCAGCAGAATGGGCGTCGCCATTTGCACTTGATGCGCGGCTGGATTGCTGGAGATTCCCGCGGTATTCAGCAAAATAAGTGCCGAGGTTCTTGAAGATGATGTGCCGACGGTGCCCACCACATAGGTGGAAACGGTCGAATTGATCGGTGTGGGCGCTGTGTAAGTGACGGTGCAGCGGGTGAACGCATTGGCGCTGCGCACGCAGTTCGGGTTGCCCACGGAGCCCTCGCCGCCGCCCGATCCCGTCGATGTATTCGATACCGCAAAGTTGATGCCGGTTGAGCCGCCGGCTTCTGCTATGTAACCGGTGATGCTCGCGGTTCCGCTGGCGCCGAGGGCAAGATTCTCCGGTGCGAGCGGATCAAGGAATCCCGGCGTCACTGTGATGGTCGCGCTGGATGCGCCAGTGCCACCGGTGAGCGTGGCCTTCACGGTCACTTGCACGCTATCGGCGGTCAGATAAGGCGGCGGAGTGTATTGGCCGCTGCTGGAGATGGTTCCGGGGCCGGAGTTCGCGTCGCCGCCGCTCACGGTCCAGGTCACGGATGCCGCGCCACCGCCGCTGAGCGTTGCAGTGAATTGCTCGGCAGCTGAGTCCGTACTGTTGTTGATGGCGTTGCAGCCGGTGCAATTCGTGTCGATGGTTACCGTGCCCGGCAAGACGGTGAGCGTGCCCCCACCTGAGCCGGAGGCCGATCCGCCGCAACCTGCAAGAAGAATGAAGACGGGAACAGTGGCCCCTGCCAGAATTCTTGCCGGCCACCGCCGCAGAAAACTGGGCCTCTGCCTCTGCATCTGCGATTCGACGCGCCGGCTCGAGGGACGCGAGGGCTGCCTTTGCGGTTCTACCGTCACTGCTGTTCCCTGGCTCAACCTGCCCGGCGCCTTTCTGGCTGCTCTTCCCGCTGACTTCTCGTTAGACGCGCCCATTCTCTTTCCCGTAAGCGCCGGAGCCTACGGAACGCCCCAAAGACAACTCTTCCCCCATGACCTTTAAGTTTAGACCCTTGCGCGGGAAGAAGAGTTGTCTGTCATGTTTCGCACTGATGAAAATCGAACCACTTTGGGTGGCTCGCACGCAATGTACCAAAGTACCCTGCCGTGGAATCTGAGCAGTTTTGACCGTGCGCATTCACCGTGCGAGCAATGGCGCCGTTGCCCCTCCAACGGCCATCGGGCATGAACCGGATCACCATGGCGCATTAAAATCGAGACCAGGAGCGCTCATGGAATACGTTAACTTTGGCCGCACTGGACTGAAAGTTTCCCGCATTTGTCTTGGATGCATGACCTATGGCAGTCCGGCCACCGGAAAGCTGTTGCCCGGCCGTCAGCCCTGGGCGCTGAGCGAAGCCGATAGCCGGCCTTTCCTGCGTCAGGCCCTCGATTTGGGCATGAACTTCTTCGATACCGCCAACGTGTATTCCGGCGGGGAGAGCGAAGCGGTAGTCGGCCGGTTCCTCAAGGCCAACGCGCGCCGCGAGTCGGTGGTAATCGCCACCAAAGTGCAGAGCATGATGCGCGAGGAGCCAAACGGAATGGGTCTTTCGCGCAAGGAGATCTTGTTTGAGCTTGACCAGAGCCTGCGACGCCTCGAGACCGACTATGTGGATCTCTACCAGATTCATCGCTGGGACTACGAGACGCCCATCGAGGAGACACTGGAGGCCTTGCACGACGTCGTCAAGGCGGGCAAGGTGCGCTACATCGGCGCTTCGTCCATGTACGCGTGGCAGTTCGCGCAGGCGCTCTACCTCGCCGACCTGCACGGCTGGACGCGTTTCGTCTCCATGCAGAACCACTACAACCTGCTCTACCGCGAAGAAGAGCGCGAGATGATCGGCCTCTGCCGCGCCGAGGGCATCGCCGTCATTCCCTGGAGCCCGCTCGCTCGCGGACGCCTCACGCGCCCTTGGAAGACCGAAACCACCATGCGCTCCGAAAGCGACGTCTTCGGCAACGGGATGTATTCGAAAACCGAAGAAGCCGACCATGCGGTCGTCGACCGGCTCGGAGAAATCGCCGAAAAACGCGGCATTCCGCGCGCGCAAGTCGCTCTGGCATGGCTGCTGGCCAAGCCCGCCGTCACGGCTCCCATCGTCGGCGCAACCAAGCCCCATCATCTTCAGGACGCAGTCGCCGCACTCTCCGTCCACCTCACGCCCGAAGAAATCAAAGCGCTCGAGGAGCCATACGTTCCCCATCCAGTGCTGGGCTTCAGCTAAGATTCGGCCACATTTAGTGTTCCGCGCTGGCATAATGGTCCGTGGCCAATCCAGAACATCTTGCCATCCTCAAGAAGGGCGTCAACGCCTGGAATCGTTGGCGAGAAGAGGGCTCACTGACCCGGCCAGACCTTGGCGGAGCGGACCTCAACGGGGCGAATCTGCGCGGAGTGAAGCTGCCCAACGCAACGCTCCTCGAAGCGAATTTGCTGGGAGCGGACTTGACTGACGCCGACCTTTCGGGGGCGAGCCTGGGCCACTCCAACCTCGCGGGTGCGATGCTCCGCGGGGCAACGCTTATCGGAGCGTTCCTCCAAGGAGCGAATCTGACTGAGACCGACGCCAACGGGGCGGACCTCACTTGGGCCGATCTTGATTCGGCAAACCTAAGACAAACGGACTTGAGCTTTGTGCGTCTTTTCCAGGCGAACCTCGCCTATTCGCGCTTAAATTCCGCCGACATTACCTCAACTGACTTAACTGGGGCCAGCCTTGATCACGCGGATTTCTCAGCTGCGAGAGCACATTTAACGACATTTAACGACGTCGATCTAAGTCAGGTTAAGGGACTGGAGGCCGTAGTTCATCTGGGCCCGTCCAGCATTGGTATCGACACGATTTACAGATCCGGAGGAAAGATTCCGCACGCGTTTTTGCGCGGGGCAGGTGTTCCCGAAAACTTCATCGAGTACATGGCCTCCTTGGTCGGCACCGGGATTGAGTTCTATTCCCTATTTATTAGCTACTCGACAAAGGATCAGAAATTTGCCGACCGGCTTTACGCCGACTTGCAGTCCAAGGGCGTGCGCTGCTGGTTTGCGCCACATGAGATGCTGGGCGGAAAGAAAATCATCGGGCAGATCGACGAAGCCATCCGCATGTACGACAAGCTGTTGCTAATCCTTTCTCCTGCGAGCATGGACAGTGAATGGGTCAGAACCGAAATCGCGATCGCGCGCAAGCGAGAGAAGGAGCAGAAGAAGGAGGTCCTTTTCCCCATCGCTCTTTGCCCGCTCAAAAAGATCAAAGAGTGGGAGTATTTTGATTCCGATATCGGTAAGGACTCAGCGCGCGAGATCCGCGAGTATCACATCCCGAATTTCACCAAATGGAAGACGGACCAGGACGCCTACCAAAAGGAATTCAACAAATTGCTCAAGGCTCTCCAAGGCAAGCCTGAGCCGGCAAGCGCTTGATCCCCGTTCGCTCCCGGTAGCCGCAACAATTTAGCATCCAGATGTGCCCAACCTCGGCGATCAAGTGCAGTATGTGCGCGGCGTCGGCCCTACCGTCGCCAAAATGCTCGCCGAAAAAGGCATCCTGACCGCCGAAGACCTGCTCTATCACTTCCCTTTCCGCTATGAGGACCGCCAGAACCCGGTCAGCCTCGACGAATTAAAGCCGGGCGACGTGGCCAGCGTCATCGGCGAAGTGCGCGGATCGGCGCTGCTGCGCACGCGCCGCATGCCCCTTTTCGAGCTGACCGTCGGCCAGGGCCGCCACGCGCTCAAGTGCGTCTGGTTCAACGCTCCTTACCTCAACGGCAAGTTTCTGGCCGGGCAAACGGTCGCAGTCTACGGCAGGGTCGAGCCGTCGCGCTCCACCAGCAACCTCAAAATGATCCAGCCGCAATTTGAAATCCTGCCCGACGCAAGCGCCGACGCCGAGACGCAGATGCTTGAAGTGGGCCGAATCACGCCGGTCTACGAATCGCTGGGCGGCAGCCGCCTCGCTTCGCGGTGGCAGCGCAAGGTCATCTTCAACCTGCTCGAATCCATGCGTGGCGCTGTGCCCGATTGCCTGCCGCAATCGATGCTCCGCCGCCTCGATCTCCCCGATCGCGAAACGGCGCTGCGCCAAGTCCACTTTCCGCCGGAAGGCACGCCGCTCTCGCAATTGCAAAGCTTCTCAACCCCGGCTCATCGCCGCCTCATCTTCGAGGAGTTTTTCTTTCTCGAGCTCGGCCTCGAGCTCAAGCGTCGCCGCATGAAAGAGCGCAAGGGCATCGCCTTCGCCACCAGCGACAAAGTTCGCGAAGCGATCCGCGAGGTGCTTCCCTTTCATCCCACGTCAGCGCAAAAGCGCGCGCTGGGCGAAATCGTCACCGACATGCGCGCGCCCAGCCCCATGCGCCGTCTGCTGCAGGGCGACGTGGGCTCCGGCAAAACGATCGTCGCGTTTCAGGCCATGCTCGTTGCCATGGAAAACGGCTACCAGGCCGCGCTGATGGCGCCCACTGAAATTCTGGCCACGCAGCATTTTCTCGCGGCGCGCAAGTTATTGGAGCGCTCCAGCCGCAAGCCGCGCATCGTGCTGCTCACCGGCTCGCTCGATGACGATCGCAAGCGGACGAACCGCGGCCTGATCAACCGCGGTGACGCCGACCTCATCATCGGCACGCACGCGCTCATCGAAGAGAAGGTCGAGTTCGACCGTCTCGGCCTCGTCGTCGTCGACGAACAGCACCGCTTCGGCGTTCTCCAGCGCTTCAAACTCATGAAGAAACCCAATCAGCCGGAGCCCGACGTTCTCGTGATGACTGCCACGCCCATTCCGCGCACCCTTGCGCTCTCGCTCTACGGCGACCTCGACCTGAGCACACTCGATGAGCTGCCGCCCGGACGCGTGCCCATCGTCACCAGGCGTGTGCCCGGCGAGCGCTCCGAAGAGGTGTGGGACTTCGTGCGCAAGCAAGTGGCAAAGGGCCGCCAAGCCTACATCGTCTACCCGGTCATCGAGGGATCGAAGGACGACCAGCCGGAACTCGATTTCTCGCGCGACGAGCCCGATACAGCCGCTCGGACCGCCGCGCCGACAGCCCGCCGCAACACGACTCCAACCCTCAAAACAACGGAGTTGTTTCCTGGTTTAGCAAAAGAGGCGGCTCCCAGCGCAAAATCGGGCCTCAAATCCGCCGTCGAGATGCACGAAAAACTCCGCAAAGGTCCGTTCGCTGGCTTGCGCGTTGGCCTGCTCCACGGGCGGCTCGACGCCGACGAGAAAGAGGTCATCATGCGCCGCTTTCAGCGTGGCGAAATCGATGTTCTCGTCTCAACCACGGTCATCGAGGTCGGAGTCGACGTAGCCAACGCCACCGTCATGGTCGTCGAGCACGCGGAGCGCTTCGGGCTCGCCCAGTTGCACCAGTTGCGCGGGCGCGTGGGCCGTGGCGCGGCCAAAAGCTATTGCATCCTCATGACCGGCGAGCGGATCTCCGACCTCGGCGAAGAGCGCTTGAACGCAATGGTCAGCACGCAGGACGGCTTCGTGCTGGCCGAGCTC
Source organism: uncultured Occallatibacter sp. (assembly GCA_964468605.1). GTDB lineage: Bacteria > Acidobacteriota > Terriglobia > Terriglobales > Acidobacteriaceae > Telmatobacter. The sequence goes on along the minus strand of CAYYKV010000107.1, from coordinate 3,246 downwards.
GATCTTTCGCAGCGCGGACCGGGAGAGTTTTTCGGCACGCGGCAGGCGGGTCTGCCGGAGTTCCGCGTGGCCAATCTCCTGCGCGACCGCCAGTTGCTGGAGCTGGCCAAATCTGAGGCGGCGCAATTTGTCGTTGGCCCCGAACCCGCGGTCACTGAAGCCGAGCGGGCCAGCGTGCGCACCCAGCTCAAACAATCCTGGCAGCGCAAATATGGACTGGTTGAAGCAGGCTGAATTGAGGAAAATCCGGCGCCGCGAGAGTGAGAGTTGTCTTACACCGGCCCCGACGACTGCATCACGTCAACCACCTCCGGCGGAAATGTCTGAATCTCCAGGTCGACGCTCGCAATCTCCGCGCCGCAATCTCTTCGCTGGCTGCGCGTGCACTGGCACAGCTCGGTCAGCCTCGTATGCCCCATCTGGCTCAACTCCACGCCCGCCGCAACCAACACGGTGTAGATGTCGACGCACGCATGGCGTTCGAACTCGAACAGCATGTTGATCCTGCCGCTGTCGTTCGCGCCCCGGCTCAGCACCCAGCCGCCGCAACCAAGGATCGCGCCCGTGAGCGATTGAACCAACCGCGACGGCTCCTCGATGGAGACTGCCTTCATCTGCATCGCCCAGGGGATGCCCAGCGTCTGCCTCGGGCTCGGTTCCGGCATCGTCAGCTTCACGTGCTGTTTATCGGTGACCGCCGCCCACGGATGAAAGCTGTTGCGGACTCGAACGGCGCTTGACCGCCTTTGACACATTCCTGACACACCCCAGACACACCCCTCACCCGCTCCTGACCGCGTCGCTCGTGAAGAACCATCCAGCGGTCATTGGATTCGGCTTCGCCTGCGCAACGCAGACGCCAAAACCCGCCGGCTCCGCCGAACGCGCGCGCCGGGAATGTTGTAGCTTGATAATTAAGATGATCGTCGGTTCCGGAATCGATGTGGTCGAGATCGAGCGCATCCAACGCGCCATCGATCGCTTTGGCGAGCGCTTCCTCAAGCGCGTCTATCTCAAGGCGGAACAGGCCTATTGCTTGCGCAAGCGCAAATCGGCTGAGAGCTTTGCCGCCCGTTTTGCCGCCAAAGAGGCAGCCGCCAAGGCGCTCGGCACCGGCATCAGCTTTGGGGTCAACTGGCTGGAGATTGAGGTGGTTCGCGAGTTGAGCGGAAAGCCCAGCCTTCGCTTTCACGGCCGTGCGGCGCAGATTGCCGGCCGATTGGGCGTTGTCAGCTCCGCGCTGTCGCTTACCCATACCGCCCAAATTGCCGTGGCCAGCGTGGTGCTTGAAGACGGGCTCTAGCCTTGCCCATTCTGGTATCCTCAAGGCGTTGACTCTCTCAGTTTTGCACGAGGAGTGAAGTGCCAAGCCGCAAAGAGATTCAGTGGTCGCAATTGAAGGTGGGAGCGCTGGTTCTGGTCTCCGTCGTTCTGCTGATCGCGCTCATGTTTCTCATGACCGCCTCATCGGGCGGCCTCTTCGCCCATAGAATTACGCTGCGCTGCTACTTCCCCAACGCCGGCGGCCTGAAGGATGGCGCTGTGGTCACGCTCGAAGGCGTCACCATTGGCAACGTCATTCATATGCGCGTGGTTCCCGAGCGAAATCCCAATCCAGTCGAAGTCACCATGCAGGTGGGCGAGAGATACCTCTCCGACCTGCATACTGACTCGTTGGCCTCCATTCAGGCGGCCGGCGTTCTGGGCGACAGCTTTGTCGATATCGACTCCACCAGCGCAATCGGCCCACGGCCGGTCAACGGTTCCGAGTTGAAGCAATCCGGCTCGCCGACCATTCAGTCGGTCATTAATACCAGTCAGGTCTCCATTCAGGAAGTCAACGTGCTCGTGCACAAGATTGAGACACTTGTCGACACTCTCAACAAGGGACACGGCACAGCGGGCGAGCTCCTTAACGATCCGGCGCTGGCCAGAAAAATCTCATCCATCGCCGACAACCTCGAAACGGTTACCGGGGCCATCGCGCAGGGCAAGGGAACGATCGGCGAGCTGGTCAACGACAACACACTCTATACCAAGCTGAACTCCGCCGTGGACCATCTGAACTCGATTACTGCCGATCTGGACGCCGGCAAGGGCTCGGCGGGCAAGCTGCTGAAGGACGAGACGCTCTATAACAATCTGACCGCGGCGGCCACCAATCTGAACCAGTTATCGGAACAGGTCAACTCCGGCAAGGGCTCGCTGGGCAAACTCGTCAAGGATCCCGAGTTTGCAAAAAAGCTGGATGATACGTTGACCAACCTCGACGATATCGCCAAAAGCATCAACGCAGGCCAGGGGTCGGCCGGCCAGTTGGTCAAGAACCGCTCGCTCTACGATCACCTTGACCAGACCGCGGATCAGGCGCAGCAGCTCATCAAGAGTATGCGCGAAGATCCGAAAAAGTATCTCGTCATCCAGTTGAAGGTGTTTTAACCGCGGCGAACTCAACGCCGTCCGGAAGCGGCAATCCTCCGGAACTCCTGATCGAGGCACAACGTAGTTCTCTCGCATGAGAGGTCACATGTCTCCCAAAGCCGTCATCGTCGCAGGAGCTGCCTGCCTCGTCGCAACTGCATGCGCAATCTTCGCAACCTGCCGCCCTTCCCCAACCGTCGTGGCGGCCGCCTCCAATGCATCACCCGCCTACGCCGCCAACGGTGACATGCTGCCCCCCGCAAATTACCGCGAATGGATCTACCTTTCCTCCGGGATCGACATGAGCTACATCCCCAACCCCACGGGCATGACCATGTTCGACAACGTCTTCGTCAATCCCGAGGCATATCGCAGTTTTATGGCCACAGGAACGTGGCCCGACAAGACGGTCATGGTGCTGGAGGCGCGCGAGGCCAGGGACAAAGGATCGATCAACGTGCATGGCCACTTTCAGGGTACTTCGGTCATGGGAGTTGAGGTGCATGTGAAGGATGTCGCGCGGTTCCCCGGTGGGTGGGCATTCTTTCACTTCGATTCGCCGACCGCGAATGGCAAAGTATTTGCCCCAACCGCCTCCTGCTACTCGTGCCATCAGCAGCACGGAGCAGTCGACACCACGTTTGTGCAGTTTTATCCGACCTTGCTGCCAATCGCGCGGGATAAGAAGACGCTAAGCGAAGCCTTCCTGAAAGAAGAGGCCGCGCAGCCGGCCGCGAAGTAGATCAAGCGGCAGCGCCGCCCCTGAAGATTCGCCAAAACTCCACGAACGCCTTCAGCCGCACCACCTGAAAAAAGTCATTCGCG
>CAYYKV010000106.1:0-10329 GCA_964468605.1 uncultured Occallatibacter sp. | reverse complement strand
CCTGCAACATCGCCTGCGCCGACTACATCGAGCACATGATCCGCAACGAAAGCGACGTCGCCGCCATCATCGTCGAGCCAGTCGTTGGCACCAACGGTGTCCTCGTTCCGCCGCCCGAGTACTTCCCACGCCTGCGCGAAATCTGTGATCGGCACGGCGTTCTGATGATCGCCGACGAAGTCATGGCGGGATGGGGCCGCACCGGCAAATGGTTCTCTGTCGATAACTGGAACGTTAAGCCCGACATCCTTGTCACCGCCAAGGGCATCACCTCAGCCTACGTTCCCCTCGGCCTCTGCGCCACCACTACCAAGATTGCCGACTACTTTGAGGACCACTACTTTTCACACGGTCATACGTACGAGGCGCACCCGCTTACCCTCGGCCCCGCCGTCGCCACCATCGAAGAGATGCAGCGCCTCAAGCTCGTCGAGCGCGCCGCGGAGCTGGAACCGTATGTTCGCGAAAAGCTGCTCCAAATCAAAGAAAAGCACGTCGCAGTCGGCGACGTGCGCGGGCTCGGCCTCTTCTTTGCTGTCGAAATTGTGAAGAATCGCAAAACCAAGCAGCTCTTCAACACCATGCGAGACAAGGTGGAAGGCAAGCCGCTCGTGGTCGATCAAATCGCCGCCAAGATGATGGCGCAGGGCGTTTCGATTCAAGCCTGGGTCAGCCACTTCGTCATCGCGCCGCCGCTGATCGTCACCAAGGAAGAGCTCGACCTCGGCATAGCCGCCCTCGATGAGCATCTCGCCATCGCCGACGCGCTCGTGGAAGCTTAGAGACCGGGGCAACCGGAATTGCAAACTACGAACTGATTGGGGTGCTCGATCCAAGCGTCGCTCGGGTGGGGTGGCACAATCCCTGAGAAAAGCAAACTACGAACAGTGAACTGCCTTTACGCCACTTCTTCCGCTCTCTCCACCGCGCCAGCCGGCGCGGCCAGCTTCATCATCGCCACATACGATGCGCCCGCCGCGAAGAATCCGACAAACCACGCGTAATCGTAGAGAAAGTGCAACGGCTTGACGAACACGCCGACGAGCGCGATTCCAGCTCCGAGAGCCAGTGCAATCAACGCCCGCGGATTTACTCCCTTCGTGTAGTGGTACGCGCCCTCGCGATGATAGAGCGAGTTCACATCAAGTTCCGTCCCACGAATGAAGAAGTAATCGCATACCATGATCCCGGCCACCGGCCCCAGCAGTCCGGAGTAGCCCACCAGCCATCCAAAAATGTACGCGTCGGGCGTGGCCAGCAGCTTCCACGGGCACATCGCCAGACCGAGAAACCCCGTAATCAACCCGCCCGTTCTGAAGCTGATCAGCCGCGGCCACAGATTTGAAAAATCGTTGGACGGCGAAACCACGTTTGCGCCGATGTTCACATTCAGCGTGGCGACCAGCACCGCGATGAGAGCCACAAACGCGATCACCGGCTGATGGAACATTCCGATCAGTTCGACCGGGTCCCAGATCGGCTTGCCGAACAACACCGCCGACGCAGACGTAACCGCGATCCCCAGAAACGTGTACAGCACCATGGCAACAGGCAGCCCGAACGCCTGCCCCCACGACTGTGCGCTCTGAGATTTCGAATAGCGCGTGAAATCGGGAATGTTCAACGCCAGTGTCGCCCAGTAACCGACCATCGCCGTCAGCGACGGAAAAAACACAGCCAGAAACTCACCCTGCGTGTGGAACTGGCTCGGCGTCGACAGCATCGCGCCAAAGCTGCCCGCTTTCATCCGCACCCAAACCAGCAGCGCAACTGCCATTACGAACATGAATGGTGCGCCAAACGCCTGCAACCGCCGGATCGACTCCACACCCCGCCACACCACGACCATGTTCAGCAGCCAGAAGCCCAGGAAACACGCCCACAAAATGCCGCGGTTTCCCTCCGCGTTCGGCCAGATCACAATCAGCATCGCGTCAATCGCGCTGCCGCCGATCCACGATTGAATCCCAAACCATCCGCACGCCACCACCGCTCGCAACAGCGCCGCCAGGTTCGCCCCGCGCACGCCAAACGAAGCGCGCAGAAACACTGGAAACGGAATCCCGTACTTCGCGCCTGCATGCGCATTCAGCAGCAACGGAACGAGCACAATCAGGTTCCCCAGCAGCACCGTCCCGATCGCCTGCTTCCAATCCATCCCTTTGGCGATCAGCCCCGACGCCAGCCGGTAAGTCGTGATCTCCATGCACATCGAGAACCACAGCGCCGTGTAGTTGTAGAAACCCCACGTGCGCTGCGCCGGAGTGGTCGGCGTCAGGTCGCGATTCGATAGTGACGGATCAACGCTGCTCACGGGACCTCCTCCGTGAATTCGAGAGAGTATCTATCTAAAGTAAGACACTTGGGTGCCCCGGGTGCCTCCGCAGCTGCGGACACGAACTCGGATAGCAAGAGCGATAGTCCTGCACTGGAAAGCTGAAAGCTAGCCGCCTTCCAGCAGCTACTTCCACGCCCCGCCACGCGCCTCTCGCCGCAGATACTTCCCTCGCCCCGGCTTGCCGATGAACTTCCCATCACTCACAATCAGCTCGCCGCGCGAATAGACATCGCGTGCATTTCCGCGCACCTTGAATCCCTCGAACATCGAATAATCCACGCGCATGTGGTGCGTTTTGGCGCTGATCGTATAGTCCTCCGCCGGATCCCATAGCACCAGGTCCGCGTCGCTTCCCGCGGCCAGCATACCCTTCTTCGGATACATTCCGAAAATCCGCGCCGGCGCAGTCGACACAAGTTCCACAAATCGATTAATCGAGAAATTCCCCTGCCCCACTCCATGGTGATGCAGCAGTTGCAGTCGGTTCTCGATTCCCGGGCCGCCATTAGGAATCTTCGTGAAGTCATCCTTGCCCAGCGCCTTTTGGTCTTCGAAACAAAACGGGCAGTGATCGGTCGACACCACCTGCAGATTGTCCTTGCGCAAACCCTCCCAGAGCTTCGGCTGGTTCTTGCGCTCGCGGAGCGGCGGCGTAAATACGTACTTCGCGCCCTCCCATCCCTTGCCGTCCATGTTGTCTTCGATCGATAGCAGCAAATACTGCGGGCAAGTCTCGGCGAACGCCGGCAAACCGCGGTCGCGCGCCTCGCGCACTTGATTGAGCGCATCTTCGCTCGAGAGATGCACAATATAAATCGGCACGCCGGCCATCTCCGCCATCGCAATCGCGCGATGCACCGCCTCGGCCTCGGCGATCGTTGGCCGCGTCAATGCGTGGTAAACCGGCGCCGTCTTCCCCTCGGCCAGCGCCTTCTGCACGATCACGTCGATCACCGACCCGTTCTCCGCGTGCATGCAGATCAGAGCGCCATTCTTCGCCGTCTGCTGCAGCGCCTTGAAGATCGTGGCGTCATCCACCATCAGCACGTTGGGATACGCCATGAATAGCTTGAAGCTGGCTACGCCCTCGCGCACCATGTCGTCCATGTCTTCCAGACCCGCGTCTCCAAGGTCCGTGACGATCATGTGCAGCCCGTAGTCAATGCACGCTTTCCCCTCGGCCTTCTTCCACCACGTATCAAGCGCCGTGCGCATCTTCGTGCCGCGAGCCTGTATCGCGAAGTCTACGATTGTTGTTGTCCCGCCAATCGCTGCGGCCCTCGTTCCCGTCTCAAAATCGTCCGCCGAGTTCGTCCCGCCGAACGGCATATCGAGATGCGTGTGCGCATCGATTCCGCCCGGCAACACCAGCAACCCGGTCGCGTCGACCACTTTGTCCGCCGCGCTTGCCGGAATCCCCGCCCGCACTTCCCTGATCAACGCGCCATCAATGAGCAGATCCGCCCTCACGCTGGCGTCGGCATTCACAATCGTTCCGTTTTGAATGAGAACCCTAGGCATTGCTTTCACCCCATTCAATGTTCATTGACCGGGCGAACAGGCCATCCGCCCTCCATCGCAAACCGCAGAAAGGGCGGACCGGTCACGGTGCAGCTCAATTCACGGTTGCCTCACCTGCGTCACGCACGCCGCTCTGCGCGTGCGCTCGTCCCACGTCTCCGGCTTGAGGCCCGTGTCCACCGGAACCATGGTGATGCAGTCATCAACCGGGCAGACCAGCGAACACAAGTTGCACCCCACGCACTCTGTCTCGTCCACACGTGGAATTCGTTCAAGCGGCGTCGCATACGGTCCCGGCGCAAACGCTACCGCGCGCTCTCTGCGCGTCACCGGAGTCTCCGCGATCGAAGCTCTGCTCTCCGCTTCCTTCGCCGCCGGCGTTCGATGCAGTTCCACGTGCCCGTCCACCGGCCCGGTCACTCGATCCAGATGAATGCACTGGTGCGCGCCGTCCCAGCAGGCAATGTGGCACAGATCGCACCCAATGCACTTCTGCTCGTCAATGCGCGCCACGATCTTGTAGTTCAGGTTCAAGTGCTTCCACTCTGTCACGCGATTCAATGACAACCCGCGCAAATCCTCAAGCGTCTCGAAGCCTTTCTCGCGCATCCAGTTGTCCAGCCCCTCGGCCATATCTTCGACGATGCGGTAGCCGAAGTGCATCACCGCCGTGCACACCTGCACCGTGCCACAACCCAGCAGCAGAAACTCCGCTGCATCACGCCACGATCCGATGCCTCCGATTCCAGAAAGCGGTAGCGCCGACTCCGGATCGGCCAGAATCTGCTGCACCATGTTCAGCGCGATCGGTTTCACCGCCGGCCCGCAGTAGCCACCGTGCGAGCTCTTCCCGTCCACATTCGGTCGCGGCACAAACGTGTCAAGATCGATTCCGGTAATTGAATTGATCGTATTGATCGCCGACAGCCCGTCCGCTCCGCCGCGCTTGGCCGCCCGCGCCACCGTGCGAATATCGCTGATGTTCGGCGTCAGCTTTACCAGCACCGGCGTGCGCGCCTTCTCCTTTACCCACTCCGTAATCATCTGGGCGTACTCCGGCACCTGGCCAACCGCCGAGCCCATTCCGCGCTCACTCATCCCATGCGGGCAGCCAAAGTTCAGCTCCAGTCCATCCGCTCCCGCATCCTCGGTGCGCGTCACAATTTCGTGCCATGCTTCGCGCGTCGACGCCACCATCAGTGACGCAATCACTGCGTTCTTCGGGTAGCGCTTCTTCACTCCCGCCATCTCGCTCAGATTCTGTTCCACGGTCCGGTCGCTGATCAGCTCAATATTGTTGAACCCCATGATGCGCTGTCCGTTCCAGTCCGTCGCAGAGTAGCGAGAGCTCACATTGGTAATCGGCTCACCGATCGTCTTCCACACCGCGCCGCCCCAGCCCGCGTCGAACGCGCGCATGATCATCTCGCCCGTATTCGTCGGCGGCGCCGAAGCCAGCCAGAACGGATTCGGCGAGTTGATGCTGCCTGCAAAATTCCGCACGCCGATGTCAGGCATGGGTCACCTCCGCTGCTTTCAACATGGCGAGCGCAGCACGTTTGCCCCCGGCCACTGCGTCCACCACTTCGCGCCCGCCGTTCACGCAATCGCCGCCGGCATAGTACCTCGGGTTCCCCGTTTGGCCTGTCACGCGATCGGCCACAATCTTTCCATCGCGTACCTCAACGCCGCGCAGCTCCTGCAAAAGCTGCGTCAGCGGCGACTGCCCGATCGCAGGCACCACTAAATCGCACGCAATCGCCGACTGCGAGTCAGGAACGACCTCAAGCTTTCCACCTGCCTCGCGCACCTGCACCGTTTCGAGCAGCAGTCGGCCGTGCTCGCTCCGCCCAATCGCCACCGGCTGCCTCCGCCAAAGAAACTGCACGCCCTCCTGTTTCGCGTGTTCGTACTCAAAATCAAAGGCCGACATCTCGCTCTCACTTCGCCGGTAAACCATATAGACCGTCTCGGCACCCAGCCGGTGGGCGGCGTTGGCCGCGTCGATCGCCGTGTTTCCCGCGCCCACCACTACCACCGTCCCGTGCAGCTCGCGCAGGTGGCCCGTCTTGTACGCGGCAATCAGCTCCAGAGCGTTCATCACGCCTTCCGCTTCTTCGCCAGGAATGTTCAGCCGCTGCATCGCGCCCAGCCCCAGCCCGAGAAAGACAAAGTCAAACTCCGCTTCCAGCGCCTCCAGCGATGCGGCCGAATCCACGTCCACTCCGCACCGGAATTCCACTCCTAGCCGCCGGATCATCTCCACTTCGCGCACGCTGTCGGCGGCCCGTAACTTGTACTCTGCTACGCCGTACGTATTCAATCCGCCCGGCAGCTCGCGCCGCTCGATCACCGTCGCCCGCGCACCCTGGCGGCACAACTCCGCCGCGCACGCCAGCGACGCCGGCCCACCGCCGATGCAGGCCACGCGCAGATTGTGCGTCCCCGGTGCAGCCACGTGCACCGTCTCACCCGACGCCCAGAACGCGTCCATCGCGTGCCGCTGCAATTGCCCAATTTGAATCGGCTTCCGATTCTGCCGCGTCAGCACGCACGCGCCCTCGCACAGCACGTCCACAGGACAAACCCGTGCGCAGCTCGCCCCCAGAATATTCGCGTCCAGAATTCGCAACGCCGATCCGCGCAAGTTTCCCGACGCAATGCGCTTGATGAACCCCGGCACATCGATATGTGTAGGGCACGCCGCCGTGCACGGCGCGTCGAAGCAATTCAGGCAGCGGTCCGCCTCAATCACCGCGGCCTGCGCGGTCAGCGCCGGCTTCAGCTCGCCAAATCGCGCTCGTAGCTGCTCGTCATGCGGTAGTGCTGCGGTGCTCATGAGAACCCCATGAAAGTCAGGACACAATTCGAATTGTGCCGCGACTCGAGTCTCGAAACCTCGATGCTTCGGCCCCAGAAAAATCGCCTTACGACGCCACCAGCGGCCCGTACAAATCGGGCCTGCGGTCGCGATAGAACTGCCACGTCCGCCGCACTTCGGCAATCTCGTCCAGATTCAGGTCGGTGGTCAGCACCTCGTCCTTGTCGCGCCCGGCCTCCGCAATGATCTTCCCGCGCGGATTGCAAAAATAGCTCGTCCCGTAAAACTCGCCGATGTTCCACGGCGCCTCGGTCCCTACGCGATTGATTGCCGCGATAAAATACCCGTTCGCCGCCGCGTGAGCCGGCTGCTCCAGCTTCCACAGATACTCGCTCAGACCCGCCACGGTTGCCGATGGATTGAACACGATCTCCGCGCCGTTCAGTCCCAGGCACCGCGCGCCCTCGGGAAAGTGCCGGTCGTAACAGATATAGATTCCCACCCTGGCAAAACCCAGATCGAACACCGGATACCCCAGGTTGCCCGGCCGAAAATAGAATTTCTCCCAGAACCCCGGCGCCACGTGGGGAATATGCGTCTTGCGGTACTTGCCCAGATAGGCCCCGTCGCTCGCGATCATCGCCGCGGTGTTATAGAAGACGCCCTCCTGCTCCACTTCATACACAGGCACGATCAGCGCAATGTGCAGCTCCTTCGCCAGCGCGCGCATCAGGCTCACGGTCGGCCCATCGGGAACCGCCTCCGTCATCTCGTACCATTTTGTTTCCTGCTCGGCGCAAAAGTACGGCCCGTTGAAAATCTCCTGCAGGCACACAATCTGCGCTCCCTGCTTTGCCGCCTGCCGGATCAACCCCACATGCTTTTCGACCATTGCCCTTTTTTGCGCAGGCAGCGGTTCGGTTGCAGGCAATGCATTCGACGCCTGAATTACGGAACATCGGACCACTCGGGCCATGGCGTGCAGCCTCCAAAGTAAATAAACTGTGAGTCTTAGAAGTTAATTGAATTGCTTCCATTCGGCAATAGTGTTCTGGCGGCTTCGCCCGAGTGAAAGCGGCGATGCCATTCAGCGGCGCCGAGCCTAACATTGACTTACTTCTCAACCAATCCAATAATCGAGCTAGATGAATATTTATGAGGAGATCGTGAAGCTGCAACGTGAGGGCCGCAGCGGGGCGGTTGCAACCATTGTGAACTCGCGAGGCTCCATTCCCTCGTTTCAGAGCGCCAAAATGCTTATCCGCGACGACGGCTCCATCGCCGGAACCATTGGCGGCGGCTGCGTCGAAGCCGAAGTCTGGCAGGCTGCGCGCGAGGTCATCACTAAGGAAAAGCCGCGCACCCTCACCTTCGACCTCAACCAGGACCCCAAATACGACACCGGCCTCGTCTGCGGCGGCACTCTCGAAATCTTCATCGAGCCTGTGTTGCCCGTGCCGCTGCTCTACATTTTCGGCGCCGGCCACGTCGCCGTTGAGCTCTTCAAGGTCGCGCGCAACGCCGGCTTTGACTGCATCGTCACCGACGACCGCGACGCCTACGCAAACCCCGAGCGTTTCCCCAACGCGCTCCAGGTCATCGCCAGGGACTTCGATGAAGCAGTCAAGGAACTCGCGCCTGGCGAGTCTTCTTACATTGTCATCGCCACCCGCGGCCACCGCGACGACATGCGCGTCCTCCGCTGGGCCGTGCAAACACACGCCCGTTACATCGGCATGGTCGGCTCCAAACGCAAAGCCATCACGGTGTTTCGCGAGCTCACGCGCGAAGGCCTCAACCCCGAACTTTTTGACCGCGTCCATTCCCCCGTCGGCCTCGACATCGGCGCTGTCACGCCGGAAGAAATCGCTGTCTCCATCGTCGCCGAGTTAATTGCCGTGCGCCGCCGCGCAGAGCGCGCCCTGCCCCACATGAGCTGGTTCCAAAACAGCAGGCACGCCGCAGCCACAGCCGAATCCGCGGTGCCCGGCGAACCCTTTTCCGCCCCCACGGAAAAATAGCCTCAGCCCATTTGCGCCCTGATATCTTTTCTTTATGACCGGCGCCTCCAATCTTTGCGGCTTGATCCTCGCGGCCGGCGAGTCTTCGCGGATGGGCGCGGACAAGGCTCTGCTTCCCTGGCCTCCGCCCGAACCGGGCGCTGCCCCACGGCCCGGCCCCACACTTCTCTCCGCGGCCATCCTCGCGTTTGAGTCATTCACGCGCCTGGTCGTCGTTGTTGCGGGCAGAAACTCTCAAACCATCGGAAACACAGCTGGCGCTTGCGGCGCATATATGGTCCAGAATCCGAACCCCGAGCGCGGTCAATTCAGTTCCCTGCAAGTTGGTCTGCGTGAAGCTCTATCCCGCGGCTGCAATTCCGCGATGATCACGCCCGTCGATTGCCCCCCCCTAAGTGCCAGCTCACTCGGGCTTCTCTGCGCATCGTTCCAGCGTGCGCTTACGCAAGGCATCTGGGCCATCGTCCCGGAGAACGATGGCAAGCACGGCCACCCGCTTCTGGTCAGCCGCGAATTGATCGCGCATTTCCTTGATGCGCCTGACACTGGCAACGCGCGCGAGATCTTGCATGCGAGTGCATCGCGCGTCGCCTACGTCTCCGTTCCTGATTCGCTCGACAGCGCCGGCCTCAATACACCGGAAGATTATGAAGCGCTCACCGGAAAAGCTCCGCCGGCCGCGCGCTAAGGTTACACGGAAATATTTCTCAACACCGCCGCCAGCGTGTCGATCGCCAGGTGACTTGCGTGTGTCGACGCCGCAGGTAGGCCACCGACCGCCCGCACCAACTCTTCCCGGTTGAGCGTTCTCGCCTCCGCCACAGGCTTCCCGCTCACAAGCTCCGTGACCGCCGATCCGCACGCCATCGCGGCCACGCATCCCTTCGCCTTGAAGCGGATCTCCTCGATTCGTCCGTCTTCCACTTTTACTGTCAGTTCCAGGAGATCGCCGCATGCTGGATTCTCGATTCGCGCCGAGGCGTCCGCATCGGCAACGGTTCCCGCGTTGCGCGGGTGCTCAAAGTGGTCGAGAACTTGCGGAGAATACATGCGCGTTGCCTGTGCGCCTAGCGCGGACCAACGCTTCCGTTCGCGCCCCTCGCATCGGCCCGAGTCTTCCGCGCGTCCAGAATCTCGGTCACGAGGAACAAATCCGCCAGCAGCGCGCGCAGATGGATTGAAGCATTTAGATTGTCGATCATCTGCGACCCGATCGCCGCCTGCGCAAGCACTAATTCCACCGCCGCAATCGCGCCCTCAGCGTCGCGCTTAAGCACTTCGAAAAAAGCTTCGTACTTTTCCGCGGGCGCAAGTTGCTCCAGCTCGATCGCATCCGAGCAGCTCTGCCCCAGTCCACGCATCGCCGCAGCGGCCCGCGTCAGATGGTCGCGGACTTGCCGGCCCGCGTCGCTCCCATCGTCGCCCGCCAAACCCCGCGCGGCATACGAAAGCGTGAACTCGTAACAGGACTCGATCGTCTCGCACTGCCGTTCAATCTCAATCGCCATCGCTTGCGGCATAGCCCTCTTTCGTCTTGGAGACCGGCGCCTTCACCGCCCACCGCCCCGTGTCGTGCTCCTCCAAATAGAAGTCGCGGCTCATCCAGCCGAAGATCATCGACTTGGTAA
>CAYYKV010000105.1:0-10374 GCA_964468605.1 uncultured Occallatibacter sp. | reverse complement strand
GGCCTGATCGGCGGGGAAACGCTCGTCAGTCAACAGGTAAACGCCGGAGGCGCTGATGTCTTTGATGGCGGCGGGCCTTGAGGCGGACTCGACGCAATAAATTGCCGAAAGACCCTTTGCAGGCCATCGTTCAGCCCGTGGCTGTTCCGGCACAGCCAACCTCTGCAATGCGCGTTTTAAATTGCTCAGCCGAATCATCGCTAAGAATCTCTTGGCTCAATGCCGCCGGTGCAATTGCCCCATGAAGTCAGAGTCCAAAATCAGCGCCGATCCCACGCAACGGCCAATGGAGTCGCCCAAACGATCAATACCAGACAACACAATAGCACCGCCTCGCGAACAGAATCACGATCAATCCGGGAGGGCTAACCAGAGTTGCCAGCCGCCGGGTTCAAGTTCCACTGCCGATACGCGTGGGAAGAATACGGCCCCGCTGCCTTCGTTGCGCGGAGCGAGATTCGCGTTCCCTGGCATTCCGTGATCCGGCGGCGAGCCGCCACACCTGCATGGGGTTCAATCTCCGGATCGTCCGTGGGCGCCCGCCGGATAACTGCCTTAAGCTTTCCCTCCACGCCAGGCCCCGGATAGCCGCGCAATACCTCGCTAAATCGTTGTAGTATGTTACCTGCTTGGAGGCACATGTTGAAGCGCGCGATGAAAACCTTCCCCCTCCTTTTGTTCTTAGTCGCCTTCGGGTTCATCAACGCGCCGGGCCTCGCCCCCGCTCAGGATTCCAGCCGGCCGTGGATGAATCCCCAGCTCTCGCCGGAAGATCGCGCCGAACTGGTCCTCAATCAGCTCACCCTCGATGAGAAGATCGCCCTTCTGCACGGCAATGGAATGGCTCATAGTGCCAATTGGCAGACGACGCTCACCGATCTCACCAACGGTGGCGCGGGTTATGTCGAGGGCGTGAAGCGCCTTGGGATTCCTTCGCTCGTCATCTCCGACGCGGCCTACGGAGTCCGCGACAGTGGCGCAAACGGAAGATACTCAACCGCCATGCCTTCGAGCCTCGGAGCCGCCTCGAGTTGGGACCCGGAATCCGCCTGTGAATACGGTGCTTTGATCGGCAGCGAGCTCCGCGCGCAGGGCTTCAATATGACTCTCGGTGGCGGAGTGGACCTCGCCCGCGAGCCCAGAGACGGCCGTACATTCGAATATGCCGGCGAAGACCCGCTGCTGGCAGGAACCATTGTCGGCAATCTAATGAAGTGCGAGCAGGCCCAGCATGTGGTTGGCGACATCAAGCACTATGCGATGAACGACCAGGAAACCGGTCGCAACTTCGTCAACGCCGTCATCTCCAGGCGCGCCATGCAGGAGTCGGATCTGCTCGCGTTTCATATTGCCATCTCCATCGCCAATCCCGGCGCCGTCATGTGCTCCTATAACCGGATCAACGGCGACTACGCTTGCGAGAACTCCTACACCTTGCAGGATGTTTTGAAGAATGATTGGGGCTTCAATGGCTTCGTTCTCTCCGACTGGGGCGGTACTCACTCCACTGAGAAGGCATCTGCGGCCGGCCTTGACCAGGAGCAGCCCATGTCGAACTTCTTCGGCGTCAAGCTGCGAGAAGCCGTCGATGCCGGGCGCGTGCCTCTCTCGGAAATTGACGACCATGCGCGCAGAGTTCTTTATGCGGAGTTTCTTTCGGGAGTCGTCGACGATCCGCTGCAAAGGAGCGTCGTGGACGTAGAAAAGGGCTTCGAAGTAGCCGAGCGCGTGGAGGAGAACAGCATCGTTCTCCTCAAGAATCGCCAGTCCGTGCTTCCCATCCTGCCGGCCCGCGTTCACAGCATCGCCATCATCGGCGGACACGCTGACGTCGGTATGATCTCCGGCGGAGGATCGGCGCAGGTGGACCCGCCCGGCGGCAACGCCATTATGCCTCCCGGCAAAGGTGCAACAAAGTGGCAGGAACACATCTGGTTCCCCACCTCTCCGCTCCTGGCCCTGCGCGCAAAACTGCCGCATACAAAAATCGACTTCGATCCCGGTTCGGACTTGGACTCGGCCGCGAAGCTCGCCCGCGGCTCCGATCTTGCCATCGTCTTTGCCTACCAGTGGGAATCGGAAGGCATGGACCTTCCCAATCTTTCGCTGTCCGACAATCAGGACGCATTGATCGAGCGGGTTGCGGCGGCCAATCCTCGCACCATCGTCGTGCTCGAAACTGGAAGCGTCGTGACCATGCCGTGGATCGACAAAGTTGCCGGTGTCGTCGAAGCCTGGTATGCCGGCAGCTCAGGGCACAAGGCTCTGGCCAATGTGCTCGTCGGCGACGTCAATCCATCCGGCAAGCTCGCCGTCACCTTCCCGAAGAGCGAGCAGGACCTTCCGCATCCGGCGATTCCGCAACCGCCGCCGCATCTTCGCGGGCAAGGATCGGCGCCGGTCAACCCAGGCGCGCCGGAATCGAACTACTCGGTTCATTACGACGAAGGCGCCGAAGTTGGCTACAAGTGGTTTCAAGCCGAGCACAAGACGCCGCTGTTTCCCTTCGGCTTCGGCTTGTCCTACACCACCTTCTCCTATTCCGCATTGAGCGTCGACTCTGGGGCGAAAACCGCGCGCTTCACCGTCAGGAATACCGGCGCCCGTGCGGGAACTGAAATCGCTGAAGTGTACGCGACGCTCCCCAAAGGATCAGACGAAGCCTTTCAGCGCCTCGCTGGCTTCGCGCGCGTCACGCTCGATCCGGGGACATCCGAAACCGTCACTGTCTCCATCGACCCGCGTGTCTTACAAACGTACGACGAGAATGCCGCCCGCTGGAGCCTCGCGCCGGGCGATTACAGCGTCTTTGTCGGGCCATCTTCGGACAACTCGCCCCTCACCGGCAGCCTGGTGATTCGCTGAAGGTTCTGCGGCTGATCGAACCCCGCGAACTCCGCCGGCGTCGTTCGAGGTGTCAACCCCCTCCTCACCCAAACGCAGCGGCCAAATTAACCTCAACCCACTGATTTCTCATTCACTTATCCACTCCTTCATTTTTTCCTCAAGTTTGCCGGTTAATTCCGCATTCCGCGCACAATAAAGACAGAATCGCCAGATCGGCAGGATTCTGACCTCTGACCTCTGACCTCTGATCACTGACCACTAACCACCAACCACTAACCACTAACCACTGATCTCTGATCACCCCGGTAGCTCACTTGAGACCAGGAAAGATGAAAGGAGTGATTTCATACACTTCAAAACACGATTTTCTGCCATAACTATCTTTAGAATCAACGAAAACGCCTCAAAATTCGCCTCGTTTTTTTGCGATTTTTTGCGATTTTTCATGCGATTCCGCACCCAAATCGGTCTTCTCCCGCCCCAAATCGCCGCCCTCTTCCTCCCAGGGACAGAAAGCTCTGCCCACCCTGGTAGCGCACCCAACTTCGCTAACTCCGCTAACCCCGCTCACACACAGCTGTCTCATCCCTGGAACCCATCGCCCTGCCGGTGCATCTGAAACTATGAACGCCGGCTTCCCAATTGCTCTGCTCCAGTCCACCTTCAACCCGCTTAACTTCATCTCATGGAGAGGTTTCATGAAACATCCGCACCATTTCCTCGCCGCTTCGGCCTTCTTTGGCCTTGTTGCCCTCGCATCCACGCTCACCGCCTCCGCCGCACCCGGCCCAAGCACCGACGGGGCCCCCAGCGGAAGGTCCTCGCCGGCGGGGTCAGACGACGCCGCCAAGGCCGTTCCCAACCACATCGTCCTCACCGGCCAGGCCGCATTCACCGACGCGGCTCACGAAGCTCCCGGCATCCGCCGCCATCTCACCGTCGCCGACCTGCCCGAGCCCATGCCGGATCAATCCGTCGACAATGGCGCCCACGTTGTTCCCCGCCCCGCCGACGCCTGGCCCATCGCGCCCAGGGGCTTCAAGGTCGAGCTATACGCCACCGGTCTCGACAACCCGCGCCTCATTCGCTTCGCTCCCAACGGCGATCTGTTCCTGGCAGAGAGCGACTCCGGCAAGATCAAGATCTTCCGCGGCGTCGACGCCGACGGTAAACCAAAGCAAGTGTCGGTCTTTGCCACCGATCTCCACCAGCCCTTTGGCATCGCCTTCTATCCTCTCGGCCCCAACCCAAAGTGGATCTACATTGGCGACACTGACGCCATTGTTCGCTTCCCGTATCACAACGGCGACCTCACGGCGACCGGCCCCGTGGAACAGCTCGCCGACCTGCCTGGCGGTGGACGTCTGCGCGGCGGAGGCCACTGGACGCGCGATCTCGCCTTCACCCTCGACGGCAGCAAGCTCCTCGCCTCCGTCGGCTCACATTCGAATGTCGACGACTCCGATACGCACCCCGAGGAGTTTCATCGCGCCGACGTGCTTGAGTTCACGCCCGCGGGAAAATTCATCGAGGTCTACGCATCGGGCATTCGCAACTGCGTCGGCGAAGCCATCAATCCAATCACCGGCCAGCTCTGGTGCTCCACCAACGAGCGCGACGCTCTGGGCAACAACCTCGTCCCCGACTACATCACCCACGTGCAGGAGCACGGCTTCTACGGCTGGCCTTGGTGGTACATGGGCCCTCACCAGGATCCTCGCCACGAGGGCAAGCACCCCGAGCTTCGTGACAAAGTCATCACGCCCGACATTCTTCTCGAGCCGCACTTTGCCTCGCTCGAGTTGACCTTTTACGAGGGATCGCAGTTTCCCGCCGAGTTCAAGGGTGACGGCTTCGCTTGCGAGCACGGCTCCTGGAACCGCGCTCAGCGCGCCGGCTACGAAGTGATCCGCCTGCCCATGCACAACGGCCACGCCACCGGCGAATACGAAGACTTCCTCACCGGCTTCACCATCGGCAATGGCGACGGCGATGTCTGGGGCCGTCCCGTGGGAGTAGCGGTTGCGCCGGATGGATCGCTGTTTGTGTCCGACGACGGCTCCCGCTCGATCTGGCACGTGGTTTACACCGGCAAATAGCCACGCCCGCACTCGGGATGTCCTTGGAACCGCAACGGGCTGCGCTTCGCGCAGCCCGGGCGTTTCGCGCTCTGCTTTCCAGCCTGGAGGGCAGCCCCATGCGCAAAACTGTCCGGCCCCTGCGCGGATATTTCTTTTACTCCCACAGCCCGTTCGCGTAGAATTCCGCCATGTTACTGACCGCAACCCTCGAAAAACTCCCCGCGGATGCTGCGATCTTCACCCTTGCCGGCGCGATGACGCTCGGCACATCGCTCAAGATTGTGGATTCGCAGGTCCAGGCAGCCATCGCGGGCGGGGCCAGCAAAGTGGTATTCGATCTGTCGAGCGTGGACTGCGTAGATAGTGCCGGCCTCGGCATGATCGTCTATACCTACGGAGCTCTCCGCGAGAAAAACGGCGCTTTGCGACTTTGCGGGGTCAATCCGCGTGTCATGTCGTTGCTGAAGTTAACCAAAACGGACACGTATATCGCTATCGACCCCAGCCGCGAAGACAGCCTCGCTGCGCTCAACTAGCGCGTTCGAAAGAGTGGGGCTGCGATTCTCCAACTCCGCCAGCCCCGCTGTATTCCGTCCTACTTGTACGCTCCGTTGCCTTTCAGCAGCTCATCGCGATGCTGGCTGTAGTCAATGAAGGAATCGAATGCCGGGCCGATCAGGGGATTGTCTTTCTGTGAATCCCTGATCGCGGCGCGCGCCGTATCCACGCCTTCCGGCTGTGCTGCGTCATAGACGATCGCAAGCAGCCCCGGCGCGTCAGTGTGGATGGCCTCGGTGTCGACCTCGTATTCCACAATCGTCCCGTCGGCCAGAAGTTTCTCCATCACCGGCACAACCACGGTCTTGCTCAGTGTGCTCACCGCATCGTCGGGCGCGTCCGCCTTCAGTTGATACATCATCACGTTGATGTACGCGCCTGTATACGGACCCGGCTTCCAGTTGTAATAGTGGCTCACGAGTACCAGGTCCCAGTGCTTGGTTGGATTGAGCGAAATCGGCGTATCGGCGGGGGGCAGGGCTCTCAGCTTGTCCAGCACCTTCAACAGCCCCGCGATCGAGGTTGAGGACCACCAGGTATCATGCGACTCGCCGTCCGGCGTGTGCACCTGGTTGACATCGTTGCCATAGCCCACGAGGGTTCCGTCGCCGAGGGCTGCCTGGAAAATTGTGTTGTCCACGCCATTAATCCTGGCCACGTCGCCCCAACGCTCCCGCGGAAACTGCCAGTTGGAAACGTACGAGTACATCGGTGGTTTCTCTTTGACCTCTGTCGCCTGCGCGCCCGATGGAATGGCGCTCAGCGCGAACACCGCAAGTCCGCACACACCGGGGAAGACACTCCAAACCTTAGTGTTCATCTGCTTTCTCCTGTCGAGATTTAGTCAGCGATGCTCTGGGGAATGCCTGACCACGGCAAGTCTACAGCAGCCCGGCTCGCTGTCCAGCTGTGAATTCTTCGCGCACTTCAGGATTTCTTTCCTCATTGATCCCTCTGTGCGCTGGCAGCGAAGCAAAACAGGCCCCACAAAAGGGCCTGTCCGCTGAATTACTGGCTCGCTAACTTTTCTTCCAACACCGTCTTCCGGTACTCATCGAAGTAAATCGTCATCGGCTCCGGCATCACGTTGCGATAAAGACCTATTCTGAAGGGAATTAGCTCCGGCGGCCCATAGCCGGTGGTTGCGTTTTCCTCGTTCGCCGTCGCTCCCTTGAAATCCACCACCTGCTTCCCGTCGAGCCACGCTCGCACAAATCCCGCCGTCTCGGGCGTGAATTTCACCTGAAAGCGCAGATCGAGCCAGCGCCCACGCAGGTCGCGCTTTTCCCGGTAGAGCACGTTGTCGTGGTGGTTGAGATCCTGCGTAATCAGCAGCTCCCCGCTGATGTAGCGCACCGCCAGCACCGGGCTGTTATAGTTGCACAGTTCGCTCGTGTGGCACCACTCCCACCACTGCGCCACCACTAGCCGCACCGGCACGATGGGAAAATCCTGTGCCACATACATGCTCCACGAAACCTCGTAAGGCACGTTCTTACGCGTCGTATAAGGCCATGCCTCGGTCAGTTCATCGCGCTCGGTGTCTGTGGTGGCTTGGCTGCCTGCCATGAAACTGTCGTGCGGTCGCACCGTGATGCGCAGAGCGCCGTGTCCGGCGCGCACGACGTCCGATTCCACGGCGTACGAGCCCGGCGCCAGCAGCTGCGTCATCCAAATACTGCCGAGCGTTGGCGATTCGAATCCGTCGTAAACGCTCATCGGCGCCTTGGCCACTGCGTTCGTTTGCAGGCTATCGGGCGCCTTTGCCGCCGGAGCCGCAGTCTGGCCAGTCATCGCCGTGCTTCCCAAAACGAAAAACACGCAAACAACGGCCGCGCAAAGATTGAGACCTTGAAGCCCCTTGCCATCTTCAGACGAATGCGAATGATCGAACATGTTACTCTCCGGAGAAATCACTAGGAAACATCGCTGGAAATTTCTGGCTAAGTCGCTGAGTCGGTGACTCGCTGATTTCCTGACTCGCTGCTCCGTTCCTCCTCGTCGCTGAAAATCTCCTCGATCGGCCTCTCGAACAGCCGGGCCAGCTTGAACGCCAACGGCAAACTGGGATCGAACTTCCCCGTCTCGACGGCATTGACGGATTGCCGCGACACTTCCAGCCGCTGGGCCAGATCGCCCTGCGACCAATCGCGCTCCGCGCGCAGCACCTTCAGCCGGTTCTTCATCGGTACCTCATCCTCACCACCGGATACGACACGACAACGAACAACCAGAAGATCGGATAGACCCAAACCAGATCGAGGTGCGGCGCGTGGGCAAAGTCTTCCAGATACCCCCAGATTGTGGTCGTGGCCAAAGTTCCTCCGGTGCCGCCCAGCACGCACTGAATGAGAATGTTGCGTTGGAACTCGTCCTTTTCAACAGCCAGGAACCTGCCCAGCTCGACGAGAACCCAGAGAATCGGAATTGTGGGCAGAACAGCCACAACATAGGCCGCAAATCCGTGCAGATGGTAAAAGCGAAACGCGGCGACGGCGCCTAATACCAGTGGCGTAACCAACGCGGCGCTCATCCAGCAGGCGCGCACGAATCGTCGTTGTTCCGGAGTATTGGTCGTGCAGAACATAGTAAGCCTCCTTTACAATATGACAAGGAAACATTACATCCGGTTGCAATAATTGTCAAGTGTCATTGACAGGATTTCGTCAATCTCTCCCAAATAGGCCGAAACAGACAGTTTTCCCGCTCTCGAAATGGGAGGGGGGCTTCCACCACATCCGCTAACCCACCGCTGCTACTCTCGTTTCATGGGGTTCCGGGATTTCTTGGGGAACGCGGCCACCGTGACGCACCTGCGCGAGAGCGTGCGCTCCGGCCGGTTCCCGCACTCGATGATCCTGGCCGGCCCCCGCGGCGCGGGAAAATATACGCTCGCCCTGATGCTTGCCCAGGCAGTGAATTGCCTCAGGCCCACGGAGACCGACGGCCTGCCCGACTTCTGCGGAGCCTGCTCGAATTGCGTCCGCATCGCCGCCTCCGCCGACCTCGAAACGCTGGTGGAAGAAGCCGTGGCCGCACGCGACGATCTGCGCGAAACGGATAAGCGCGAGACTCGCATCCTCATTCAGACGCACCCTGACCTGCTCGTCATTCCGCCTGACCCGCCGCAACTCATGATCAAGCTCGGCCAGGTTCGGCAGGCGATTCACGTCGCCTTCTACCGGCCACCCGCCGAATCAAGACGTGCCTTCACGGTTTTTACTTCGTCGGCATTCATGAAAGAGGCCGCCAACAGCCTGCTCAAGCTTCTCGAAGAGCCGCCCGACCACACCTCGCTGATCTTGCTGACTGAAAATGCGCAGGAGCTTTTGCCAACCATCCGTTCCCGCGCCATGATTCATCGCCTCGGCGCGCTGCCGGCCGCCGAACTCGAAAGCCTGCTCGCCCGCCGCCGTCCCGAGCTCAAAACCCAGGAACGCGCGCTCGCGGCGCGCCTCGCCATGGGCGCCGTTGGCCGCGCAGTCTCGCTCGACCTCGACACATACTTCTCCAGCCGCGAGGACGCGCTGGTCATTCTCCGCACTGCTCTGCGGGAACCCGACTATTCCACCCTCTTCCACGCCACCGAGAGCTACCGCGCGGGCGCTGACGGCCAGGAGAAAACGGTGAACCTCATCCGTGCTCTCTCGAGCTTGATTGAAGACATGCTTCTCATCGTGGCCGGCACACCGTCGCTTATTAGGAACATCGACCTCGCCGCTGAGCTAAGCCGACTATCTGAGGGCCTGACCGTCGACTGGATCGACTCCGCCGCCCGCGCCCTCGTCCAGGTAGAGCAGGGCATGCGCCGCAACCTGCTGCGTTCGCTCTCAATCGATGCCATGGCCGTGGGCCTCATGACTGAAAGCGCCCGTTGATCGCGGTCAACCGTCCACTGTCCGATGTCCACAGTTCGCTGTTGACTGTCTTCTGTTTGCTGATCCCATGCTTGACGCTGCGCACGAATGGCCGCAGAATAAAAGAGCAACCCCCAATCGGACGCAGGCATCTTTTTAATACGAGTAATCCCATTCGAGTCCAGGGACGCCGGGAACGTCTATCCCGACAACGCAGGACTGCCTAATGCTTCAATCGGGTTGGGAACGGGAGCTCTTGGATTACTTCGAGATTGCGGCCAGTGCCGCATCTACAAGCGGTTAGGTTGAGCTTCTCCAGTTTCCTGCGGCGCCTATCGTTTTTTCTTGCGTATCAGATTTCGTTTTTTGCGGAGGGTTCTTCCCCATGAGCACGCCATCGATTCTCCCCGCAACGCGTGTCCTCGAACCCGGTCAAGCTCCGTCGCAGAGGAGAAAGAACCTTGCCGCCCCTCTTCCCTTCCGTTTTCCGGCGCAAACCGCCGAAAGGGACACACCGAATCGTCACGCTGAGCTGTTTTATCTGCAAAAACAGATCCAGTCGCAGACGCCGATGGTGATTGTGCTCGAAGATGGCGAACGGATTGACGGATGCATCGAGTGGTACGATCGCAGCTCGCTCAAGGTCCGCGGACGCAACAAGACGCTGATCTACAAATCCGCCATCAAATACATGTACAAGCTTGGCGACAACGGGTAGGACAGTTGTCAGTTCCCTGTTCGCGGTTCTCAATCGCCAGTCCCTGCGTCTCCAGAGCCTGCTTTTGTGAGCCGGTCTCGAATTGCCGCGCCAAGTCCCTCCGCCGGCGGCAGGGGGCACAGAATCACCGAGCATCCGGCGGCATCGAGCGCACGCAGCCCGGCGTATAGCTCACGAGCCATCGTCTCCGGCGCGCTCCAACTGCCCCACGCGTAAACCTGCGTCCCCGCGATGTCTTCCGGCGGTTTGATCTCGTCCGGCAGCATCAGGCCCAACCGCTCGCCGGGTTGGTTGCGGACCGCATCGGCCAGGC
>CAYYKV010000104.1:0-10484 GCA_964468605.1 uncultured Occallatibacter sp. | reverse complement strand
TTGTCATCGGCCGTCGAGCGCACAACCTCAAGCCCGGCACTCCCTGGCGCGATGTCGTCCGCGGCTTCACGCTGGCCAACGACGTCACCGCTCGCGATCTTCAAAATAAGGATGATCAATGGACTCGCGCCAAGGGTTTTGACACTTTTTGCCCGATCGGCCCCATCGTCAGCGATGAGCTCGACCTTGATGCTGGCCTGAACCTCGAGACGCGTCTCAACGGCGAAATCCGCCAGCACGCCTCCACGCTCGACTTCATTTTTTCGCTCCCGGAGCTTCTCGTCTTCATCACGTCGGTCTTTACGCTCGAGCCCGGCGACCTGCTGCTCACCGGAACGCCATCAGGCATCGCTCCGCTCTCGCCCGGCGACCGCGTCGAAGTTTCCATTCCCGGCCTCGGCGTTCTCGCGAACACCGTAGAAGCGGAATAATCGTCACCCACCCCGCTTTCAGCGCATCTTAAAGAAGAAGAGGTACACTGGTGCCGTATCGGACGTGAGCCGGGAACCCCTTCCCGTGGAGGAATCATGCCGCAGAATCTTCTGGAACAATTGCGCAAATACACTGTTGTCGTCGCCGATACCGGCGACATGGAGGCCATGGAGAAGTTCCATCCCCAGGACGCCACCACCAACCCCTCGTTAATCACCGCCGCTGCGCAGTTGCCGCAGTATCAGCCGATCGTGGACGGCGTGATTATGGACGCGCGCAAAGAGTTGGGCGAAGGTGCCACCGATCAGGCCGTCGCCAATCTCGCCTTCCAGCGCCTTGCCATTGCCTTCGGCAAAAAGATTCTCGCCATCGTTCCCGGCCGCGTCTCCACTGAAGTGGATGCGCGCCTCTCTTACGACACCGAGGCCACCATCAAGCAGGCTCGCACCATCATCGCGCAATACGACGCGGCCGGCATTGGCCGCAGTCACGTGCTCATTAAGATTGCCTCCACGTGGGAAGGCATTCGCGCCGCCGAAGTCCTCGAGAAGGACGGCATTCACTGCAACCTCACGCTGCTCTTTGGTATCCATCAGGCCATCGCCGCTGCCGATGCCGGCGTCACCCTCATCTCGCCCTTCGTCGGCCGCATCCTCGATTGGTACAAGAAGGACACGGGCAAGGACTACCAGGGCGCCGACGATCCCGGCGTGCAGTCGGTCACGCGCATTTACAACTACTTCAAGAAATTCGGCTACAAAACCGTCGTCATGGGCGCCAGCTTCCGCAACATCGGCGAAATCACCGAGCTCGCCGGCTGCGATCTGCTCACTATCTCGCCGCAACTGCTCGCTGAGCTCGCGGCCACTGAAGGCGATCTGCCGCGCAAGCTCGATCCCGCGAACGCGAAGACCTTGCAGATCGAAAGAATCGTCGTCGACAAGGCCACCTTTGACCGCATGCACGCGTCCGACCGCATGGCCAACGACAAGCTCAAGGAAGGCATTGAAGGCTTCTCGGCCGCTCTGGTCAAGCTCGAAACCCTCCTCGCCAAACGCCTCGCCGAACTCGAATCGCGCACGCCAGCCACGGTCTGATTGCAATTTCAGAGAAGATGGGTGCCTCATCCTTCGCCTTATTTCTGGCGAAGGGTGGGAAACCGCGAACCCAACCCGGCCCGCAACCCAGTTTCACCTACCCGCAAGAATGGCCCGTCGCGGCTGCCCCTCCTTTTACCCGGCTGTTCGCAATCGGCCCACGCCACTGCCAACAAACTTGGTTCCCCCTCTTGCCAAACGCAACTCTTCCGATAAGCTCAGTGTTACAACGATGTAAATCGGGCCGCCGCTGGCACTTTCCCCGCGCAGCACGAAGGGCAACAGCAGCGGCTACAAAGAGCGAACCCGGCTGCTCGCGCCCAGCCGCTTCGACTTACGGAGCCGATTGTTTACGGCTCCTTTTGGGAGGTGTGTATGCAGGCCCAGCCTCATCCGCTCGAACCCTTCTTCCAGCAGGTCGTACGCAATAGCTATGAAGGCAAACTAGGTCTGCACGATCCCGATCTCACCGCTTACGTCGCGCGAATCCTCTGCGAGTTCTCCCAGTCCGATAAGCTCTACAGCATCCGCGATGAAGCAGGCCGCCCGATTCAGCAGCTTGACGAAATGGAGCGCGCCGCCGACCCCGTCCTCGGCACCGCCTCGTCCTTCGATGCCGAGCGCGCGCTGCGCAAGTACATCGGCGACTATTCGCTATTCGTGGCCGGTATGTATCCTGAGGCCGCCGGTTCCAGCCGTCGCCACCGCCGCCGCAATCCCAGCCGCTATCCCAGCATTGAGGAGCTCATTCGCACCGGCAAACAGAGCTACTTCATCGTCAGCCAGTTCAATCTCTTCGAGTACGAGCAGGAAGCGCCACTCTTCGCGCGCCTTTCCTCGAGCTTTGAGCGCCTGCTCCTCGGACTCACGTTGGTGCGCGAGGATCTCGGCCCCCGCAAGCCGCTCCAGCTACCACCGCGCGTTAACTGAGAAATTTCCCTCGCCGGAGCTCGGTGCAGCCTTCCGCCCCGCTTGATCCCTGTCCTCGTCGCGTGGATACTGGAATCGCCACTGCAAAACCAAACTTCGGTTTTGCCATTGAGGACTTCGGTCCATGAGTGAATCTGTAACTCTCCGTGCCGCCGACGGCCATTCCTTCAGCGCCTACGCCGCTCGTCCCGCCGGACGGCCAATCGCCGCGCTGATCGTTGTGCAGGAGATCTTCGGCGTCAACGCTCACATCCGTTCCGTGGCCGATGGCTGGGCGCGCGATGGGTTCCTGGCCGTCGCCCCTGCGCTCTTTGATCGCATCCAGCCTGGCATCGATCTTGGCTACGATCCGGCCGGCATGCAAACCGCGATGAGCCTTTTCCCAAAATTCGATGTCGACAAAGCGATCGTCGACGTTGCCGCGGTTGTCGATTTTGCCGCTGGCGCAACAGGTAAGAAAGTCGGCGTCATCGGCTATTGCCTCGGTGGCACCGTTGCCTGGCTCTCCGCCACGCGCCTTCAGCCAGCTGCCGCCGTGGGCTACTACGGCGGCCGCATCGGTAACTACGCAGGAGAAAATCCCACGTGCCCTGTCATGCTTCATTTCGGGAGTCAGGACACGCACATTCCGGCCGCAGAGGTGGAGAAGGTCCACTCCGCGCACCCTGAAGTCGAAATCTTCTGGTACGACGCAGGCCATGCCTTCAACTGCGAGCCCCGCCCAAGCTACAACGCCGCCGCCGCGAAAGAAGCCCGCCAGCGCTCCCTCGAATTCCTCCGGAAACATCTGGCCTGACCGCCCCAAGGCCTTTCTGAGTTCAGGTTCCTGGAATGGATCAGCGCACGCCACCCGACGAGCGCACGCTGATCCCTGAAACCTGATCCCTTGCTCTTGCCTTCTGTCACTCCGACCAGACCGCCAACAGATTGCCCACTCCGTCGGAGAAATGGAACCGCCGACCGCCGGGGTATTCGAACGTCGGCACCACAATCGTCCCGCCAGCGGCCACAATCGCCTTCTCCGTCGCCTTCAAATCCGCGGAGTACAGCACAACCAGCGGCGCCGCATCGCCGCGAGTCTCTTCCGGCTTGGCTGCGCGAAACCCGCCATGAACGCCGGCGGTCGACGCCTCGAAGCTGATGTAGTCTGGCCCCCAATCCTGGAAGCTCCAGCCGAATACGGCAGCATAAAACTGCTTCGCGCGCGCCACATCTGTCGCCGCGAACTCAATGTAGGTGATCTTGTGGTGATTCTCTGCTTGACTCATAGCTCATCTCCTCTGTGTTGAACTGCGTGGGGGCGAGGGAAGGTTACCGCGAACGTGAAGCGCGGGCACACCTCCCCGGTGTGCTCCTGAACGCCTCCATCCGCAATCTCTCAAGAGCTGGAGAAAGCAGGTAGAGCCCGCTGGTTGGCCTTGTGACGCGGGCTGCCGAGGTACGCCTTCAATTTACCAGAAAGAATTGGGCCCCGAGCAAGAGAATTCTTCAGCTGGCTGCTCCTATTTACCCACCTGGACCGCAACCCCGCCCATGATCGTCCGCGGCGGCATACTCACGCCGGTGATCTCCTGGTATCCCGTGTTACTCGCATTTATGAGCCGCAGATACGGCCGCACCTTCCAGGCATCGCGCGTCAACGTCGCATTCCATACCGGATATACCGTCTGCTGATACCGTTGCGCAAGCTCCACGGCGTTTGTCAGGACAATGTCGTGTCCCATCGACCAGGTCCACGATGCGTGAATGTTTTCGACCGGGTAATTGAACACATACTCCGATTCAAGCCCGTGCAGTGCAGTCTGCGCTCCATGCAAAGCCGTCCACTCGACCCGCACTGTCTGCGACTTGTTCGGAATCCACGCAAAACTCGCCTCAACCCCGGCAAAATGCAACCCGTTCAGGTTGTCCGCGCACCAGATGTTCGCTGGGCATCCTGTGGGAAGATACGGATTTGGCGTCGCGCTCTTTACATAGTCGATCGTGTCGTGTTGCTGCGAATAGAATCCCGTCGCTGACAGCGTGACCTTCGCCGTCGGCGTCCAATCCACTCCTCCATCCGTTGTCCAGGCCGACTCCGGTTTTAGATTCGCACTTCCCAGCGTCGACGGATCGGAGTAGTAAAGATCCGTGTACGTCGGGATCCTGAATCCGTACCCTCCGGTCGCGCGCAGCTTCATGCTGCTCGCCACGCGAAAACTTCCGGCCAGTTCCGGCGAAAAAACTGCCTGCGCCCCGCCTGAAAAAATCTCCTCGCGCGCCCCCACCGATAGGCTCCAGCGTCTCTTCGCCGGTCGTAGGTCAACATCCACGTACCCCGCGCCCCGATTCCGCGCATGCAGGCCAAGATTGTTGCTATGAATGCTATCGCCGTCCGCCTCCAGTCCCATCAGCAGCAGCGCTCCCGCCGGCAGATTCTCCGTGCGCTGCAACGATCCTTGCCACGAGCCATCAATATGGTTGTTCTCGTAAAACGTGGGATCGTTGCGTAACAGCACGAATTCATCGGTGTGGCGCCGATAGCCAAACGCCGCGACTGTGTGGCTGCCCAGCTCCTGCCGCGCAGACGCGAACCACCCCTTGGTCCGCTCCCACGAGTTATAAGGACCGTAAAACTGGTTCGCGCCAAACGAACGGTCGCTGGAGGCAAAAAGCAGATCGGTAACGCCAAGCCTCGTTCCCAGCCAGTTTTCGGCCGAGGCATCCTGGTTGCGGTAATCGCGGTCATTCAAGCATTCGCGATCCATCTGCAGTGGTGTGCAGCCGGGGGCGTATGTTGGAGCGGTGTATGCCGGAGTGGCCACAAACCCCGTTGAAAAGTTGCGCTCCGCGGTCACGCGACCACTCCATCGCCCGCGCGTCGCCCCCGCCAGCAGCGTCTCCTCATTTGACTCGAAGCTTCCTTCGCCCCCGCGCAGAAAAATCGAGTCGTGATCCGGGGCCGCCGTCAAAAAATCCACAACGCCGCTCAGTGCGTCGACCCCGTGCAGGGTCGATCCTGCGCCTTCCAGCACCTGGATCGAGTCCATCGCCTCCAGAGGAACAGGCAAATCGAGATTGTGGTGTGAGGTCTGCGCGTCGTTGATGCGGAACCCGTTCAGCAACACCAGCGTCTGCTCAAAGCTGCCGCCGCGCAGCACCAGGTCCGCCTGACCTCCGCCCGCGCCGCGCTCCTCAAGGAATACCGAGGAATCCTTGCGCAGGAAATCCTGCGGCGACTCGGCGGCCAGCGACTTTCCCTTCACCGGAAGAATCTCCACAGATCGCTGCGACTCAGCCAGCGGCACCGGCGTCGCCGTGCCCAGCACGACCATGGTTTCGGAATTCCCCTTCACCGGCGCTGTCGGCGGAGGAGTCGCTTTCTGCGCGACACCAGCCTGCATGCCTGCCGCTAAAACTAAGAGTCCCGCACCGCCGACGATTTGTCTCAATTGCGCTTGCTCCATTGAATCGCTTTGTTAGAGAATCGCCGTCGAAGACCGCGCTGCGCAACAACGATTTTGTATCATCGTGAATAGTTGAGGTGCTAAACTACCTCCAGTCGCCATGCGCATCGACGCCTTTCTCCGCGAAAGTCCCATGTTCGCCGTTAACCGCGCGGCGCGCCGCTTTGAGGCGCTCGCCTCGCATGTCCTCGCGGCCGACAGTCTTGGCTTCCTTGAGGCTCTTGTCCTCGCGGCGCTGTTTTTTGAGGCGCCGCGGCAGGTCAAGCCTTCACAATTGGCCGAGACCTTCGCAACCTCGCGCGGCAATCTCAGCCACTGCATCTCATCGCTCGAGGCCAAAGGCCTCCTGCAGCGCAAAATCGACCCCCAGGATGCGCGTGCCTATCTCCTCACGCTCAAGCCGCAGGGCAAGCGATGTGCCCTGCGCGTCATTTCCGCTCTCGACCGCATGCAAAACGAATTCGAGCGCGAGATCGGCAAATCCAACCTCGCCGAAATGCTCAAATCCCTCCGCAAACTTGAAGCCCGCGCGGCGATTCGATAGCCTACACTGCTTCCCAATTCACAGGCTCAACCCGCCGCACCAGCAATGCCCACGACAGCGCGCCAACCAACGCCACTCCGCCTGTCACCACGAAAGCCAGCCGCGCGCTCCCTCGCGTCTGCACAATCAGCCCTGCCAGCCACGGCGCTACAATCCCCGCGAAGTTGGCCACGCCATTCTGCAGGCTCGACCATCGCCCAGCCATCGCCGGACCCGCGAGGGTCTGCGCGATCGCCCAGTGATTGGACGCGTAACCGCCGTGGCCGACGCACGCAATGGCCAGCAGTCCCAGCGCGACCAGTGGATGCCCATGGACGAATGTCAGCGCAAGCAGGCTCGAAGCCATGGCCTGGCCGCCCACTACGAGCCTGAGCCGCACGGTAGTCGCCGACACGCCACGCGCAATGAGCCGGTCCGAGAACCAACCCGCCAGAAGCGTTGTGCAGGCAATCAACAGAAAGATGGCCGCGGTCAGCCTCGACATGTTTCGAATCGAGAGATGCTCCTCCTGCACGAGGTACGTTGGCAACCACGCCAACAGGAAGTAATAAAAGTAGTTGCCGCTGAAATGCCCGATCGTCGTTCCCCACGCGCAGCGCAAACGCACCATCTTCGCGATAGATCCAGTTGCCCCCTTCGCCCTGGTCGGCGCAGAAGCTAGCGGCGCGCTTGTTTCGCCGTTCCGCCTCGCTGCGCTGTGTTCTCCGCTCGCCTCCTCCACTCTCCGCTTGCCCCGCGGCATCGCAAAGTACCACGGCACCATCCACGCCAGCGCGCCCACTCCGAACACCACGAAGAGCATGCGCCATCCCCAGTGCACCAACACCAAACCGCCCACAAACGCGCCCGCCGCCGGCCCCAGCTTGGTTCCCGCATCGATGAGCGCGTTCGCCCTTCCGCGATGCTGCTGTGGCATCGCGGCAAAGATGCGCGAATAACATGGATACGCGACCGACTCGCCTAATCCCAGCACAAGCTGCAGCGCGAACAGCGCGGTGTAGCTGGTTGTCAGTCCCATGAACGCGGTCGCTGTCGACCACAGCAGGTACCCGAGCATGAGCACCCAGCCCACCGGGAATCGATCCGTCAGCTCGCCCGCCAGCCCGAACAGCTGCACCAGCGCATAGGTCCAGAAGAAGGCCGAAAGCAGCTCTCCTGCCCGCAGCGACGAGAACGAAAACTGCCGCTCCAGCAGCGGCATCGCCAGCCCCAGGTTGCTGCGGTCAACATAGTTGATGACCACCGAGAGAACCAGAAGGAGAATGACGATCCATTCCCGGCGCGTAATCCTGACCACCTGCGCGTTTCGGAGTTCGATCGGAGCAGCTTCCGGCATCAACTTCTCGCAGTCTCCGCAAATCCTACCACGCGCCCAGATGCCCCCTTCGATGTCCAGACCGATCGCTTGACCCGCCACAGCGGCCTTCATCATGGCGCAGCTGGTCTCACTGTCGAGACGCCCACGTTCATGATGCCGGTGATCAACCGGGCGCGCGACGTTCAGAAGGTCCATAAGAGACTGTGCGGTGAACGGTTGGATCAGGAAATCTTACGAAATGCCGGCGACTTTCAACGCATAATTCAGCACGCCCCTTCGGCACCGAGTTCGGCGCCGGATTCTTGATCTGGTCCACCGTCATCGCCATGTCAGGATCGAAGATGATCGCCTCCATGGTCTTGCCCGACGACCGCAGCAAAAAGTTGCCAGGATTCAACCCGACCAGGGCATTGTCGCGGCCGGGCACTCCGTCTTCCACTATTCGCCCCTCCCTCCTCATGGGATACTGGTTGCAAAAGATTGTTTGCAAATCACTCTGTAGGAAACTGCCAATGAGTTCTGAATTCTTCGGGAAAGTCGTCCTCGTTGCCGGCGGTACTGGAGGTCTCGGCCATGCGGTCAGCCTCGGCTTCCTTAGGCAGGGCGCTCGCGTTGCCGTCACCTTCCGTCAGGAGAGTGAGTTCCTATCCCTCAAAGATGCCGCCGCGGAAGACTCCGGCCTCCTCGTGGGATTCAACGTCGACGTCACCGACCTGCGCCAGACCGAGGAACTCGTCAACCGGATCATCTTTGAAGAGAACCGGCTCGACATCCTCGTGAACTCCGTCGGCGGCTATGCCGGCGGCAAGCCCCTCTGGGAACTCGATCCCTCGGACTTCACGCGCATGGTAGACCTCAATCTCCGCGCAACTTACGCGCTGGCAAAATCCGCTCTGACTCCCATGCTCGCCCGCAAAAGCGGAGTCATCATCAACATCGCGTCCAAAGCAGCCTGGGATCACGCCGCCGGGGCGTCAGTCTATGCTGCCTCCAAGGCCGGCGCCGTCGCCCTCATCGATTCGCTTGCCGCCGACCTCATCGGCTCCGGTATTCGCGTTAACTCTATCCTGCCCAGCATCATTGACACCGAGGCCAATCGCAAAGCCATGCCCAACGCAGATTTCTCCAAATGGCCCAAGCCCGAAGAAATCGCAATACTCGTGCTCTTCCTCGCCAGCGAACATGCGCGCGTCGTCCACGGCGCATCCATCCCTGTCTATGGCAACGCCTGATCTCATCAGTCTCACGATTCACCTCTGCCGCAATCGCAATCGAAAACAAAAAGGCCAGGAGATAATCTCCTGGCCTTCAATGTCCTCGGCTTCGTATGAAACGCGGCTGCGCTCAGCTGCACCCCGAAGTCGACCCGCAGCTCATGCAACGATAGCAACTCCCATTGCGAACCATGATCGCGCCGCAGGTGCCGCAGCTTGGCGCGTCGCCCATGTCATACATGCCGCGCATGGCGTCGGCTGCGTGATACAGTCCGCGGTCCTGCATGCTCGGCACGTGCGAAGGCCCGGCTGCCGGCGCTGAGTGCGCCAGTGTCTCAGTCATCCGCCGCGGCGTGCCGCTGGCCGGCTCGGCCTGTGGCTCCGGTGCGATCCCGCCGCCCGAATGTGCCCCCGCTGTTGCCACCTGGTTCAACCGCTTGGCCACTTCTTCCACCAGTCGCGCCATCTGGTTTTGCTGCGACACCGGCACGTCCTCATCCAGATCGCTTTCCGCCAGCAGGCTCGGCGACGCGGGCAGTTGCGGGGCCGCCGGAGACAGCCCTGCGAACAGCGTCAGTTGCTGCCCCGAAAGGAAGCGCAAATTCAGCCAGCGGAAAATGTAGTCCATCAGGCTCTTCGCGTATCCAATCTGCTCGTTCCCAGTCCAGCCCGAAGGCTCAAACCGCGTATGCGCGAACTTCTCGCACAGCACCTTCAGCGGAACGCCATGTTGCAGCGCCAGCGAAACCGACGTCGCAAACGCGTCCATCAGCCCGCTTACCGTCGATCCCTCTTTGGCCATGCGAATGAAGATCTCGCCCGGCTGGCCATTCGGATACATTCCTACGGTGATGTAGCCCTCGTGTCCGGCGATGGAGAACTTGTGCGTGAGCGAGGCCCGCTCCTCCTGCAGCCGGTGCCGTATCGCGCGCGGCGGCGCATTCAGGTCCTGCGCCTCCTTCGCCGTCTCGGTGGCATCGAACGCAGGCGTCGGTGTCGCCGTCAGCACCGGAACCGCCGCAGCTGCAGCAATCTCATCGAGCGCCTTCTGGAAGGCCAGCGACGCTGCGTGCAGTTGCTTCGCGCTAACCTCTACTTTGTCGGCGCCATGCGCCTCCAGCAGCTTCAAGTCGGCTTCGGCCGCCGCTTGCGACGCTGCCAGATGGCTCAGCAGCCGGCTGCCCACGGCATCCAAAGCCGAAGGCTCTTTCTTCGCGTCCATGCTCGTGTTCAGCGGCTGTGTGCCCTTTGATCCATCGCGGTAAATCGCCACCGCCTTGATGCCCTCCCGCCAGCTTTCCGCGTAGGCCTCGGCCACATCTTCCACCGTGGCCTCGTGCGGCAGGTTCACTGTCTTCGAGATTGCGCCCGACAGGAACGGCTGCGCCGCGGCCATCATCTTGATGTGCCCCATGTAGTGGATCGACCGCGTGCCCTTCGCCGGCTTAAAGCTGCAATCGAACACCGCCAGGTGCTCCGGCTTGATCCCCGGCGCGCCCTCGA
>CAYYKV010000103.1:0-10728 GCA_964468605.1 uncultured Occallatibacter sp. | reverse complement strand
ATTGGCAGCCTGCCGAGGTCCGCAGCGAACGGCTGACCATGGTCATCGTTCACGGCCTCGAGGGATCATCCACGTCTCCGTATGTGATCGGGAACTCGGTTCGTGCCTGGAAGGCCGGCTGCAATGTCGTCCGCATGAATATGCGCAGCTGCGGCGCCGGCCAGGATTTGTCTCCCACCATCTATCACGCCGGCCGCTCTGGAGACGTCGCCACTGTGATGGCCGAAATGGCGCGCACGCACCTGATCCGCAGCTTCGCCCTGGTCGGCTATTCCATGGGAGGCAACCTGGTTCTCAAGCTGGCCGGTGAGTTGGGCGCCGCGCCTCCGGCCTATCTCAAGGCCGTCGTCGGCGTTTCGCCGCTCATGGATCTGGTGGCCTCCTCCGCCGCGGTGCACGAACCGCAAAACCTGCTGTACGCGACCAGGTTTCTCGCCGACCTGATCAAGCACATTCGCCACCAGGCCGAACTCTATCCGGATCTCTACTCCGCGGAAGGCCTTAACAAGATTCGCACCCTGCGCCAATTCGACGAAGAGATCGTCGCGCGATACGGCGGCTTCGCCGGCGCGGATGATTACCACCAGAGAGCTGCAAGTTCCAACTGGGTGCAGGACATCACCGTGCCCACGCTCATCCTGCAAGCGCTCGACGATCCCTTCATCCGCATGACTCCGGAGACCCGCGCCAAGCTCCTCGCCAACCCCCACGTGCGGCTGGTCGAAACTCGCCACGGCGGCCACTGCGCCTTCCTGTCACCCGATCACGGCGACGAAGGCTTCTGGGCGGAGAGAACGCTGCTCGACTTCCTGCTCGTAACCGTGGAAGGCTGAACGCGGCGGCCGGCTCGCCGCCGGCGCGCTCCTGCTTGCGCGTCGCGCGCCGAACCTCCGCCATCCCCGCAGCCAGAAGCTAGCGCCTGGTAGCTGGCGCTGAAGCTGGCCCTGGCCCTGAAGCTGTCCCTCCGTACACTGGGTCCGACGCAATGCGATACCACGTGCCCGTGCCGAGCTTCCCTGTCATCACCATCGCCGTCGTGCCCTGCATCGTGTAGGTTCCCTGGTCTTCCCACTGCGCGTTGATGGCGTGGTCCGTGTACTTTCCGTTGCTCGCGGTAAACGTCCCGGTCTGCGGCGGCGCGTTATCCGGGGCCTCGCTGTGAATAGTGTAGGTGCCGTTCACCGAGATCTGCCACACCCAGATGCCGCCGTCGACGTTGAGCGCCCAAAGGCCTACGACGGCGGGATCGACCGATCCCGGCTTGCCGCCCGGCGGCAGCGGCAGCGGCGAATCAAAACGCACATCGTCGCTGCCGCAGGGCGCGAGGCTCACGAAGCAGTCTGTGCCGCCTGCCTTCGCGCAGGTTGCCAGCGCTTGTGCCGCGGCTCCTTCGCGCGTCGCAGCCGCCGCGCAGCCATAATGATTCGGGACCGGGGTCCCCGGCGTTGCCAGCGCCACGCAGCTATCCACCGCCGAATAGATCCTGCAGTCCCTGGCGCCGGTCTGTTGGCAGATCTGAAGCGCGCCCTCATCGACACTGGCCTCCGTCGTCGTCCCCTTCTCAGCGCCGGCCTTTAGCGTCGAGGGAGAAACGGCGATGGCCGCATACTGCGCCGCCACTGGTCGCGCGCTCAGCGCTGCCAGCATCAGAACTACCGCCGCAAATACCGCACTCGCCCTGCGCTTCCAACGCCTCGATCTCCGCATCGCCGCTCTACCTCCTGATTGTGCCGTTCTCCCACCATCCCAATGCCGCGTGTTCTGAGTCAAGCGAAAAATTGCGCGCCAGGGCGAGGCCGCCTCACCGAACTTGCCGTCGTCGGCGCGCTCCTGCTTGCGCGTCGCGCGCCGACCGCGCCGCTCCAGCCTGTATAGAATTGACCAGCTTCAACACACCTTCTCCCGGCAGAATCCGAATCGCGGAAGAAATCACGGAGGGACCGTCGCCGGAAGAAACGACGAGGGCTCTCCATTCGGCGGGCGATCGCAACCGAACACCGCATCGTCCCGTTGTCCAGCCGCAATCGTTGTATCGCTTTCGCAATTCCGCCCGGCAGCAGTGCCATTCCGGGGAATTGGCGCCAATATTGGGGATTCCAGCTCAACCAAACCATGGAGGGAAAACCATGTTTCACATACTCTGGTATGTCATTATCGGGCTGCTCTCGGGCCTCATCGCGAAATCGGTCATGCACGAGCATCTGTCGCTGATGTGGACACTCATTCTCGGCGTGGTCGGATCGATCCTCGGCGGCGGCCTTACCCACATCCTTTCTCGCTCGAAAGACGAGCGCTTTCATCCCGCCGGCATCATCTTCTCCACGCTGGGCGCGATCCTGGTCCTCTTCATCTGCTACAAGCTCAAGATTCATCTCCCCTAGTTTTTGTTTTCCCCTCAGCTCATCCGCCGCCGAGCGGCGGGCTCCTGCTTGCGCGTCGCGCGCCGAACTGACCATGAACATTGGGCGCCTCATCCTGGCTTCGCCGAGGTAGGGTGTGCGGGTGTCATCCCGAGCGAGCGGGGCGAGTCGAGGGGTCGCGTGGGGTCGATTTGAGGCCGTTTTGGGGCTGTTTTGCGCACAAAAATCGACAAAAATCGCAAAAAATCGAGGCGAAATTTGAGGACTTTTTGTTGATGATAAAGGAGTTATTGTCATTTTTCGCGTTTCAGAGTGTATAAAATCACTCCCCCTCGCCGTTGACCGGGGTTGTCGAGGGCTTGCCGCCCGAATTGGCGGCCAGCGCCTCAGGGTTTGGCTGGAGGCTGATGGCGAGATTGCAGGCGCGCCAGGGGTGGCGCCGGTGGAGACGGCGGTGTCTGCCATGGAATTGCTCCTTCATGATTAAGGCTAGCGATTGGGGAGAATTAATCGGCAAACCTGGGGAAAAAAGTTAAGGGTGAATAAGTGAATGAGAAATCAGCAGGTTGAAGTAATTTTGGCCGGTGCGATTGGATGGGGAGGGGGTTGACAGAAGTTTTGGTTGCGCCGAAACCAGGGGCGCGCGACGCGCAAGCAGGAGCGCGGCGAAAGCAAAACGCCGGTTGCGCTCGAATGTTCGCAGGGAGGCGCGGGCGGTTGAATTGTACGTCCAATAGACGTACAATGAGAGGAGAGCGAGGCGCAGGAGGGCGGGATGGGCCGGAGCGGGGCATTGGCGGGGTCGGATCAAGAGCGCAGGCGCGGCACGCGGCTCGGGTTTCGTGTGCATTCCGGAACAAAGGTGCTGGTGGAGCGAGCAGCGGCGCTGGAGCGGCGGAGCCTGACGGATTTCTGCCTGATGGCGCTGACAGACGCTGCGCAACAGACGATCACGCGGCATGAGAATCTCGTGCTTTCGGAGCGCGACCGGGCGGTTTTCTTCGATGCACTGGTTCATCCTCC
The DNA here is from genome assembly GCA_964468605.1 of uncultured Occallatibacter sp. Lineage (GTDB taxonomy): Bacteria > Acidobacteriota > Terriglobia > Terriglobales > Acidobacteriaceae > Telmatobacter. The sequence continues at coordinate 7,345 of CAYYKV010000103.1, read as the reverse complement.
GAAGCCGAATGCGCGGCTGCGCCGAGCGTTCCGATTGGCAAAGGAACGAGTCGTCTCCTGATGGAACCGGCGCGAACGGGCCGCTACCGGATTGAACCGCTGGGAAAACTGCACGACCGCCATGCATTCGGGTGCGGAGTTGAAAGCCTCGACAACTATTTGAAGACCCAGGCCTCGCAGGATATGCGGCGCAAGGCGAATGCCGTGTTCGTCTTGGTTCCCGAGGACGCACCGGCAACGATTGCGGGGTATTTCACACTGTGTGCTTGCGGCCTTGCGCCCGGAACGATTCCCGAAGAGGTAAGGAAACACCTTCCCCGTTACCCACAGGTGAGCGCGACATTGCTGGGAAGACTGGCGGTGAGCGCAGAGTTGCAGGGGCGCGGGCTCGGCTCCGTTCTGCTTGCCGAGGCGCTGCGCAAGGCCTGCGAAAATGCCGCTGTGGTTGGGTCGTCGATGGTGGTTGTTGATGCGATAGGCGAGCGCGCGGCTGAGTTTTACCGGGCGCATGGGTTCATACGATTGCCAGATACCATGCGGCTGGTATTGCCGATGCTGACGATTGGCGGATTGGCGGCGGGGGGCAGCTGATGGCTCATTGCGGGTGCGCCAGGGGTGGCGCCGGCGGGGCTCGTGAGGCCACGCGCAGGGGATGAAGCCCTCTCCCTTTTTTTGCCGCATCTGCGGCAGTCGGGGATGAATCCCCGACCTACCAGCCGAGCCCTGATACAAAGCCGGCGGAGTTGAGGTTCGTGCTTGCATCCGTTTGGAAGGGTCCGTGGCTGAAGCCACGCTTATTGTGCACTTTGTTTCAGGGGCCTGAAGGCCCCTGCTCCCTCCGCCGCGAGATATCCAAAGTGGAAGGAGCGCCTCGGCGGGGAGTTGCCGCGCCGGTTCTGGTAGTTCAGGGCGAGCCCTCGAACCTGGGGGAACGAGGGGGTCGGCGAGGCCGGTGGCGTCCCCCGTTCTTATGCGCGCTGCTTTCGCTCCCGGAAGTGAGCAACTTTGACCAGACGGCAGCCTGGAAGAGGGATAAGTTCTTTTGCATGGCGAGCGAAATCCACATCCTTAAAGTTGAAAAAGACGGCGAGGACGGGCTGCTTGTGACGTTCTCCGATGGGACAATAGGCGGTTATGTCGTGGAGGAGTTGCTGGAGATAAGACCCATCCGGGAAAAGGTCAGCGAGACTCCCGGCGGCCTGGGAATGGCTATTGCCAATCCACTGCTCAAGGTCGTTCCACTGATCCTTGCTCCCCTAGCCCCTTTGGTTCCCGAAGTCCCCGTAGTCCCAGTAGTCCCAGTAGTCCCCTTGGTCCCTTAGTTCAGGGGCCGCTGTTTTTCTGGTCGCTGGTCGCTGATCGCTGAGCGCTGAGCGCTGAGCTTTCAGCCGAAGATCGCCATCACGATGTGATTCACCGCGAAAGCCGCTCCGTAAGCCAGCGCAAGCATGTAGAGGAACTGCACCGCGGGCCAAAGCCAACTGTTGGTCTCGCGCCGCACAACGGCGATGGTCGAGGTGCATTGCATGGCGAAGGCGAAGAAGATCATCAGGGCCATTGCGCCGCCGAGCGTCATGTCGTGGTGCAGAGCGGTTTGCAGGCTGAGCGCCTGCGTGCTCGGATCGGCGCCGTAGAGCGTTCCCATGGTGCTGACCATGACCTCGCGCGCCAGCACGCTCGACAGCAGTCCAATGCCGATCTTCCAGTTGAAGCCGAGCGGCGCAATCACCGGCTCGATGAAGTGGCCCAATCTGCCGATGAGGCTGTCGGCCAGTTGCGGCGCGCTGAGCGCGCCTGCGGCGGTGTGCATCACGGGCAGATGAGCGAGCACCCAAAGCGCCAGCGTGACACCGACGATGATGGTTCCGGCAGTCTTCATAAAGATGCGTGCACGGTCCAGCAGGCGCAGCCCAAGCGCGTAGAGCGTGGGCATGCGGTACTGCGGCAGCTCCAGAATGAAGGGCGTGTCGCTGGACCGGAGGACGGAGCTCTTGAGCAGCCGCGCGGTGGTGAATGCGGCCACGAAGCCAGCCACGTAGAGGCCGAGCATGACCAGCGTCTGCAGGCCGAGGACTCCGTGCAGGTAGTAGATGTTGGGAATGAAGGCGGCGATGAGCAACAGATAAACGGGCAGGCGCGCCGAGCAGGTCATGAACGGCGTGACCAGGATGGTGGCGAGCCGGTCGCGCTTGTTCTCAATGGTGCGCGTGGCCATGATGGCCGGAATGGCGCAGGCGTAGGCCGAGAGCAGCGGGATGAATGCTTTGCCGTTGAGCCCGATCGTCCGCATGACGCGGTCGGCGATGAGAGCGGCGCGCGCGAGGTAGCCGGAGTCCTCGAGGATTCCGATGAAAAGAAACAGCAGCAGGATCTGCGGCAGGAAGACGAGCACGGAGCAGATTCCCTTCCACACTCCGTCGAGCAAGAGCGATTGCAGCCACCCGATGGGAATGAGCGGTCGGGCGAGGTCGGCCATGCGTCCCAGCAGATCGCCGAAGCCGTTGGAGAGCGGCTGGCCCAGCGCGAAAACCACTTCGAAAACGCCAATGACGACCAGCAGAAAGAGCAGCGGTCCCCAGAAACGATGCAGAAGCACATTGTCGATCTTGCGCGTGTTCTCGGCCGAGAGCGGCGCCTGGTAGCCGGTGTTGCGGCTGACCTGCTCCGCCCAGGTATGCGTGCTGGCCGCGTTGCCCATGACGGGAAGCGAGAGCGGCTTGGCTTTCTCGCCGTGCCCGTTCTGCTGATTCAGGAACAGCGGCACGGCATCGAGCCCGGTTCCGTGGACGGCGCTGATCTGCGCGACCGGTGCACCGAGCTCGCGCGCCAGCTTGAGCGTGTCGATCTGCCCGCCCCGCGACTTCATGAGGTCGCTCATGTTCAAGAGCACCAACGTGGGAAGGCCGACTTCCAGCACCGGCGCGGCGAGCATGAGTTGGCGAGTGAGATGAAGCGTGTCCAGGACCAGAAGAACGGCGTCGGGCTTGGGTGTGCCGGGCATGCGCCCGCGAAGCACGTTCACGGCCACGCGCGCATCTTCAGAGTACGGAGTGAGCGAGTAGATACCCGGCAGGTCGATCAGCGTGAGGTCTTCGCGTCCCACGCCAGCCATGACGCCCATGCGTTGCTCGACCGTGACGCCGGGGTAGTTCGCCACTTTTTGCCGCAGGCCAGTGAGCTTATTGAAGAGCGTGGATTTGCCGGAGTTGGGAGGCCCGATCAGCACAACGGTGTGCAGGGCGCTCTCGGTCGGCGCCTTCGGCGGCTCAAAGACCGGGACATCGCAGCAGGCGTTCATCGCGCGGCCTCAGAGAGTTCGGAAGCTTCGGAAGCGTCGCGGTCTGGTTCGGCGGAGCTGTGGTTAAGTTGCTCGATGCCGGTTTCGAAGGGACGGACCCGGATGGCGGACGCTGTCTCATGGCGGAGCGCGATTTCCATGCCGTCGATGCCGTAAACCGTGGGGTCCCCGGCAGGAGCGCGGCGTAACGCCGTCACTTCGGCGTCGGGCACAAAACCCATATGCATCAGGTGATTCTGGACGTTCTCAGGCAGATCGAGGGCGACCAGCACCCCCCTCTCGCCAACCGTTAAATCACTCAGCAAGCTCACCCGCCGAACCCCGCTCCGCCGCCCACCAAAGCGGGGCAGCAGAAAAATACGACCGGAATGGTCGTAATTCAGTATACGGCCAAATTGCCTGTGGCTGCAATCGTGGATTTGGGGGATTTTGGCCTCGGACATTCCCATGACGTGACCTCCAGGGAGAGGGTCGATCAGCTGGGATCCCCAGCCCCCTCTATAGCCCCCTGGCGGACCCTATGCTCAGTTCATCGGAACGATGATTCATTTTTAGCAGTGTTGTTTTTGCGAGGAAGTGATCCAAATCACAGGTCTGGATCGCAGATCTCGGTCACAGACCCAATGGGGGAGCCCGGCGGGTTGCGGGAGCCAAGAGCGGATGGTACAAGCAAACCATGACGGTTGAGGAGTTTCGAGCTTCACTCGCCCTGGGCGAGCCGCCGCGGGAGTTGTCCGCTCCGCTTGCAGCGCTGTGGTGGGACGCAAAAGGCGAATGGGCTCGTGCGCACGCGATGGTCGACGACCTGGAAACGCCGGATGGCATGGCGGTGCATGCGTATCTGCACCGCAAAGAAGGTGTGGAGTGGAACGCGGACTACTGGTACAAGCGTGCGGGGCGCAAGTTCAGGCGGGAGACGCTGGAGGCAGAGTGGGAGGCGCTGGTGGCGGGGCTAACTGACGCATGATCGCAGGAGCACGATCAGCCAATCCCTTACGCAGTGCGGACGACGGAGATCACGGTCAAGTCGTCGTCCTGACCCTGATGAATCGCGGCCTCGGCGAGGGCGAGCGGGGAAGCGTCCTGGCGAATCACAGACTGGGTACGGTCGAAGCCGAATAGAACCCCCTGCGAGTCGCGCGCTTCCACTACGCCATCGGTGAGAAGGGTGAGGCGATCGCCGGAGCGCATCTCCAGGGCAGTTTGCTCCGGCGTGACCGACTCAAGGACGCCAAGCGGTATGGATCCGGCGAAAGCGAGCTCAACGCCGTTGAGCCAGGGAGGCAGGTGGCCGGCGTTGGCGACGGTGACCATGCCTGCGGGGTCAAGGCGCACTGCGAGGCAAGTCACGAAGCCCGAGTGCTTGTGCGCGAAGAGCATGCTGTTGAGTTCAACCAGAATTTGGCTGGGATCAGCGGTGAGGCCGCTGAGGGTGCGCAGCATGCCGATAAGCATCGAGACGATCATGGCGGCTCCCAATCCCTTGCCGCTGACATCGCCGATGACAACAAGGGTTTGGCTTCCGCTGAGTGGGATGACCTGAAAGAAATCTCCGCCGACCTGGGTGGCGGGGCGGTAGATGCTTTCGATCGCGTAACCGGGAGTCGGCGGCAGTTCCTGGGGAACCATGATCCGCTGGATTTCGCGGGCGGCAGCGAGCTCGGTTTCGATCGCTGCCTTTTCAGTCTCAAGACGAATGCGGCGGCGGGCCTCGCCAATCGAGACGATGATGAAGCCGATGTAGCCCAGAACGACCGAAATAATCACGGCCACTCCGTCAAAGACGAGCCGGTTATGAAAGTGGCTGAGCTGGACGGAATCGAGTTGAGTGAACGGAGGCGCATCGGGCAGCCAGTTGGCGGCGAGGCCCATGCAAATATTTTGGATAATGAAAACCACCAGGCAGCCCTTCCACCACTGTTGGCGCAGGGTGATCCCGGTGACAGCGTAGACGGTGGCAAAGAACCCGATGAGCACTACATTGAGAGCAAAATGCAAGGCGGGCTCACGGCCCATGTCCATGCCGTCAAGCACGAATCCGAAGCTGGCGAAAAGGAAAAAGACAGCGAGCAAAAAGATGGCGACGAACTTTGGCGGGGTCTTTCGCCAGAGGCCGGGAGATATCGAAGCGTCGCGTGTTCTCGATTGCATATTCTGCTACACAGGATGACACGGCCTGGTCCCGTTTGTGGGCTGAATTCTACAGAGAGGCGCCGGGGCAATCAACCGAGCCATCTTTATGCAGGACGTGCCAGAGCATTTTCGGAATCCACGCAGGCTTCCTGAGCGCATTGAAGAGTGGCTTTTTCCTGGTGAAAAAGCCACTTGAGTCTGTACCTTCGATCTAAAGCAATTCCGAAAATGCTGTACACTGGCGGCGTGCCAGCGGCTTCCCAGCTTGAAAGGACGAAGACTCGTCGCCACTCAGGATTGGTGCGCGCGACGCACTGGCTCACGTTCGTCGCCTTTGTTGCGCTTCTGGTGACGGGCGGCGAGATTGTGATTTCGCACCCGCGGTTCTACTGGGGCGAGGTAGGGAACGTGAACACGAAGCCGCTCTTCGTGATCCCCATTCCATCGTCGCGCGATACGGTGCCTACCGGATACGGTTACGTGATGCCGGACCAGAATGGATGGAGCCGGTATCTGCATTTTGAAGCCGCGTGGGTGGCCGTGCTGACGGGGCTGGTGTACGGGATTTATGGAGTGGTGAGCGGGCACTTCCGGAAGAATCTGTTGCCGGAGCGTCGCGATTGGAGCTGGCGCGCGTATGGGGACCGGATGGTGCAGTATCTGCGCCGCAAGCCGCCGGGCGGCACGGAGGAGACTTCATACAACGTGCTGCAGCGGACGGCGTACGCGGTGGTGATTTTTGTTCTGTTTCCGCTGGTGATTTGGACCGGCCTGGCGATGTCGCCGGCCTTCACGGCGGCGTTTCCATGGACGGCGGCCTTGCTGGGAGGACGCCAGTCAGCGCGCACGATTCACCTGATTGATTCCGCGTTGCTGCTGCTGTTTCTGCTGGTTCACGTAACGATGGTGGCGATTTCGGGATTCCGGAGCCGCATGCGGGCCATGATTACGGGGTATGGGCGCGACTCCACCTGCGACTCCAGGGAGGGCCGATGAACAAGATTTCACGACGCAAGTTGATCTACGGAGGCGTTGCCGCTGCCGCGGGCGTTGGAGGCCTGGCTGTAGCGGATCGCATGGCCAAGCGCTATGGGCTAATCCCGCCGGATGGCCGAGGGGTTTACGGACCGGGCGAGACGATGACCTACGCGTGCCAGCGGCTCTTGACGGTGCACATGCAGGCGCGCGAGTTTCCGCGGAGCATGATCTCAAAGAATCCTTTTGCCAACGAAATCTCGCCGCCGACCGATGAGTTCAAGCGGTTGCAGGCCGGCGGATTCAGAGACTGGCGGCTGGTGGTGGACGGAACCGTGGCGCATCCGCTTGTCCTTTCGCTCGCCGATCTGAAGACGCTGCCCGTGCGCAGCCAGATTACCGAGGTGGCATGCGAGGAGGGGTGGTCGTATATCGCGGAGTGGATCGGGACGCCGCTAAGCGGTGTGCTGCGCGAGGCGGGAGTGCTGCCGGAGACGCGCTACATTGTGTACTACGCGTTCGAGAAAGGCTTGTGGGGAAGCATCGATATTGCGGATGCGCGGGACGAGCACACTCTGCTGACGATGGGCATGAACGACGGCGATCTGCCTGTGCCGTTTGGCGGACCGCTGCGGCTGCGCCTGCCGCGCCAACTCGGCTACAAGAGCCTGAAGTTTGTGACGCACATTACGGCGACCGATGACATCAAGAAGTTCGGCAAGGGACTGGGCTCGGTCGATCCGGAGTACGGATACGCGTGGTATGCGGGGATCTGAAGAGCAGGGAATAGGGAGTAGGGAGTAGGGAATAGGGAACAGGGAGTAGGAAGGCCGAGCTGGAGTCTGGCACGAGCGAGGCAAAAAGCGGCGATCGGCGCTGCGGTTAGTGCATGAGCGCGCCAGCGTGGACGCCGATGTAGTAAGGCCACAGGAAGAGGGC
>CAYYKV010000102.1:0-10734 GCA_964468605.1 uncultured Occallatibacter sp. | reverse complement strand
AGCTGGATCGGCTCCGTCGCGAACCAGGGCCGCGCAACCCTCGGAGGCAATCTTGTCAATGGATCGCCCGCCGCGGATTCCTCCCCCGCGCTGCTGGCCTACGATGCGGAGATCGAGCTCATCTCCGTGCGCGGACGCCGCCGCATTCCCTACTCCGAATTCCACACCGGCTACAAGCGCAATGTTCTCGCGGCCGATGAGCTTCTCTATGCGATTCACCTGCCGCGCCGATTCGTGCGCCACAAGCAATACCTGCGCAAGGTGGGGACGCGCCGCGCCATGGCCATTGCCAAAGTTGCGCTGGGAGCAACTGCTCTGCTCGATAACGGGGTCATCAGGGAAATTCGCCTCGCCGCGGCAAGCCTCGCGCCCTTTCCAACGCGCCTCCTCGAGACTGAAGCTGTGCTGCTCGGCCAGAAAATAGAGAGCGAGACGATTCGGTCCGCGCACAGCGCGCTTCTTTTCGAAGTAAAACCGATCGACGACATTCGTTCCACAGCCCAGTATCGGAGCCGCGTAGCCATCAATCTTCTTGACGAGTTTTTGCTTCAGCTTCGCTCGGAGGGATCAAGGGGATGAATGCCACGCTCGCGGCCTGGAATGAAGCCCCGCCATCCTCTGCCATTGAAGCGATGCTTGCCTGTTGCGGATCGAAGCGGTGGGCCGCGGCTATGGTGGCGTTGCGCCCCGTCGCCAGCGTTGAAGCATTGAGCGAAGCTGCCGACCGCGTGTGGAGCACAATGCGGGAGCCGGATTGGCTCGAAGCCTTCGCTTGTCATCCGCGCATTGGGGAGCGCAAGCCCGTACTCACCGCTGCTCATGCGTCGGAAACATCAGCGGCATGGTCGCGCCAGGAACAATCTTCGGCCAGCGCGGCGAATGAACTGATATTGGCCGAACTTGCGGAAGACAATCAACTCTACGAGCAACGCTTCGGGTTCACCTATATTGTTTGCGCTACCGGCAAAAGTGCCGTCGAAATGCTTACAATTCTCAAACGGCGCCTCGCAAGCAATCGCGAAGCCGAGCTGCGCGAGGCAGCCGAGCAGCAGCGGCAAATTATGCAAATCCGTTTAGGAAAGTGGCTGGTGGAATGAGCGTCATCTCAACTCACGTATTGGATAATGCGCTGGGCAAGCCGGCGGGCGGAATCGCCATCCGGCTCGAACGGTTTGAAGGCGGCGGATGGATCGAAGTTTCCGCGAAGGGCGAAGCCGCGGAACGGGCGCGCGAAGCCCCCGGCGATTGGATTGAAGTCGCTGTCGGCGTCACCGATGCAGACGGCCGCTGCCGCGAACTGGCGCGCGACGCTCTGCCCGGCGCTTACCGGCTCACCTTCGACACTGGCGCTTATTTTGCGACCCTCGGCCGGGCCAGCATCTACCCTGAAATTGTCATTCACTTCAATTGCGATGGCAATGCGCACTACCATCTGCCGTTACTCTTGAGCGACAACGGCTACACAACGTACAGAGGAAGCTGACGAATGGCCACACTGGGTGAAAACCGCTACGGAAAATCGCGCGTCCGTCTCTCGCGCATCACGCGCGTCAAGGATCCGATCCATGGGGACCGGCACGAATTCGACGAGTGGACCGTCCACGTGATGTTGCAGGGAGACTTCGAGACCAGCTTCACCATGGCCGACAACAGCAAGGTTCTGCCCACCGACACGATGAAGAACACCGTGTACTTCGTGGCGCGCAACTCAAAAGCGGCGACGATCGAGGAGTTCGCCCGCGAGTACGGCGATTATCTGCTCGATAATCACGCGCAGATTACCAAAGTGAGCGTTGAAGTCGAGGCCAAAGGGTGGCAACGCATGATCGTCGACGGATCGCCCGAAGCAACAACCTTCAAAATGGAAGGGCCCGAGCTTCAGACTGTGCATGCAACGCGCGAACGCGGCGGCGCGTGGGCTCTGACCTCCGGCGTCGAGGGGTTAACGATTCTCAAAACCACAAAGTCAGCCTTCACCGGTTACGTCGTTGATAAGCTGACCACCCTCAAGCCCGCAACCGACCGAATCCTTGGCACGCGCGCAACCATCACCTGGGACTACGCGGCCGCCGCTCCGGACTATGCGCAGGTTCGCGCGCGCATCGTGGCCGCACTGCTCAAAACATTTGCCGCGCACAACAGCATGAGCGTGCAGCACACGCTCTTCGACATGGGCAAGGCCGCGCTCGACGCCGCGCCGGAGATTGCGCGCATTCATCTCTCCATGCCCAACCTGCATCATCTGCTCGCCGATCTCATGCCCTTCGGCCAGGACAATCCCAACCACATCTTCGTGCCCATCGACGAGCCGCATGGTACGATCGAGGCCACCGTCGAGCGCTAACGAAGCATTTCACCCCCCAAAGGCAGAGCCGTGACCGGGACCACGACCACAGAGCGCAATGTGCCTGCCAACGACAGCGGCACTGAAAGCTACGGCCTGCGCAAAGGCGTCCTCGGTCCCATCGAGACGCTCGCTCAATCCGTCTCCGCCATGGCGCCCAGTACGTCTGCGTCGCTCACCATTCCTTTGGTGTTCGCCTACGCCGGCAGCACGACCTGGTTCGTCTATCTCCTCGCCACGGGCTCCATGCTGCTGGTCGGCTTCTGCATCAGCCGATTTGCGCGCCTCAGCGCGTCGCCGGGGTCGCTCTACACTTACACCGCAAACACGCTTCCCCCGGCATTCGGTGTCGCCGCCGCCTGGGGATTGCTGCTCGCCTACCTCGCTACGGGCGCATCGGTAGCAGGTGGAGCGCTCTATTACGCCACCGTCCTCTCCGGGCAGTTCTTCCACTGGGCGCCGCCCGCCATTCCCACGCTCGCGGTAGTCTGCGCCGTTGCCGGACTGATTGCCTACCGCGACGTCAAGCTCTCCGCTGAAATCATGCTTTGGATTGAAGCTGTCTCAGTCGGCCTCATCGTGATCGTACTCGTCCTCTTGCCGGTCCACATCGGCCTTCAACTCGATACCAGCCAATTTCAGCTCAAGGGAATTTCGTTCCGCTCGCTCGGGCCTGCATTGGTGCTCTCCATCTTCAGTTTCGTCGGCTTTGAGGGCGCAACCACGCTGGGCGGCGAAGTACGCGATCCTTTGCGCACCATTCCCCGCGCTGTTCTGCAGTGCGCGCTGCTCGCCGGCGGCTTTTTCATGCTCTGCGCGTACTCTGAGGTGCTCGGGTTTCGCGGCCAGTCCGCGGCGCTCTCGAGCTCTACCAGTCCCCTGCATATGCTCGCTGCCAAAGCTCATGTCTCACCCCTGGGCGTGGCCATTGACTGCGGCGCATTCATCAGCATGTTTGCCTGCGTGCTGGCATGCGCCACTGCCGCCGCGCGTGTTTTGCTCCGCATGGCGCACGATGGGCTCTTGCCTGCCGCGCTCGGGCGCACCAATCAGCGCCACGGCACTCCGGGAGCCGCCGTGGCCCTGTCCATCGCGCTCATGCTCGGCGCCACCGTGGCCATGGCAGTGCGCGGCGAAACGGGATCGACGATGTACGACCTTCTCGGTTCGCTCTCCGTCTTCGGATTCCTCACCGCATACGCACTGGTCGCCCTCGCGCTTCCCTTCGCACGGCGCGCGCTGGGCCAGCATTCTCATGTTCTTGCTGCCGTCAGTGTCCTCACGGTCGCCGTCATCCTCATGATCGCGATCTTCGATCTCAACTCCGCCGAGGACATCGTCCACGCGCGAATTCCCTATCTCTACCTCGGTTACATCGCTGTGGGTCTGGCCTGGTACGCATTTCGGCGAAAAAGAGCCCAGGTTGTGTGATCCATTGTGGAAAACAGGTCCCTTTGGCGCCTTGCGCGCATTAAATTCCTTACGCGAACTTTATGCCGCGACAATTAATATTTCCTTAACCTGCAGCGCGAGCAGGCAAAGCCATTCAAGATTCGCAGGTCGCGTGAGCAAATCCTTTCCTGCGTGACAGTTCAACGCTCAAAAAACTTCGAGATTTCAAAATCAAATAGCAGTTATTTGAATCCCCCAGGTCCAGGGGGAAATTTCCATTTCGAGGTCAGTCCCTTGATGCGTGTGATGCGTGTGTTTCCGTCTCTCTTTCCCGGGTTGCTGGCGATTGTGGCAGCCGCAGCGCTCTGTACCAGCTCTCTTCAAGCCCAGCAAACGCTCGGCGGCATCACGGGTGAAGTCACGGATGCCTCGGGCGGCGTGATTCCCAATGCGACGGTGACCCTCACCCACGAAGAGACATCCGTCACTCGCACCACGAAGACCAATGACCTGGGCAGCTATACGTTTGTGAACTTGCCCATCGGGACTTACACGCTCACCTACACGGCGAGTGGCTACGAAGCGCAGAAGACGCCGCACATCACCGTGCAGGCCGACCGCACGGCGACGCTGAATGTGTCGCTCAAAGTGGGGCAGGCCAGCACAACAGTCGAAGTTGAAGCCGCGCCTCTCATGAACGCCGTGGACACCACCAACGGCTACGTCATGGAAACCCAGCAAATCGACGCGGTGCCCTTGCCGACCGGCAGCTTCACAGGGCTGGCGATTCTTTCGCCCGGCGTCGACGCCGAATTGCCCGGAGGCACCGGCGCAGATTCCGGCCTCGGCAACGCTCCCATCTGGGCCAACGGCCAGCGCGATACTTCCAACGCCTTCCTTCTGAATGGCGTCGACGCGAGCAACCTCTTCAACGGCAAGAGCACCAGTGAGGTCGATTCGTTCCGCGTTTCCAACAACACCGGCCAGGCCAACAACGCCGCCGGCGGCGTGGTGCCCAGTGCCTCTTCGGTTTACTTGTCGATCGGGAATGCCATTCCCACTCCGGCCCCTGAGACCCTCGCGGAGGTCCGCGTGAATGCATCGATGTACGATGCCCAGCAAGGCTCCGACAGCGGCGCGCACATCGACATGAGCACCAAGTCCGGAACCAACCAGATTCATGGCGGGGTCTACGCGCATCGCGGCACCAACTGGATCAACGCCGCACCCTTTTTCTTCAAGAAGGACGACAACATTCCAGCGGCCAACAAGAATCCGCAGCTGCACCGCTACACGGCCGGTGGCGATCTTGGCGGTCCGCTCATCAAGGACAAGCTCTTTGGATTTGTGAGCTATCAACACCTGCACATCTCCGACCAGGAAACCGGTGACGAGCTGCTCGTTGTCCCACCCGGATTGAACTCCGGGCCAGCCGGCGGGCCGAATGCGCGCGGTGTGTCGAACCTGGAGGAGGTAGCTGAAGACAACTGGACGACAAATATCGGCTATGCACAAAACGTCCAGGGTGTCGACACGACATATGGTGGTACTTTTAACGGCTTCAGCCCAGGCAGCAACCCTGTTGCCTACAATCTTTTCACCATGCCGGCGGCGCCCGGCGAGCCAGGCAATTACCTGGTTCCGAGTGCGCTCCCCAATGCCAACCCCAACGTCTTCTCGCCCTACGATGCATTCCTGCCCGGCACATCCCGCTTCATCTCCGATCAGGCCGTCGCCGATCTCGATTGGAATCTTGCCAGCAAGGACGTTCTAGCCGCGAAATATTACTATCAGCACGATCCATCGAGCGCACCCTATGCTTACTCCAACGTTCCGGGATTCACCGCGCACATGGATGTTGGATCGCAAGTTGGGTCCATCAACAACGTCCAGACCATCGGCTCCACTCTCAGCATCTCTGAGACCGTCGGCGTTCTCCGCGAAAAGGCTTACGCCACCAACGATCAGGCCTTCGGCCAAACAGCAGCGGGCATGAGTCCTGGATTCGGAAATTACTTTCCCGGCTTCACCATCAACGACGCCATCGGCGACGCATATGACAGCTCCACCGGGCCGCTCTACGGCGGTACCGCGCCCTCGCTCGCCATAGGCCCCAACGCTGAATACCAGGGGGCGAATACCGGTGTCTTCCAGAACCGCATCATGCCCTCCGGTGCGGCGATCTGGGCCAAAGGACGTCACTCGGTCAGCTTCGGCGGCAGTTGGTCCTACACGCAGTTGAATACTCGCGACCATCGCACCGGCACGGGCAGTGTGGCCTCGCCCGACTATGTCGCATTCCTCGACAACTGGGTCACGCCGTACTCCACGCAGAACTTCACGGCATCGACTTTCCTGCAGGGCAACGCTGATCGCTACTATCGCGCCAATGAAACCGGCCTCTTCGTGCAGGATAAGTTCCAGATGACTCCGACATTGAGCGTTACCGCCGGCGTGCGCTACGACTGGGATGGCGGCCTCACCGAGAAACACGGAAATATCTTCAACTTCGACCCAAAGCAATACAGTTACGACGTCGCGTCCGACACGATTTCGAGCTCTGGATTCATCATCGCCGGCAACAACCCCAATGGAACCAAGGGGGTGAGTAAGACAACGCTCACCGGCCGCCAGTGGGGCATCGCGCCACGGCTCGGAATCGCGTGGCAGCCCTCCTTGTTCCACTCAAAGATCGTTGTTCGTGGAGGCGGCGGATTCTACTACGATCGCGGTGAACTTTTCACCTATCTCTCGCCCGGTTATGCGGCAGGCGAGGTCGATGGCGGCCCCTTTGGTTCCTCGCAGACCGAACCCTTTGTCAGCCAGCAGCATTGTCCATACAGCTCCTCCTATAACGCTGCCGACCCAACCTACCTCTACCTCAACTACATTCCCATCTGCGGCGGCGACTATTTCACGCCTCCCACTCCCGGCCCCACGGAGCCTTACTCGCTCGCATCCCCCTGGGGCGCCAGCCTGGGCGCACCGCCATCCAATCCCAAAGCCTCAGACATTGCTAACTACCTTCCCACAGCTGCTGAAATCATCGACGGCACCGTTTATAGCAACAACAGCGATCAGCCGTACACGCTCGGCGTCTATAACCGCACCAACAAGCTCCCCTACAGCATGAATTTCACCCTTAACATTCAGTACCAGCCGCGCAACGATCTTATGTTCGAGATAGGCTATGTCGGCAATCTCGGCCGCCACCAGGTAATTCCCGTGCCCTTTAACCAGGCCCAGATCGCGACCCAGGCTAATCCCACGCATCCTGGCGGCACAGCCACGCAATACTTCAGCTACGGGTACACCGTGTTCGATCCGAACTTCCCCGGTGCGCCCTTTGGCTCCCCTCAGTGCGTCAACGATCCCACCGAAGTTAATTGCCAATACGGCACGATGCTGAATAACTACGAGGGCGGCAACGTCGACCTTCGCGTGCCCTACATCGGCTACTCATCCGAGTCGGAGTCCTATACCGCGGCGGGCATCGCTATGTATAACGCCCTCGAGTCTCATCTTGAAAAGCGCTTCAGCCACGGCTTCCAGGCTGGAGTCTCATACACCTACTCCCACGCAACCGATGAGCAGAGCGGTCTGGGCCTGTTCTACAACGGCAATAACCCGACCAATCTGCGCAGCGGCTATGGCTCAGCCGACTTCGATCGCACCCATGTTCTCAACTTTACCTATGGGGTAACTTCGCCGAAGGTCTTTGCCACAGACACCTTCGCGGGTAAGGCGCTCGACAGTTGGTCGCTGCACGGCGTCGCCACTCTTCAGAGCGGCCAGCCGTACAGCGTCATCGACTACTCCGGAGCCATCGGCAGCATCTTCTACAGCACCTTCGACGGCATTACAAATCCCGTCCTTTCCCTGGCTCCCGGATGCACCAAAAAGAGCGCGCTCACCGGCCAGAATGGCGCGTTCTACAACATCAATACTGGCGCAGGCGCCGCTCTCAAGCCTACCTGCTTCCAGATCCCTCTCATCCCGTCCGGCACCATGGGTGTTCCCAACGGCGACCCGTATGAAACCAACTTCACCTCCGGCGAGCGCAACATCTTCCGCCAGTCCTGGCAAAAGCGCGCCGACGCCTCGCTTGAGAAGGAGTTGCCGATCCATGACCAATGGAACCTGCGTTATACCTTCGACGTTTACAACATCACCAATACCGCCAGCTTCGACATACCCCAGAACAACGTGAATCAGAACCAGCTCTTCAACAATGTCCCCATCGCCGGCACCACGCCGTTACCAACAAATGACTGCGCAAACAATTCCGGCGTGAACACGGGCTTCTACAACTGCCCCGTCGGTCTGGGGATCACCAAGCACACCATCGGCAGTCCCCGCCAGGTTCAGATGTCTCTGCACCTGGACTTCTGATCTGCGTTTGTTTCTTTCCCAAGGGGCGGTCCCGCACCGGGCCGCCCTTCGGCTTTGGCGCGCTTTTCCTCATTCCCGACGGGCGTATTGCGCTCGCTGAACCTCTTTTAGAATGGCCCTATGACTGCTCCGCCGTGGACCGTCCGCGCTCTTCGCGCTGCGCTCGCCGCCGGGTCCACGAGTCCTTCGCAACTCGCCGAAGCTGCGCTCGGGCAATCAAACCAAAACGCCAGCCGCAACACCTATCTTTGGCAGGACCCGGCATGGACACGCGCTGAAGCAGTTCGTGCTGAATCCATGATGCCGATAAGCGGCCAAAGCGGCGGCGGTCCTTTCAATGACGGCCACCCCGCGTTCTGGGGTCTGCCGATCTCGGTTAAAGACCTCTTCGATCTTGCCGGCTCGCCTACAAGTTG
This sequence comes from uncultured Occallatibacter sp., assembly GCA_964468605.1. Taxonomy (GTDB): domain Bacteria; phylum Acidobacteriota; class Terriglobia; order Terriglobales; family Acidobacteriaceae; genus Telmatobacter. Next base: position 2,190 of record CAYYKV010000102.1, on the reverse strand, counting down.
CGGCGTCAGCTTCTACCGCGATCGCAACGGCAAAGCCTCGCGCGATTCCTGGCTTGTGGAGCAACTGCGCGCAGCCGGAGCGGTGATCGTCGGCAAGACTCACCTCCATCCGCTGGCCTACGGAATCACCGGCGAAAACGCAGAATTTGGCGATTGCGTGCAGCCTCGTGACTCCGGCGCTCTCACCGGCGGCTCTTCGAGCGGCGCTGCGGCAAGCGTGCAAGAGGGTTCAGCGGTCGCCGCGATCGGCACTGACACTGGCGGCTCCATCCGCGCTCCCGCCGCGCTTTGCGGGCTTGCCGGTTACCGCGCCTCCATCGGCCGCGGCGATTGGCGCGGCGCAGCACACCTGGCCGAATCGTTCGATACCATGGGCTGGCTCTTCCGCGATCTTGAGGACGCCCCGTTTCTTGCCGCGCCGTTTGCGCCAGCCAAAACTTCAACGGCCCGCGTCTTCACGCGCTTCGCCATCGTCGGCGACAGCTTTCTTCACGATTGCGAGCCCGAAGTCGTCGCCGGTTTCCGTGGCGTCATTCGCGAGCTCGAGCATCTTGGACTGGAGTCTCAAGCCATCGAGACCGGCTGGTGGGCTGACGCCGTCGATATCTATGCGCCCCTGCAAGCCGTCGAAGCCGCCCAAATTCACGTCGGCAACTTCGATCGATTCGCGCCGGCCATACGTGATCGCCTCTTGTGGGGCGCCGGCTTCACTCTAGCCGAAGTCTCCGCCTTGCGCCGCCGTCACGAATCGTTCCGCTCGCGCATGGACGATCTCTTTGCCGCGCACCAGCTCATACTGTTGCCCTCGATCCCCGTGTCGCGCCTTGAGGCTGGCATCGATCACAGCCAGACCCGCATGCGCCTCCTGCGCTACACGGCGCCTTTCAGCCTTGCAGGAAGTCCTACAGTCGCCATTCCATGCGCGCATGGCGGCATGCAACTGGCCGCCGCCCGCAACGCAGACGAGGCCCTCCTTGCCCTCGCGGCGCAGATCGGCGCGCAAAGAAGCAGGTCTTCGTCTGTTTGAAAGTTTTTCCGGGAAAAAGTCTTGTGCCGGCTCGCGGCCGATCTGAGAAGGCCCGGCGCTACTTGTCCGTCAGGAACGGCTCCGGTTTCACCGAGCCATCGCGCTGCTTCACCAGCATCTGCACCTTGCCTTCGGCTGCATCCAGTTCCTGCTTGCAGGCCGCGGACAGCCCAACGCCCTCCTCGAAAAGCTTGAGCGAGTCCTCGAGAGCCAGATCGCCCTTCTCCAACTGATCGACAATGGTTTCCAGCTTTTTCAGCGACTCTTCAAACGACGGCATGGCGTTTATCCCTTTCCGCTTTTCCCCGCCGGCAGCGCGCTGGCGATCACCTCAGCCGCGGTCTCATAATTTCCGAATGGCGCGCTCACCTGCACGCCCTGCACCAGAGGCCTCACCAATTCCAGCATCTCCTGCGCAATTTTGATCCCCTCGGCCCGCGCGGCTTCCGGCGTCTCGGCCTGCGCCATGCGCAGCATGATTTCTTCCGGCATCGCGACCCGCAGATCGTTCTTCATGTACTCCGCGTTGCGCAGGCTGGTAAGCGGCCAGATTCCCGCGATCGTCGGAATGCGGTGGTCCTTGATGCGATCCAGAAACTCCTCCAGCAGGCGCAGATCGAAAACCGCCTGCGTGATCACATACTCCGCGCCCGCCTCCACTTTGTAGGCGAACCGGCGCAACTCGTTCTCCAGATCCGGCACGCCGGGATTAGCCGCCACGCCGATGGTGAAGTTGGTGCTGGCGCCGATGGAGTTCGATCCGATATCGAGTCCATGATTCAGCCGCCGCGCGATGTTTACCAATCCGATGGAATCCACGTCAAAGACAGCAGACGCGTCAGGATAGTTTCCCTGCTTGGGCGGATCGCCGGTCACGCACAGAATGTTGCGCAGCCCGATCGAAGAAGAGCCCAGCAAATCCGATTGGATCGACAGCAGGTTGCGATCGCGGCAGGTGTAATGCAGAATCGTTTCGATCCCCGTGTGTTGCTGAATCTGAATGCACAGGCTCTGCCCGCTCATCCGCGCCGATGCCTGCGCCGCATCGTAGACATCGATGGCGTCCACGCCGAGACGCGCCATCAGCGCTGCGCCTTCGATCTCCTTCGCGCAATCGATGCCTCGCGGCGGCACAAACTCAACCATCGTGATGAACTTGCCTT
>CAYYKV010000101.1:0-10743 GCA_964468605.1 uncultured Occallatibacter sp. | reverse complement strand
GGCTTCTGGCCTTCGGTGAGGTTCGCGTATTTTCCGTCTTCGACCAGACCCACCACCCGCACGCGCGTGCCATCTCGCAGCTTGAAATACCGGCCGACAGCGTCCGGTACGGAGCCCAGTATCTTGCTTGCGAACTCCCGGTTCACTACTGCTACGCGCGGGGCGTTTGCGTCGTCATGCCATGTGAAGGCTCTGCCCGCCAATAAAGATGTCCCGGATGCGCGGAAGTAGTCTGGAGATACGTTGAACATATTCGGGTCGGCCGCGGCATTCGATGGGCTCAGATCCTCGGTTGTGTCGGTATAGACAAGCCCTTGCCAAGTACCGGGAGGTTCTAACGGCGGATAATTCACCGATCCTACGGAATCTACGCCAGGAATCGCTTGTAGGGCATCGATCATGCGCCGTTGCATTGCGGGTACTCTTTCGCCGCTGTAGCCTGCTGTCGTCAGATCGGTATCTACCAACATCGCGTTCCGCGGCTCAAAACCGAAGTTGCTGTGCATGGAGCGCATGAGTCCACGCACAGCAACCATCGACGAAGTGACCAGCACGGCGCAGATCGCAATTTGGACGACAAGCAATACGTCTCGCACGGTCATTCGGCGCCCGAACGCGCCTGTCGATCCCGCTTTGACAATCTCATACGGATTGGCCCGGAGAATCTGGCGCACGGGAACAATTCCGAATAGAACTCCGCTGACCAGCGCCAAGACCAAAGCTACCAAATAAACGTTAGCGTCCGGACTTACCGGCACATGGAGGGGGAATCGCGGAAATGGCTGCCACACGCTCAACCGGCGCAAAAGCAGAATGCTCGCCGTGAGTCCCGCACCGCCTCCAGCGAGCGAAAGCAGCACGGATTCGGTGAACAGCTGGCGCAAAATGCGATTGCGGCTCGAACCAAGAGCCAGGCGCAAGGCCACTTCGCGAGAACGGTCGGCGGCCCGCGCGGCAAACAGGCTGCCCAGGTTGGCACAGGCCGCCAACAGTATCAAACCCGAAAGAAGCATCAACCCGGTGAGAAAAGCCCGCGTGGGCCCGTTCAAATAGTCGCCATGAAGACCAGGCCGCGCCAGCGTATAAGGCTCATTACCTTCTTCTTTGGGATAGCTTCCTTTCAGATACGAATCCACGGAGTTCAGATCGGCAGTGGCCTGCGCCGGAGTGACTCCCGGCTTCAGACGTCCCACCATCTCAAACATCCAACGGTTCCCGCGCGCGTTCAATATCATCTTGTCGCCGGATAACTGCTCATGGTTCACGATGGGCACGAAGATATCCGAAGCGAAAAACAAGACGGTCCCCTGGAACCCTGGAGGCGCCACGCCAAGGATGGTGAACGGATGCCTGTTGAGCAGTACTACGCGGCCCACCACGCCGCGGTCGTCCTGAAAATGGCTGTGCCAATATGCGTAGGAGAGCACGGCATAGGGCGCGCTGTTTGGACCATGCTCATCGGAACCGTGGAAGAAACGGCCAAGGTACGGTTGAATGCGCAATGTGTCGAAGTAGTTTCCGCTGGTTTCGTATTCCCAGACATTGGATGGATCTTTGCCCGTATCCAGCCCTGACTGAGAGATAGCAAAAACAGCCACATCGTCGAAGCTGCGATTGCGCTGGCGAAGATCGAGATAGTCGGGATAGGAGTGGGATCCGACGTCGCTCCCATGTTGGACTATGAAGAGGCTCTCTGCCTGAGGCACATTCAGCGGACGCAGGATCAGAGCGTTCATTACCCCGAAGACCACGGCGTTTGCGCCAATGGCCAGGGCCAGCGTCAAGACAGCGGCAATGGTGAATTCGGGGGACTTGCGTAGCTGACGTAGGGCAAATCTTAGGTCCTGAAGCAGGATGGTCATGGTTGGCCTCCGGGTGAAGATGCGGATTCACGGAGAGAGTTGCAATTGTAGAGCCAATTTGTCTAAATTACAACTTTATGATAACAAAGCACCTTGTTGAATACCATTGGATCCTGGGAACTGAATTGGGTGTCCGGTTTAGCCTCAAGGTGTCCAGGAATGAACAGAACGGCGATAGAGAACGTCTGGCAATCTGTGCCAGTGGTCGCAGAACTTGACGCGGCGCATCTGGAACCCTCTGCTTGGTTGGTTGTTTTCTCTTTGGCTCCGACAGGCCAATGCGTTCATCCAGCATGATTGATGGAGCGACTGTCGGATCAGTTCTCGCAAGTGCCCTAGGGACCTGGAGTGTTTCGATCACTCCCCTCCTTCAATCTGCTTTGGCCATCGTCGACCGTCTCAGTGTAATCCTGCTCACGTCACTTCCGAGTCGCCGGCCATCCGACTGCGACCACGTCCGAGAGGCGAAATCATGTCACATGCCGACATCAGAGTGCTAATCGGCCCTGACCGAGTGCTTTGGCGATTATGCGCTCGATGACATTGAGGGAATCTGATCAGATCGCTGGAGGAAAAGCGCCATTCTGATTGATTCACCGGTTGTGGTCGCACTCCCAGAGCCTCGCAGGGCTGCAATCAGTTCATCGCCGATTTTTGGCGGACCATCCAGCTTCGACCTTCCGTATCGCGTTTCGAAGAGACTGCTAACCGCTTCACCTGTCGGGGGAGAAACGCGGGTTCACATCCCAGGCTGACGCTGATGCATAAGAAGCGATGTCGCGCCTATGCCTTTACTCCAACCGAATCATGAAAGTCGCGCTAAGGCCTACCGTTCGCGGGTATCCGTCTTTGATCGTTGCGCTCCGAATCAATGTCGTCTGTCGCACTCTCCCTGAACGGTTCACGGGGAGCTAATTCGTGAAGAGTGGCTATGAACGACCGAGACAAGGCTTCGGTCACTGTGATTTGGGCGACAGGGTCAGCGTCTGGTCCGCCTTCACCGTTCCCTTGCTGCAACTTTCCTGCGGCGCCGAGCCCTCCCAGAGTGCGGCCAGTTGGGATGGGGCCGTCACTACGCAAAGCGCGTAATCTCCAGGCTCGATGCTGTCGATCTGCGCTGGACCGTCGCTATTGGAGCCGGCCCGGTCGGTGCCCCAGCCTTCCAGTGTTCGGGCGTCTGCGATAGCTCCATCATGCGTGAGGTATAGCGCGGCAGAGCGGTCAAGAGTGCCCTCGGGCGGCTCAAAATTCAGCGCAAGCGTTCCTCCGTTTGCGCTGAGGGTGACGGTATATTGATCCGGTGGCTGACCGCTATCGCTTGTGACCGGTGTACTCGAGACAGCCAGATTTTTCAGCTCGATCTCATATCCCTGGGCTCCCACCGTAAGCCCGACTTCCGTAGTCCCCGGAGGCAGGTTCACCACAAGGCGACCGTTCCGATCGGTGTGGCCGAAGGCCCGCGGTACTCCGGGCTGGGACCAGACCTGGACGGATGCACCCGCGATGGGATCCCCGTCGCTGGAGATCACGTAGATAGGGATGTGCAGGTAGGGACGCAGAATCAGCTTCGGCCTGCTCTCTGAGCCAGCGGCTACGGCGAACTCAGTTGGATCTGAAATGCCGAAGGATGATTGGGCTACTGCGTTGTACTTCCCCGGAAGCAGATCGGCCATCTCAAAGGTGCCCGCCCCGTCGGTGGCCAAGGTCGTTCGGTATCCGCCTCCTTCGGTTTCAAAGGTCACCTGAGCCCCGTTTTGCGGCTGGCCGCTCTGTGAGACGACGGTTCCGCGCACCGGTATCGTCGGCAGCACCAGATCCAGCCATGCCCCCGCTCCGGCGGCAACCGTCGGCACCTCGACATCTGAAAGACGCCGCACGGTCTCCGGGTGCGCTACGTGCGCCTCCACGGCCCACGTGCTTTCCATGGCTCCGTCCGCAATCGGCAAGACCCCTGTGAAATGACCCCGATCGTCGCTGTTCAGAGTCACCGGCTCACCGCCGGCTTGATTTGAGAAGAGCAGCCGTGCCCGCACCGGAACATCGTCGAGCAGCACCTTGCCTGCAACCCTTGCTGAGGCCAGGTGCAGCGCCAGAGGCTCGCTTTCCGGGAGCAGATCAAAGTCCTTCTTGAGCCACTGTTGGCCATCGGAGTTGCTCACGATCACACGATAGCTGCCGGCCATCAAGCCGTGCCGTGACCAGCGTCCATCCGTTCCGGTTGTCGCCGTTCCCTCGATCCGTCGTATGCGCGGGGTCGTCGCGTCAACGATGAGCTGCCAGGGCTTACCCTCGGGATCGGCCTTGGGTGTGATGACAATGTCAAGGGTCAGCTCTTGGAGCATCAATGGAGGGTCGACTCGGGTTTCGCCCTCCACTTGCACCTGCAGCTCTCTCTGGCCGCTCGCCTGCTTGCACTCCACTGTCAGCAAATGCCTTCCGGGCTTCACCCCAGCGATCTGGAAGTAGCCTTGCTGGTTGACAGACACGGTGAAGGTCTTCTCGTCGGGTGGCGGGTTGTCCGGTTGTGGTTCCGGTCCTCCGCCCCGCAACATATCCGGAGTCAAGATCGCCTGGCAGCGGCCTGTTGGTTCTGAACCATCCTTTCGCACCGCACGCCCGAAGACCGACAAGGTTCTTCGCAGTTCGATTTTGCCCAGATCGGTGTTTTCTGCGGCCTTCAGACGCACACCCCAGGCGTAACTTGGCGCGTAGCTCTCAGCTTCGATCCGCGCATCGAAGAGGCCCGCCGGAGCCAGGCAACTCCATTCTCCGCCTTCGATTCCGCAGTTCAGCTCCGCATTGGATAGGCTCTGCTCCACCTGCGGCAGACCGACTGCTGCCGGCCTCGAGCTAAGCCTTACGCGGAGTGATTGCGGAGGCTCTTCGCCCCGTGCAGTTTCGATTTCAATGCGCAGGTTCGCCGCCGGCCAGAGCGCGAGCCGCACGCTGGCAGGCGCTTGCCGAGAGACCACAACATCGGCTCCCTGGCTCCAGTATCCGGGTGCGGAAGCCTGCACGTGCCAGACACCATTGGCGAGATCGAGGACCGCACCGTCCGGCCCGGCTTCAGCTTCGACTCCGGCGGGCACGCCGTCATTGGTAGGACCGGCTGTCCAAACCGCATGGATGTGCGTGTGCACAGGTGCCGAGGCGGGCATACCGGAAGGCCAGTCGAGTGCAATTTGAACCTGCAGGGCTCTGGCCTGCCAGCTGCAAACAGCTAGAGCTGCGACTAGAAGCACACTTCGCCCGAGCATAGACCTCCTGAAAACCATGCGAATACTGGAGCATCTGAATCTTCGGATCGCGGCTTACCTGCCGCGAACCACGCGAAAACCTTGATCTGGTCCCGCTCCATTGGCTGCCAGGCTGCCACGGAAGATCACCTCGGCGCAGAAGTCGACGCCCATCCAGCCGCCGCCTCTCCAAACCCGGCCAAAGCCGCTCGGATTTCCTTTGGGGTCGGTAATATTGGATTCCAAGAGGTCTCCGTGCCAGTTCCAGCACCATTCCCTTACATTGCCCGACATGTCATAAAGCCCCAGTTCGTTGGGTTTCTTGCCACCAACAGGCTTTGTCGAATTGTGGTTTTGTTGAAGTTCGGGCCAGCGCCAAAACCCCGTTAGCGGCTTATCTCCGGAGTTTCTCCAATACCATGCGACTTCGTCGATATCGTCGCTGCCACTATAGATATAACTCTTGCTCATCTGGCCCCCGCCCGCTGCATACTCCCACTCCGCTTCTGTTGGCAGCCGGTACCCGTTGGCGCCCTCATTGATCGTCACCGTCCACTTTATGGTGTCAAGATCGCCGAATTTCGGGTCTGGCATGTTGCCCGGGTCCTTGTTGGTCTTGTCTATGCTGTAGTACGGCTTCAGGCCCTCCTTTATGCTTCTTTGATTGCAATAGGCGATGCTGTCGTACCAACTCACCGATTCTACCGGCAGATTGTCGCCTTTGAATCTAGACGGGTTGCTTCCCATAACTTCAACCCACTCTTTTTGAGTTACGTTGTATTTGCCTATATAGAAGCTCGATATGGTTACGCCCTTTCCGTAGTAGTTGGATCTTGTGTTCTTGAATGTGCCGCCCTTGACCAATACGAGGTTATCGGGCGTCTGTCCCCGGCAAACCATGACGGCTGCCGCGATTGCCGCAAAAAAGAATAGCTTCTTCATTGGATTGTCCTATTTCTCTCTTATCCGGATCGAAGAAACGCATGGGTCCGGATTGCAAATACTCAGATCAATTCAAGAATCGCTTGCCCAAGAATCCGATCCCGTCTGTGCCCTGAACTCTTCCAGCGCGCACATTCTTACTCAAAAAATGCGGCGAAGCAGGTCTCTACACCCATTTCGCCGCATTGTGTCACTCAGCTGCCAGCGAACGAGTTGACTGTGCATGCCGTTCCGAAGAGCGCAAGGCTCGCCGGAACGGCACTAGCGGTTTCATTCCAGTTACCGCATGAAGCTCTGCCGATGGGAGCAGGTTTAGAGCTACTGCACCGTCCACACCACGCTGCTTCCCGAGCTGCATGATTCAATTTCCAATTGCTGGCCGGCCGTACCTGATCCGCCGGGGTCGGCGACGCAAAGTCCGCTGTTGTGATCCTTGAGCTCGTACCCACTTCCCGACGCAATGGGCTGGAATTGTTCGTTGGTTCCGCCGGACCAGTAGCCATAGAGCTGGATTGCTGTTCCAGCGCCGGTGCCGTTGTTGGTGACATTCCAGACGGCACTGGAGTTGTTTTGGCTCCCTATCGAGTAATAGCCATTGCCCAGGGAGGTGATCACCCAATTCTGGTTCGCGCCGTTGTAGCACGTGTACTGCTGCACTTTGGTTCCGTTGGATGTGGAGCCGCCGCTATCGTCGGCGCATTGGCCGCTGGCGCTATTGATCAGCTTATGAGTGCCGGTGGGAAATGTGCCACCGCCCCCAGTTCCGCCACCACCGCCGGTTCCACCGCCACCGCCGCCGCTGGAGCTCGCTGTCCATACGGTTGCATTCGAGTAGCCGCTTCCACCGCTCCACGACTCGGTCGCGAGATACTGCATCTGCAAAGAGCCCAGATTCATCCCGAGACTGCTCCAGTGGTTAAAGTGGTTGGCGAGTGTGATTGTGCCGGTCGATCCGACCGATTGCCCGCCCCATTGATCCAGATATTGTTCGAAAGTTGCGGTGCCCACGATCGAGGGCTGGTTCTGCTGCAGATGCTCATACGTGCTGTAGTTGTGCCCGTCGCTGGAGACGCTGCCCTTGTAGGTTGCAGTATTCAGATAGAGCTGGCCAAGCTCAGTGACGTAATACTCGACCAGCGGATTTTCCGACCATCCGTAGAGGGAGATGACATTGTAGCCATTGGCGGCTCCGACGTTGTAGCCGACGATCCGCGCGCTGCCAGGATTCCACCCTACACCACCAACCACATCGCCGGCATTGGACCAGCTAAGCGCGTAATTGCCGGCTGTCGATCCGAGTGTCAGGGTTGCCGACCCGCTGCTGGTATACAAGGCGTAGTAGTATCCGTTACTTGTACCAGACCCATTGTTGTATACCGTCTGGGCGTCTGCCGCCAGGGTTACGCAACCCACCGCGATCGCCGCGACAGCGGTGAGCATGAACTTCATTGAATGCATAGGGATCTCCGTTTCATGTCTCCAAGTTTTTTGATGCGTTTTGTGCGAGAAGAAACCGGCAACTTCAATGAAGCCGGCCTCCGTTTCAGGTTCGCTTCATCTCTTTTGTGCCAACTTGAATTCCTGGTAGATGTTGCCTCTCAGCGGTCTGTCTCTCACCGCCTGGGTTATGGCGCATTGCGGAATGGCAGAGGCCCGGAATATCCGCTGCCTTATGTGTCGATCCGACAAAGTCAAATCAGGTAGGCAACGGCCGCCAGAGCGATGCCGTCGATGCGGGAAGCGCCTCCGAGCATCGTGCCTCTTACTACCTGCGGAACAATAGAAGAAGAGAACGAGGAAGAAAAGTCTTTCACGGTGTAACAAAGCACGCAATTTTCTGTGTTTCACAGTGGTATCACTGGGCAGTTCACAGGTGAACGGGAGCACTAAAACGTTTCATCGGAAGAGCGCGAGTCCGATCACGGCCAGCCTCTTTACAAGTGACTGCATCACAATGCATTAGGGAAGAATGGCACCGTTAGCCAGGCGCTCGTCGCCCCAGTGCAGGGAGTGCCAGAGTCGCGCGCACTGTGGTATTTTTGAATGCGCAGGTTTTCGGGCTATGAATCGAGTCCCCTTCGCATACCGGGGTTCCGAAATGACGCAAGAATCAGAAGGGACACGTGAGGATCTTGTCCGGCACGTAGAGGCCAGCAGAACATTCGAAAAGTCACCTCGGCTCCGAGCGTTCTTGTCCTACGTATGTCAGTGCGCCCTGAATGACAAGCCCGAGTCGGCAACAGAACAACAGATTGGCATTCACGTCTTCAACCGCAATCCCGGCTATAACCAGAGCGAAGACAATGTGGTCCGCTCGCAGGCGCGGCTGCTGCGCTGGAAACTGGAGCAGTATTTCGCCGGCGAAGGCAAAAATGAGCCCCTGATCATCACCATTCCAAAGGGCCAATATCTCCCTGTATTTGAAGAGCGCTCCTCTAATGCGCTTCCCCAGGCGTCGAATGTGAAGATCCCTGCGACCGAACCGCGCAAGGGATACCGTCCGCCCACCTCGGTCGTGTTTGCGACATTTGCGATCCTTTCATTAGGAGTAATCTGGCTCGCACTTCCCTCATTCCGATACAAAATGGCGAAGCAGGTAGCGAATGCGAACATGGCGTCGACGGGCAGCGCTCTGCCGATTTCAAATCGAGCCATTGCCGAGCCGGGCAGCCCTGTGCCGGACGTTATTGACGATGGAGGAATTCGAATCGCAGCAGGGTATTCCGGATCCGATTTTACAGACAACTGGGGAAGACGGTGGACCGCAGATCGCTACTACGAAGGCGGCATAGCCGCATCCGGACCCGACGATCTGTTTCCACCCGTGGCTGACCCCCGTATCTTTCGCAACGGCCGCGAATCGCAGAAGCTGCCTGGAGCAGGCCCGCCCGACCAAAGCGTCTTCGCGTACAACATACCAGCGGCATCCGGCGTATACGAGTTGCGGCTTTACTTTGCGGATCCGGACCTGAAAAGCAATGTCAAAGGACAAGAGGACTCGCAGAACACACGCCACTTCTCAGTCGTCGTTAATGGGCAGACCTTATTGTCCGATTTCGATCCTGTTGCCGATGGCGCAACTGCGGCCGTGGACGTTCGCGCCTTTAAGAATGTTACGCCGGAAAAGGACGGCATCGTGCATCTGCAGTTCATCCCCGGCCAGGAGCGTCCGTTCATCAATGCCATCGAGCTGACTCCGGGAATCTGGGGGAAACTGAAGCCCATACGAATCTCCATGCAGCCCACGAATATTATCAGTAGCGATGGGAGCCGATGGGCCGCGGATAATTACTTTATCCACGGGAGAACCATCGTTCATGTGCAAGACGGCAATGCAGATCCACGTTCACAGGCGCAAATACAGCCCTTTACTGCTGGCGAGCGCTATGGGAACTTCAGTTACGCCATTCCTGTGCCCCCGGGGAGCTATACGGTCAAGTTGTATTTTGCAGAGTCTTTCTTCCTATCGGGCGTAACACCTGGAATGTGCACCGGCGGCGTCGGATGTCGAGTGTTCGATGTCACTTGCAACGGTGTGACGCTGTTACACGACTTTGATGTATTTAAGGCAGCCGGCGGCGGGTTTAAAACTGAGGTTCGCGTTTTTCACGGGTTGCATCCAAATGGCCAAGGCAAGCTTCTGCTGACGTTTTCGCCGACGGTGAACTATGCGGAGGTGCGGGCCATCGAAGTCCTCGATGAGGCCAAGTGAGTCTCTGACCGCATGAGTTAATTCCATTGGACTGAGGAGTTATGTATCAACTTCAGTCCGCATTTCAGGTGGATTCTTCGCTGCCCGATTCCGAGACGGCTGCCTACCAACAGATTGGTAAGGCCAAGATTGCGACTTTGTCGTTTATCCCAGAACTTGACGAATGATGGCGCTGCTTTAGGCGATAGAAGTCGGTGCTCATCTCCAGCCTGTGGATATGTCTGGTGATGCGATCGAGCAGTACGCCAGTGCGCCGCTCGGAGCTGAACAGCGCCTCGGCTTCTCTCGGAGGCCAAGTTGCTAGAGCATTTTCGGATTTACCGTAGACTTCCGTGCCCCAGATAATTTAGATGAAGAAAGTTTCGTATTAGGAGTTCGCATTTGCTCCAACGCTCCAGTCGTCATGGAACTTCGCAAACCGCCAGTTCAGGTGTATTGAACTGCAACTGTGGAGGCAATTCTCGAAGCGACTACTCAGGTCTTGCTCTTTGAAGGAAAGAAACCGATGACTGCCACAAAGGTGGCGTTGCGAGCCGGTGTATCGGGCGGACGTTGCATCAGTACTATCCAAACAAGAGTGCGCTTCTGCAAACTGATGCTCGCCTTTCGGCTTGCCGATCATTTACCCAACGCCTTCCGTTATCCAGACATAGGGGTGGTTCACCGGAACATCCCATCTGGAACGTTCGATTTCATGGGGTGGGCTTCTAAAACAGCGACGGCCTCACAGAAGTGCCAAGCAAACTCGCATTGATGTTGGCGATCGTGTGATTGCCTTCTTTCCCGCCCCAGCAGAAGAGTAGATAAACAACTGGAAGCCCTCCAGCATGGAGCGTCATACCCGCGCTGTAGCTATGGCGCAGGTGATCGAAGGAAATATCGTCGCGACGCAGGCCCACTTTGGCCTCGTCTACGCCAAGGAACAGGCCGACGGGGAACTTTCCCAGGCTCTGCTCATAAGCGCCGTGCATCCACAGCAGGTCTGGCCCGC
>CAYYKV010000100.1:0-10869 GCA_964468605.1 uncultured Occallatibacter sp. | reverse complement strand
TGTCCTTGAGGCATTCGGTGAGGGGAAGCTGCTGCTTTGTCAGGGCATGATAGCGGCGGTCCTTCCCCGGATAACGCGGATCGGCTTCCTCGAGGGCCGGTGGGCGAATATCGTAACTGCGGCGCCAGATTTTCACCTGTTCCTCGCCATACTTCGCGGCCGTCTCGGCTTTGTTCAGGCCTTGCAGCGCCCCATAATGCCGTTCGTTCAGTCGCCAGTCGCGCTCGACGGGAATCCACATCAGGTCCATCTGGTCCAGCGCGATCCACAAGGTGCGTATCGCGCGCTTCAGCACAGAGGTGTATGCGATGTCGAAGGAAAACCCCTGCTCCTTCAGCATCTGGCCGGCCTGTGTGGCCTCTTCTCTCCCCTTGTCCGACAGGTCAACGTCTGTCCAGCCGGTAAACAGGTTTTCCTTGTTCCAGATGCTTTCTCCATGGCGAAGCAAAACAACTTTGTACATTTCAAGGCTCTCTTTCTTAAGTTCAAATCTCTTTTTTGTTCCTGATTTGCTTCAATTATACGGAATCCGAGTTTTCCCTTTCCGCTGGTCCGCCAGTGCCGCTGGCGAAGTGATCCCAGACGCCAAAAGGCCTCCCGCATCGGGAGGCCTTTTGCACTGGGAGGGCAGATTTCGTGTCAGCGCGGACGCAGCGATTTGATGGCTGCCGGCAGGCGTTGCTCGATCAGCCGCCGATGCTCAGCGGCGATGTCGCCTAGGTACGAAGGGGCAGGCGTGGCCATCAGCACCAGCGCTATGGCGATGAGCGAGAAGCAAAGCCCCGCGATCCCTGCCGAAACCAACATGTGGTACATGTCGAAGATGTCCAGGCCCAGGATTTTGAAGGCGACATGCTCCAGCGGCTTAATGTGGGTCAAAACCGCAAGCGCGAAGAAGAAGAAGAGCGCGGAAAGCGAAAATAAGACAGCCAGCGTGACGTCGAGGCTACGATGGAACTTTTGGCGGCTGCGGCAATGGGCACACTCGGCGAAATGACTTTCGTAATCGCGCCGCATCTCCGGAGAGATCCCCGAAATATCGTAGCGCCAGCTTGCCAAAATCGCGCCTACGACCCGGTCAGTACACTTATTTGCCCGCGTAGACATGAAAGGTCACCCTGCAAAAAATGAGTTCAATCACGGAGCTTCCACCTGCTGTTCGGGTCAGGAAGCTACCAACTTGGACGCCGAATCCCTGGTGACAGATGCAAAACGTCCCGCAAATACATTCCGCCAGGAGAAGCTTCCTGGCGCCTTGTTCCGGCCGATTTCACGACTGGTTTAGCCGTAACTTGCTTTGATTGTAATCTTTTTGGCTAGAAACGGATAGCCGAAAGTGGCTGGTGTTGCTCAGCGAGTAACAAGCGGTTGGCGAGGAGGCTCGCTCGGCCCAGCAGGGCGCGCTCGGCCGCGACTCTCGCAAGCTCTGGAAGATTATTGTTTTCAGAGAGATGAGCAAGAATCACATAGGCAGCCTGGCCATCGTAAGCGGTGGAAAGGAACTCGGCGGTGGCGTCATTGGAGAGGTGGCCGACGCGGGAAAGCACCCTCTGCTTCACCGACCAGGGATACGGGCCGTCGCGCAGCATTTCGAGGTCGTGATTGGACTCGAGCAGGAGCAGATCGAGCGCCTGAAGCTGCTCTTTGACGTTGGGCGGGATATAGCCAAGGTCCGTGGCAAAGCCGAGCCGGATGCCCTCGGAGCTCAGAACAAAGCCAACCGGATCGGCTGCATCGTGGGGAATCGTGAAGGGGCTGAGGGCGATATCGCCGATCGTGAAGGGCTCACCGGCGCGAAAGTACTCTACCGCAGGTAACCAAGTGGGGTCTTCCTTCATGGTGGGCTGTCGAGTCCGGACAGGTTCATAGGCCGGGGCGAGCTCCCCATTCGTTTGCTGGGACTGTCCATCGGCCTGGGTCAGGCATTCGACCTCGGCTTCCTCGGGGTCGCTATCGTCTGCTGCGGCTTCCTGGGTCGATGCTTCCGGCTCGGCTTCGCGCTCGGCGGCCTGCTTGCGGCACATCTCGAGCCACTGCTTGTAAGTCATTTGGCGGCGCGGCGTCAGCCAGCGCATCCAGGCGCGGTGCGTGGCCTCAGTAAAGTAGACCGGGATGCCGAGCTTGCGCGCTGTCACGGCGAGTCCGTTGACGTGATCCTGATGCTCGTGGGTGATGACGATGGCATCGAGGGTCGAGGGGTCTTCTTCGGCCAGCTTCATGCGCCGGAAAAGTTCACGGCAGCTCAGTCCGGCGTCAACGAGGATGCGCGTGCGCCCGCCACAGACAACCGTGCTGTTACCTTTGGAGCCCGAGGCCAGCACGGTGAAGCGCACCATGGATTGAGCATACAATCAACTGCGCCGGCCGAGGACAGAAACTGAAGAGCTTTGCGGCACGGGCTGAAGACTCGTCCGGTTTCTGGGATGGCTAAGACCTGATGTGAAAGGAGTCGCACATGAGATTCCGCCCGATTCTTCAGTTTCTGCTTGCGTCCGTCCTGATGGTGCCGGCTGCGCGGGGCGCGCAAACCGATCCTGCACAGGCTCCCAAAGCGGCAGCCGCGCAAGCATCGATCGTCTATCGCAACAGCGCGTACGGCTTCTGCTTTGCTCTGCCCAAAAGCTGGAAGGGATACACAATCGTCGCCGAGCAATGGGGCGGGACGATTCTCAGTTCCGGCAAGGCAGTTCAAGGGCCGCAACTGCTCATTCGCAATCCCAAATGGACCGCGGAGCAGCCGTATCAGGACATTCCGATTATGATTTTCGCACCGGCTGAATGGCAGCAGGTTGCGGCGGCGACGATGGCAGTGAGCGCAGCGCCCATCGGGCCATCGGAGCTGGGACACAACAGCAAATATGTCTTTGCATTGCCGCCACGGTGGATCGGTTTCTACGACACCCTGGGACAGGACGAGCTGAATGCGTGGATGCAGCAGAATCGTCTGCAGGCGCCCTGCGGAAAACCCGCGGCTCCGCAAGGAGAAAACATTCCTTGATCGACGGATTGGCGGAGTCTGCGCTGCCGGATTGCTCAGGACGCGACGCCTGGTAACGCCGGAATCTCAATGGAAACGACCGTGCCACGGCCGGGGTTGCTGACCACGTTGAAGCTGGCCTGGTTGCCGTAGAGAACTTCCAGCCGCTCCTGTACGTTTTTCATTCCGATGCCTGAACCGGTGCGGCGAATCGCGGACTCGGGCCGGCCGGTCATGCCCACGCCGTCATCAGAGACCTCGATGGAGATCCGGTCGCCCTCGAGGCGGCTTCGCAGAGTGACCGTTCCTCCGTGAATGCGCGGTTCAAGGCCGTGTTTGATGCTGTTCTCGACGAGCGGCTGCAGCAGAATGCTGGGCACCAGAATCTCGAGTGTGCGCGGATCGATGTCTTTTTCAACGCGCAGCTTGTCTGCGCCAAAACGAACGACTTCGATGTCGAGGTAATCGTCGGTGAATTTCAATTCCTCGCGTAACGGCACGTAAGCGTCATGATCCTTGAGCAGCGCGCGGAGAATATTCGCCAGTTTCACGGTCATCTGGCGGGCCATCTCCGGCTGGCTCCGAACCAGCGAGGAAACGGAGTTGAGCGTGTTGAAGAGGAAGTGCGGGTTGATCTGGCGTTGCAAGGCGTCGAGGCGGGCTTCAAGCAGAAGGCGCTTCTGCTCCTCGAGCGACATCTCGACGCGCAGTGCATTCCACACTTTAATGGCGACTCCGACCGAAATCGGAGCGCACAGCCAGACCAGCGCCTGGAGCCAGAGATTGCTGGCGACGAGTGCGAAGAGGCGATGCGGAAAGGCGCGCGCGATCCAGTCGCGAGCCATCTCCATGACAGCGATGAGAACCAGAAGGAGAAACTGGCGGTCGATGCGCGGCTTGATCAGGTTTCGGCGCACCCAGCGATAGAGGCTAAGGTCGATGAAGGGCGTGAACGACCAAATCTCTTCCTTCTCCACGAAGCGGCCGATCAGGCCGGCGATGAGACCCAAAACAACGTTAAAGGGCAGCGCGAGATATTCGTGGTGCAGGACGGCGGGGACCGACAACACGCCGCCGCTGAGCATGGCCCAGCCCGGACCAACGAGCAAGCCGAGGAGAATAACGGTTTCAAAAGAGATATCGGCGGCGAGAAAGTTGGGAACCCAAAACCGAATCCAAACCCCGAGAGTAAGCGGCACCAGGAAAAAAGCCAGTAACGCCAGGGTTTGGCGACGAGTGCGCCTCTCGGCAAAGAACAGACGCCGGAATGTGGTAACGCGCGCCAGTACGCTGGCCACCGACGCAACCACGCCCAGCTTGACCAGCAACGTGATCCAAATCAGGTTGTCTGTCACACGATCAATGTATCGCGGCGCGCCGGACGGAATCTAATTCCGACGCGTTCTGCTCAGCCTTGATTCGCATGGAAGCACCCCAAGATCGCGCTGGCCAGAGAGCCGAGCGACGTTTCCCGAGCGGCCGCGCCGTAGAATGAAATCATGGCGTTAGACAGCGTGAAAAAGGTTGCCGAGGCGGATTTCCCCACGCGCTGGGGCAGCTTTCGCATCCTTGGCTTCTCGGGCGAACGCAGCGAAGGAGAACCCGGCTGCGAACCCGCGAAGACAGTCGAGGATCTGGTTGCGCTGGTGATGGGCGACATTCATGCCGCGCCGCCGCTGGTGCGCATCCATTCTCAGTGCCTGACAGGAGACGTCTTCGGCTCGCTGCGCTGCGATTGCCGCCTGCAACTGGAAATGGCGCTCAAGAAAATCGCCGAAGAGGGCGCTGGAATTCTTCTTTACGAGCAACAGGAGGGCCGCGGCATCGGCCTGATGGCCAAGTTGAAGGCCTATGAACTTCAGGATCAGGGGCTCGATACCGTACAGGCGAACGAGACGCTGGGCTTCGCTGCCGATTGTCGCGATTATGATCTGGCGGCAGAAGCACTGAAGCTGCTCGGCGTAACCAGCGTGCGCCTGATGACCAACAATCCTGACAAAGTGGCCGCGCTGGAGTCCGCAGGGATCACTGTGACCGAACGCGTTTCCGCGGAGGTCGAGACCCAGGAGAGCTTCGAGCGTTACTTGCGAACGAAGCAGGAGAAGATGGGCCACATCTTCGATCATCCCGGCACAATCAATCGTTGACCTGTGTCGCGCAGCATTTTCAGGATCGAATTCGCGGCGGATTCCAGGCCATTCAAGCAAGCGATGTGTCGTAAACGGTGCGTTTAGGCCGGTCCAGCCTTGCGTCGGCCGCCGCCCGCGGGCAAACGCTCCCCCTTCGATCGAGATTTCCGCCCAAAAGTCGCTTTTTTCGCGATTCGCCACAGCTTCGACGGTCGGCCTGTGGAGGATCGCAGGCGAATCGGGCCGAATCGGCCGACTGTGGAAAACTGGGAAGGTTATCCCTCTGGTGTCACCCTTTCGAGGCATAGCCACCTGTTGCAATTTTCCGTGTATTCTGGAACTGATCGCCGTGGACCGTTTGCCACGGCAACCCCGGATTTGCGCTGCCGACTCGTGGATGAAGTAAAGGAGATTCGAATGATTCGCCGCTCCGCTTTTCTCCTGGCCTTGATGCTGGCCGCCGTTGTGCTTCCGCTCCGCGCGCAAACCGGATGCGCTGACTCGCCGGAAGATCCAACCCTCGTGCTGGCGCTTGTAGGTGGCGCGGGCGTTTTAGTGGCGAGCCTGCGGGCTTCGCGCAGCCGCAAGCGTTAGTCCTTAATCCAGCAAACTGCAGAATGGGGAATCCTACGTTGAAGCTTCCCCGCTTTCTTCTCTCGCTTTCCATCTCCGTTTTCTTGGCCGCCCCTTTTTTCGCCATCTTCACCGGATGCGGCGGCAGTGCCTCGACAGGTGGCGGAGGCGGCGGCGGCTGCACCCCAAGCGTCAGTTCCAATACGCCCGCTTCGTGCCCTTCCAGAACCCCTGTTGCCGGCGTTGCTTTTACCGGCAAGGTCATGGCGGCAACACAGCCTGTGATTGGGGCCACGGTCCAGCTCTATGCCGCGGGGAACGCGGGCAACGGTTCCGCCCCAGCGGCACTTCTCACGAACCTGCCGACCACCGCATCCGATGGAAGCTTCGCGGTTCCTTCCGGATACCTCTGCCCCTCGGTGCAAACTCCTGTCTATCTGCTCTCCAAAGGCGGTCAACCGGCCTCCGCCTCTTCGCCCAACTCCGCTCTCAGGCTAATGACTGCTCTCGGTCCCTGCGGCAGCCTCAACTCAGGCAGTTCGTTCGTTATCAATGAAGTCACCACCGCGGCATCGGTTTGGGCGCTGGCTTCGTTTCTTTCAAGCGGCGGAAATGTTGGCGCCAGCTGCACGAACACAACCGGCCTCGACAATGCGTTTATCACCGCGAGCAGACTCGCCAATCCAGCCACAGGCACGTCGCCGGGAGCTGGCCTTCCCTCCACACTCACCGCGCCAACCAGCAAGCTGAACACGCTGGCCAATGCGCTGGAATCGTGTACCGCATCTGCCGGCGGCAGCGCCTGCGCGCCGCTGTTCAATGCCGCCGCAGGTAGCAGCGTTCCCGCCGACACGCTTGACGCCGCGCTCAACATTGCGCGCGCTCCTGCAAGCAACGTTGCCGCAATCTACACTCTCGCCACGGGCAGCGCGATCTTCTCGCCAGCTCTCACCGCGGCGCCTCCCGACTGGATGCTGCACAACACCATCTCAGGTGGAGGAATGAGTTCGCCCGCATCGGTCGGTGTAGACGCATCCGGCAATGTCTGGGCCTCAAGCTACTTCAACGTCGTATCGGAGTTTTCCCCTGCCGGCGCAATCTTTCCCTCCGGCATTACCGGATCCGGAATCAACGAATCCTATGGCATGGCGCTCGATGTTCAGGGCAACGTCTGGATCGCCAACGAGCAAACCACCCCGCAAAGCGGCAACGGCGATGTCACCGAGCTGAATCCTTCGGGCCAGGCCGTCACCACCGGCATCACCAGTGGAGGCATCTACTTTCCCATCGGCGTGGCCGCCGACACCAACGGCAATATGGGCTTTGCCGATTATGGCGACTCGAAAGTCACACTGCTATCGAGCTCCGGTTCGGCGATTTCGAGCTCCGCCGGTTGGGGCGGCACAGCGCTCGCATTTCCCGTCGCTCTGGCTTTCGACTCAGACCATAATCTGTGGGTCGCCAACCAGGGAGGCCTGCTTCCCGTCACCGAAATCTCCGCGGACGGCACTAAGGTGACTAATTTCAATTGCGATTGCAATGGAGCATCGGGCGTCGCCACCGATCAGAGCGGCAATGTCTGGATTGCGAATTACTACGGCAATAGCGTTAGCGAGGTGGACACCTGCGGATCGCTCAAGCTCGATGCCGCGACAGGCGGCGGCTTGCTGCGTCCCCAGGGAATCGCGGTCGACGGCGCGGGGGCAGTATGGGTGGCCAACTATCAGGGCAACTCGCTCTCTGAGCTGGGCGGCTCGTCGAGCGCTGCGCCCGGCACTTTTCTCTCTCCGGCCACCGGCTTCGGCTTAGACGCTTCCCTTCTCGCGCCTTATGGCCTCGCGATCGATGCCAGCGGCAATCTCTGGGTAACGAACTCCGGCAAGAACACCCTGACGCAATTCATCGGAGTTGCGGCGCCGGTAAAAACGCCGCTCGCGGGTCCGCCGCAAACGCCCTAGCGCGGCGAGGTGCGATGATATCCAACGAGGGGCTCGCAGCTTTCATGGCCGAACAGTTGGCACTCGCGACACCGCAAGCGGATCGGGCCGCGACCGAACCGGACGCGGAATCCCGCCGGCCTGCTTCGCCGTCAATCGCGCTATGGTGCGCGATCGCCATTCTTGCGGCGGCGGGTTGCGTCGGCATCGAGCGCGAGCTTGTGTTGTTGTGGCGATGCTGGACCACCGATCCGCTGCGCTCGATCGGTGCGCTCATCCCGCCGCTCAGCATAGTCCTCACCCTTCGCGTCTGGAAGCAAAACGGCTGGCAATTGCGCGGAAGCTGGTGGGGTCTGGCGGTGATCGGCGCGGCATTTTTCGTCAGCATTCTGCGTGCCAACGCGGAGCTGTTCATCACCGCCGGCGGAGCGCTCGTTTCGCTCATCCCGCTAACCCTGCCCGTCTATCTCTATGGCAGCGGAATTGTTCTCCTGTTTGCCGGGCCGCGCGTCTGGCGCAAGGCATGGTTTCCGCTTGGACTGCTGCTGTTGTCGCAACCCGTGCCCGTCCTCTCCAGCAGCATGATCGATATCCCTTTGCAAAACATCTCTGCTCGCGTCGCGCGCGGCTTCGCCACGCTCATTCACTTTGCGCCCACCACCCCGCAACTGCGGCTGATGTTTTCGCCGGACTTTGGCATGTTCATCGCGCCTGGGTGCGACGGCATTCGCGGCGCGGTTTCCATGGGGTATCTCGCGCTCGTCCTTGGCTATCTCAAGCGCGTCTCTCTGCGTCGATGGGCAGCATATGTCATTGGCGGCGTCCTGCTGGGATACCTCTTCAACTTCATCCGCCTCTGCGCCCTTGTACTCTATTACCGGATCGCCCTCGGTCATCCCGCTCTCGAGAACGTGGCGAAACAGGCGGATTATGCCATCGGTAGTTCGCTGTTTCTGGTTGCCATCCTGCTGTTTGTCTGGCTCGCAACCCTGAGGGAAGAGAATCCGTTCCCGGCAGATCCAGGGTCGGACGGCGGGGCGACCCCGCTGGGCAAGGGGAATTTACTCATCAGGTTCGCTGCCTTTGCCACCCTGTTGCTTACGGTTCTGGCGCTGCCTTCATCGGCGCTGCGATCGCGGCAAAGCACGCTGGCATCGACTCCATCGTCGGCTGCGGCCCTCGCCCGCTTCCCGAAACAGATCGGCAGCTTCGCACTCACGCGCACTTGGTACGAGCAATCCGGCGGACAAACGCTGGTCGAAAGCGGCGCCTACTCCGCTCCCTACTCCGCGACTGGGGCGGATGAAATCATCCTCGCCATCTGGGTTGCGCCGTATGTTTACTACCACGACGCCAACTCGTGTTGGCTGGCGCGCGGCCTCACTCCCGACCTGGTCACCTCCCTGCCCTTCGTCACCGCGCAGGGCAAGTCCGTCGAGCTTAGCACCGGCTTCTACCAGGACGGAGTCACAGACAGCATCGTCGTAAGCGTCGTCTGCACGCCGGGCTCCTGTTCACAGTCACAGCAGGTCGCCTCCAGGGGCCGCATCGGTTTTTTCGTCCTCAAGCCGCGGATGGGCGAGTTCGTCGGCGGAACAGCGCATCCAGTTCCCATCATGATTCGGATCGACCACCTTCAAACCGATCAGCTCCATTCAGGCGCGTCGAAGACCGTCACCGAGAGCGCTCTAACCGCCGAGGCGCAGAGGTTTCTGGCCGGTCTCGATCCCATGAGCCTAAGCCAGGCGTTTCAGTAGTCGCATGCCGGCCGATGGGATCAGTCGGCGCGCCGCTCGCCGGCATCTGACCGTCGTCATTCGTGACACAGATCTTCCAAACCGTACGAATGAACGAGAAATCTTCATTTTGGCGGTTTGCCTGCACTTGCCGCAGCATCGCCTCGAAGCGGTCACGAATGGAGTGAGTGGCGGGCCGAGCCGTTGAGGGCAGTTGCTGACCTCTTCACCCGTGGAGACACGGAAATACAGGAACCCTCTGCATGAAACGGCTGCCTGACGGTCGCAAAGCTTTTTGACAAGCCGCTTGTGTAGGTCCGTAACTTCGTCCTTCAGTGGCAGCGAAACCCACCCCTCCCGGCCTGCGAATGAGTTATCCCAACTCTGGACTGAAATTCCCGGAAGCACGTCAGTAACCAATAAATGTTTCAATTGTGTTAATTGTCACATTCAACCGTTTGTGAGTTGGCGCTTAATACGATCTGCATTGAGGTTGAAATGGAGGAAATCTGATGAAAATCCTCATTCTAACCGCATTGGCTGCAACCACTTCCGTCGGCCTCGTGTACGCGGATCATTCCCAGCCAAAGGTAACGATTTCGGTGCCTTGGACCCCCGCGGGCAACGGCACGCAGATGTACAAGAGTTATTGCGCACCGTGCCATGGGGTTTACGGCAAAGGCAACGGCCCGGTGGCCTCCCAGCTGAAACAACAGCCTGCCGACTTGTCTACTCTAAGCAAGAGCAACGGAGGCAGATTCCCGACAGAACGCGTGATGGCGGCGCTTCAATTCGGCGCGACGAACTCGCCACGCGGAACCGCGCAGATGCCGGTATGGGGCCCGATCCTTGCCGAGATCGATACTGGCTATCCCGGACAAGGCAGAGAAACGCTCAGGATTATCTACCTGAATCGGTACCTCGAGTCGCTGCAGGTGAAATAACACTGTGCGTCTTTTTTGGGGCCGGACAGCCAGCTTGATGAGTTCTACGAGCACGCCGCTCACCATGGCAAGCTGCATCTTGCGCACGTTCTCCGCCTGCCAGTCCTCACGGTTCGCATAGTGGATCTTGTCAAGCTTGGTGACGCCCTCGACAATGTGGGCCACCTGGTCGCTGAACCGGTCGGCAATCTCCCGGCTCGTGGCAGGCTTGTCTTCCTGGCCCGGGGCGATGTCTGGTCTCGCATCGCTCCCGAGCGCAGGTGACGAGTGCACTCCTCGCCAAACCCTGGCAGCTTTGGACTGCTAAGTTCTCACTGTCAGCGGCAACTGCTCGCTCGACCGTTCCGGCAATGAGACATGTATACGCAAGCCGTGTCGGCAGACTTGCGCAACGCGAGTCAGTGACAAATTGTGTTGTTGCCGGCTTGAGTTTGGTTCGATTTTGAAGTTCCGTAAAGTAGGGTAGAGGGGAATTTAAGCCGTCACTTCCTATATGCCCTAAACTCCGCTATTTCCGGGGCTTATGGCGGGGACGACGGGGCTCGAACCCGCGACCTCTGCCGTGACAGGGCA